>JAUZQQ010000002.1 GCA_030950905.1 Mariprofundaceae bacterium
ACTTCGATGAAAGCCAATACCTGCAAGCGTATGGCAACAACATCAATTTCACCAGGGCCGATACGCACATTGCGTGCAAGAATAGTATAACCATGAGTAGCGAGGAAATCACAGGCTTGTTGCTCGCCAATCTGGCCTTTATGGGTCGACACCTTGTCCATCCTTCGCCATCAATACGTCATAAACGCGGGCGCGGGCAACGTCCAACACCTTCGCCACCTCACGCGCTTTGGCTGATGGTGCGAGAGCCAGCATCAAAGGGGTGGCTGCAACACGAAAGATCATCGCATCATCGACAACCATGGGGGTGTTGCATGGCCCAATCAACAGCACCATTTCACCGCGCGGCGCGTGGGCAGCGAAGTGCGCCAGCAATGTTTCACAAGAGCCACGTATAAATTCTTCATACAATTTGGTTAATTCACGGGCAACACACAGGTCTCGATTGATGCACAATGGCTCTAATGTTTTCAATGTTTTAACGATGCGTTTGGGCGACTCCAGAAAAATCAAGGTATGACGCTGCCCTTCGATAAAACGCAAGGCCTCTGTTTTTGCGCGACCACTGCGCGGAAAAAAGCCGAGGTAACTAAAACGATCCGAGGCAAGACCTGCTGCACACAGTGCGACCATGGGGCTGCATGCCCCAGGCAACGGCACAATACGCACACCTGCTTGGCTAATATGTTGCACCAAACGAAAGCCAGGGTCGTTGATCAAGGGTGTGCCAGCGTCACTGATCAGGGCAATATCTTGCCCTTGGTTGAGTAGCTCAAGAATAGTGTCTGCTACTTCTTTTTCGTTGTGCTCATGGCAGGCTATCATTGGTGTATTGATTTTAAAATGACGCAACAATACACGGCTGGTTCGGGTATCTTCAGCGGCGATTTTTGCGACTTTTTGCAAGGTTTTTATGGCACGAAATGTCATGTCTTCAAGATTGCCGATGGGGGTCGCAACCACGAAAAGTTGGCCAGTTGAGTTTTTCACCTTAGTCTGCGTTTCCATGAGACAATGCTATGCTATGCTATGCCCAACTGCAACAAGGCTTATACCATGAACCATGATACGATGAATACGTTGCATACGACCCCGCTACCACTGAGGGCAATTGCACTGGGGCTGCTGGCATTGTTGCTGTTACCTGCCTGCCATAACACCGTAGTTCCAGGCCTGCTGCATAGCACTGGCAAACCAGAAACCAGCAACCCATCTATTTCAAACAAACCCACAATGCCTGTCGCTCGCCCGCCAATTGTTGATGCATCGCCCGTGTCGCAGTCGGCATGGCCACGCTATAACTGGGAACAACGGGGCATGAAGCCCATTCATATTGGTGTTATTCTTCCATTGCATGGCCGTTATGGTGATTATGGTCGAACCTTACTCAATGGGATTCGCTTGGCTGTAAGCAGTCCCGATTGGGGACACATGGTTCAATTAACGGTGATTGATGCTGCCAGCTCTCCTGCTGTTGCCTTGCAAGGTTATGAACAATTAGTGAAAAATGGTGCGAACTGGATCATTGGCCCATTGTTGCGTGATAATGTTGAAGCCATTATTCCCTACTTACACGATGATATACCCGTTATCAGCTTGAGTAAACACAGCGAGTTTGCAGCCAAACATCCTGCTTTGTTTATTCACAGCATTGCACGGGGTATTCAAGCGCGGTTTATGGCACGCGAGGCGATACGGTTAAAGATGAGGCGCATTGGCATTATTACAGGGCAAAGTAGATCTGAGCGAGAAGAAGCTATGATTTTTGCCAAAGCATTCACCCAAGCGGGCGGTGAAATAGCGGGTACGCTGACATTAAACAACAACAGTGTGAATTATATCAATCGATTGCGCACATTTCGTGCGGTAACTGATGATGAGCTTGTGTTGCGCGACCTTGATTTGGGCTTGCATGTATTTACCCCATACCGCCGCTTGGATGTTCGTATTCCACCGGGGGTTGATGCCCTTTATTTGGCCATGCCTGGCGCGACTGTGGCCAAGCTTGCTGGGCAACTCGCTTATGTTGATTTGCGTAAAATCCCCATGTTGGGTAGCAACCGCTGGATGGATCGCCATTTGTTGGATGACAGTGGTCGTTATTTGGGTGCATCGTTGTTTTGCCAACCTGTTGTACCCAATAATGCCAGTGGCCTTGTCACCCATTACCGCGGGACTTGGGGGCAAGGCACGCCCAGTGCATTGTTTGCCTTAGGATATGATACCGCGCATATCACCTTGTTGTTGGGTAGTCGACTTGGTTTACAAGGGTTAAGTGCTGTACAAGCCTTGCATGATGATGCTGGTTTCCCTGCTGAAAGTGGTAAAGTGTATTTTAACGAGCAAGGCGCGGCTGAAAAAAACTTTGATGTTTTTATGATTCGTGGCACTAAAATTTTATTAAATCAACGTCAGGGTTGATGCGCCAAACCCCCCGCATTGGTGTTTTTGGGGGCAGTTTTGACCCGCCCCACGAAGGTCATTTGGCGTTGGCAGAAACCGCTATAAAACGCCTGTGTTTGGATGAACTATGGGTTATTCCTGTGGGGCAAGCCATTCACCGTTCGCTGAGTGCTGGCATCACGGCGCAGCAGCGTTTGCAACTTGTGGCAGCCATGTTTAGAAATACGCCAAAAACCCATGTCTTGGATTGGGAAGTTAGCGCGAACGCCCCCGTACCAAGCTGTGATACCTTGGCACGTATACAACAAGCATGGCCCGCCATCATGCCAATATTTTTACTGGGCATGGATGCTTGGCAAAAGATCGAACAATGGGTGGACTACCCCATCCATCGCAAGTTATGTAATATTGCCGTTTTTTTACGGGTTGGCATCACACCGTGTCGTATTAACGGCTGGAAAACGCTTGATTTAGCGACTTGGCAAACAAGACAATATAAAGATGGTGGCCACGTTGTTTTTTTATCGGATGGGTTGCCTGATGTGTCTGCCACCCACATTCGTAAGCAATTGCGTTGCGGTCATATTTTGCTATCAACAAAAAAACAAGGGAACCATCCATTGTTAAACCAATGGTATGGGCGCAAACAAAATACAGAGGAATACATGAATAATATTACAGTGGAACGCTTAAGCGACGATGTGTTGGCAGCCTTAGAAGACAAAAAAGGCATGAACATTATACAAATTAATGTGCAAGGGCGTTGTGATTTCGCTGATCGTTTTATCATTGCCACGGGGCGCAGTGGCAGGCAACTCGATGCTTTGGCACAAAGCGTTTCTCAAGTGGCCCATGCGTTGGGGCTGCCTGCTAAAATTGAAGGTCGCGATGGTATGGAATGGCTATTGGTTGATTTGGGCGATGTCGTTGTTCATTTGTTTTTGCCCGAAACACGCGAAAATTTTCAGTTAGAACGCTTATGGGCAAGGCCAGAAAGCGATAGCGAATAATGAAGCTTCGCTGCCTTGTTGTTGGCAAAACATACACTGATCGGGCGGTGTGAGCGTGTGTAAGTTATTAAAATTTATGGTTGCTGTTTTGATGCTCTGCTGCATAACTTTTCCATCGGCAAGTTATGCAGGTAGCCGTGATGTTCATTATGAACTGCAACAACTTAAAAAAGAACGGCAAGAATTAATCCATACACGGCGCGTTTTAGAAAGTAAATTGGGTTCGCTCAACAAAACCTTGCGCGGATTGGATCGCGCATGGGTTAAAGCAAAACGAGAATTGACGGCGGTATTAGAGAAACAACGAAGCGTAAATCATAACATCAAGGTACTGCGAAAAAAAATAAGTGGGTTGAAATCAAGCATTGCGCAAATTAAGTCCAATATGCAACAAGAAGCTGTAACCGCATGGCGACAAGCAGGACGCGAACCAAGCTGGATGGATGTGTTGGCGGGAATCCCCGTTACTGAAATACCCCATCGCCAATATATGTTGGCCTCGGTACTGGAACGGCAAGCACGAGACCGCAAGACACTGCAACAATCGATCAAAACACTGCTTGTTTCTGAAGCTGCATTAAAAGATCAGCAACTCGCGCTTGCTGCATTGCACAAGAAAAAATCCATGGTCGAAACCACTGCAAAACAAAAATTACGTGCCAAACGTTCATTGGCACGTAAAGTGCGCAATGATGTACGTCTTAAAAAAGCGCGGGACGCAACATTGGCATTGCAGCAACAAGGCTTGCATCATTTACTGAATCGTATTGCCCAACAAGCCTTGGCACGGAAACGTGCAGCGAACAGGAAGCCCAAACAAGGTCAACGGCTGGTAACGCCAACTGCATACACGATTAAAGGGCATATCCGTAAGCATCGTGGGCGCGTACCTTGGCCCTTGCGCGGTAAATTGGTTGCCCATTATGGTGCGCGTTTGGATCAAAACAGACCGAAGCTCAAAGGGGTGTTGATTGCACCAGCATCGAATAGCCGCAACGGCCGAAAAGTACGGGTGGTTGCCAATGGTATCGTTCGTTATGCTGATTGGTTTGGTGGTTTTGGTTTGATGATGATCATAGAGCACAGCGATAGCGTGATGAGCATTTATGCCCATAACGATGCCTTGTACAAAAAAATTGGTGACCGCGTCCAAGCAGGTGATGTGATCAGCGATGCAGGTTCAACAGGCTGGATTGAACGAATCCGTCTCTATTTTGAAATACGCGACCATGGTAAGGTGAGCAACCCTGAACGATGGTGTCGCAGTTAAAAATGTTACGAAATACTAAACTAGGAGTAAGCCACCATGCGCTTAAATAAAACACGTTGGACATTGTTGGTTTTTGGTTTATTGCTGCTTATTGCCGCAACCCTTGCTTGGAACCCATCGTTAAGTTATCAAAAAGCCACAGCAGCAACGGACTTTGAGCAATTGGATAAATTCTCACAGGTTCTTGATGCTGTGAAACGCACCTATGTAAAAGAATCCACCGATGAAGAATTGATTGATGGCGCACTTGCAGGCATGTTATCCAGCCTTGATCCACATTCGACCTATATGAACAAAGCCATGTTCAAAGAGATGCAAGTGGAAACCAATGGACGTTTTGGTGGTTTGGGTATTGAGATTTCTGCGGCGGAAGGCGGTATTCGTATTATTTCTCCGATTGAAGATACACCAGCATGGCGGGCAGGTATCAAAGCGGGTGATTTAATTGTTAAAATTGATGATATTTTGGCGAAAGATATTTCTTTGATGGAAGCGGTAAAAACCATGCGCGGTGTGCCTGGTACGAGTATTACTTTAACCATCTTTCGTGAAACCGCGAGCAGGCCATTGCTTATTAAGTTGGTGCGCGCCATTATTAAAGTTCAATCGGTGAAAGGTGGCATGTTGGCACCTGACTATGGCTGGTTGCGATTGACACAGTTTCGTCAACATGCTGCCGAAGAGTTAAAGAAAAAAATAAGCGTATTAGAAAAAGAAAATGGCGGGCCATTAGAAGGTGTTGTATTTGACTTGCGCAATAATCCAGGTGGCTTGTTGGATCAAGCCGTTGAAATAAGCGATCTTTTTTTGGATGATGGTGGCATTGTTAGCACCAAATCACGGGTTGGTCGCAATATGTCATTTAACGCAGAAAAAGGCGATATATTGCATGGCAAGCCATTGATTGTGCTGATTAACCAAGGCTCCGCATCGGCCTCTGAAATCGTGGCTGGTGCCTTGCAAGACAACCAACGCGCATTGATCATGGGTGTTAAAAGTTTTGGTAAAGGTTCAGTTCAACGGATTATTCCACTGCCTGATGGTACGGCAATCAAATTAACCACATCCTTGTATTATACACCGAGTGGTCGTTCTATTCAGGCAACGGGTATTGAGCCTGACGTAACTGTCGAGCAGCAACGGGTTAAACTTGAAGACAAAGAAAAACAAGCATCGTTCAATATTTCTGAGCGCGACCTCAAAGGTCATTTGGAGAATGGCAATGGGAAATTGCCAGTGCTAAACAAAAAGGTCAAACAAAAAGGATCGGATAAAGTCAACAAGACCACGGTACTCTTACAAAAAAGACTGCCCAAAGATACGCAATTACAACGCGCTTTGGATGTGCTTAAAGCCATGCATGTATTAAGTGGTCGAAAAGCACAAAAGGAAGATTAATCATGATGCATCAAAAGCAGACCATGAAAGGGCAGCGCGGCTCTGTTGTCTTGTGGGTATCAATAGGCCTAGTGCTTGTGTTGGGCATTTTCTTGGTGATTTATCTGATGCCTGAGAAAGTACAATACCTGCGTGATGCCACCACACAAGCGGTAAAAGAATCACCGCCTGCAAGCCAACAAGCTGCTGATACCTATACCACGTCCGCGAACGCTTCGCTTGCAAAAAAAGTAGAACCTGAGCCAACAACAACTGCTGAAACCATGCCAATGGATGACAATGCGCAGATGAACGCAGCACAAGACAATCAGCCTTTACCGCAGGCATCATCTTCCATCAACCATGCTGATCGTGGTTTGGCTTTGATCATGGATGATGTGGGTTATGGCATGCAAGCTGTTGATACAATGTTGGCGTATGCCATTCCGCTTACATTTTCGATACTGCCTGATGCCCCAGATGCGGTGGCATCAGCCAATAAAGTATACAACGCCGGCCATGTTGTGATGTTGCACATGCCGATGGAGCCTAAAGACCCTGATATTGCCGATAAGATGATGACCAAAACAGGTTTAACATCAGAGATGAACGAAGCGCAGATGAAAGCCATGATCAAGAAAACATTAGCGCGCATCCCTCATGTTACTGGTATCAGCAACCATATGGGTTCGATGTTGACCGAGCAGGCAGATGCGATGCGTTGGTTGATGAAAATCAACCGCGAATATGGCTTGTTTTTTATTGATTCATTGACCACCTCAAATTCTGTTGCCCGTGTCCAAGCGGCGAAGGCTGGGGTTCCATGGGCGAGCCGTCGTTTTTTCTTGGATAATGATCCATCCCCAGAGGCATTGGGTCGTATGTGGAAAACCATTTTAAAGCGTGCAGCAAAAAAAGGGGGGTGTATTGTTATTTTTCATCCACATAAAAGTAGCATGGCCTTCTTAAAAGAACATATTCATGAAGCGGATGGTTTGTTGGTTCCATTGGCCAGCTTATTGCATCAGCCACATTGATTGATTGGATGGTTAATCTCACCCCATGAACCTACCTCCTTCTATTGAGCATGCGATCCGTCAGCAAAAAAAGGCATGCAATCAAACATTAAATGGTTACATGTATCACCTTGCACCCATGCATGAAAAAATAACAAAGCTACGCAGTATCATGCCAAACGGGGTTGATATTTTTTATGCCATGAAGGCAAATCCGCATCTTTCTTTTTTAAAGGCCGCACACGATGCTGGTGTAGCAGGCATTGAAATCGCAAGCCTTGGTGAGGCAAAACGCGCTGTGGCTGCCGGTTTTTTTCCTAACGCATTGATTTATACGGGCCCTGGGAAAACCCCCGAAGAACTTCGCTGGTCTGTTGATCACAATATTCAAACGGTACATTTGGAATCGTTGACAGAAGCCTATCGATTGGAAGCCATTGCTGCTGCGGCTGGCGTACAACAAGATGTATTGTTGCGTATCAATACGAATTTTGATATTCACGAAGCGCAAACTACATTTTCTGGCGGTTCGAGAAAGTTCGGTGTGGATGAAGAACAATTGCATACGGTATTGCCAGCGTTATTAACGCTTCCTCACCTGAATTTCCGAGGCTTGCATGTGTATGCAGCTTCAGGTGTATTAAATGTCGATGATTTGTTAAAAAACTGTGCCTTGGTTTTTTCACTGACACAAGAAATTGAAAGGTCTTACCCTAATATTCATTGTGATATTATTGATTTTGGTGGTGGTTTTGGCATTGACTATTTAGAACATGGCGCAGACTTCGATCCTGAATTATGGGCTAAGGGGCTTCAAGCATTGATTGTTGAATATGGCTTTCAAGGCCGTCATTTTGTGCTGGAATTGGGTCGTTATTTGGCTGCTGATTCTGGGTTCTTTTGCACTGAAATTATTGATATTAAAGAAAGTCGTGGTAAAAAACAGGTTGTTTGTGCAGGCGGCATCAACCATTTTCGCCGCCCCGCCGCACTGAACATCAACCACCCCATGAGTATTGTACGCCTCGGCATTGAAAAATTATTTAACGCACAGATAAGCATTCATGATGAAGCCGTTTATTTTGGCGGGCCTCTTTGTACGGGGGCTGATAAATTGGCCAACAATGTACATATTGAAGCCGCTGATATTGGTGATATTGCCGTTTTCGGTTTGGCTGGAGCTTATGGATTAAGCATGTCAAACATCGAGTTTTTAAGCCACAAACGTGCCGATGAATGGGTGATTAGTAGCTAACGATAATTTGCAAGGGATCAAATGGGGATGAGCCAGTGAAACATAGACACAAAGAAATTTTGAATGAATTTAAGCCGAAAAAGTCATAAAATCATGCCTGATTCTTGCATTATAACAGAGGACAGGCTGTTACTGAATGAGCTGAAGTCCAATCGTAAAATGATACTTTCGCTGGCTGCGCAATTTGATGCCACGCATATTCGCGTGTTCGGTTCAGTCGCCAGAGGCGAGGAACGCCCAGATAGTGATATAGACTTTCTGGTTCATTTTGAGCATGGTTACGATATGTTTCGTCAACGAATCCCCTTTGTTGAACGTCTGGCAGCACTGTTGGGACGAAAGGTCGACCTGATACCAGAGCATGAGCTGAATCGGCATATCCGTGATGACGTATTGAGTGAGTGTGTTGAGTTATGAGTAGAAAATCTTGGCAGCCATATGCGTTGCATATCATTGATTCTATAGATAAAATTTATCATATCAGGGCGCGTGGCGATATTACGATTGATGATGTTCTGTACGATGCAACGCTCCGAAACCTGCAAACCCTTTCAGAGGCTACGCAGTCTTTACCCGATGAATTCAAAACGATTCACTCAGAAATCCCCTGGAAACAGATCAGTGGTTTTAGAAATATTCTCGTTCACAACTACCTGGGCGATATTGACCCCCAGACAGTGGTTAAAGTTATTGAGGATTATCTACAGCCACTGAAAGGTGCTGTTTTTAGCATGCTTGATGATAATGCTTAATCCTTATATCTATAATCATTCCATTGATGGAGGCATGTTATGAATTTCACCTTAACCCCCAATCTTGAACAGTTTGTACGTAATCGCGCCAAATCTGGAGATTATAACAACGCCAGCGAAGTGGTGCGTGAGGCACTAAGACTGCTAAAGAGAAGCGAAGAACAGCGGGCATTAAGACTGGAACATCTTCGTAAAGCGATTCAGGCAGGTGATGAAGCGATGGCAGGCGGTCAATTTAGCACACTGAATAGCGATGAAAAGATGGATGCATTTTTTGCCCGTTTTTAAAAGCATCAAAGTTTCTCGTCCTGCGCAGAGAGATCTAGAACACGGGCTGAGGTTGGGACAAATATCGTCTTAATTACGAATTACGCCATCCTTCATATGATGGTTTACACTTTGAGTATTTACAAAGTGGAAGCTGGACCCCGATTTTTATCCAGTGCTTTCAATTCATCAAACAGTTTTAATGTTTTTGCAGCTTCAACTGGGTCGATACGCTCCAATGCGAAACCGACATGCAGCAATACATAATCGCCGACGGCGACTTCATCCAGCAAAACCGTCGATGCCTCTTTTTGTATGCCCGCCAGATCAACGATGGCAGTATCACCATGCAACGCAATAACTTTGGCAGGCACAGCAAGGCACACCGTTTAAGCCGCTGCCGTTATTTGTCTGCCAATCAAAGAAAGTTCACGGGAAGCTTTGATCCAATGAAGCCAATGATCCATGCCATGCCCCGTGCTGGCGGAGAGTTGTAAAACCTTGATGGCAGGATTCACCCTGCGCGCATGATTGATGCAAGCTTGCACATCAAAATCAAGGTAGGGTAATAGATCGATTTTGTTTAGAATCATCAGATCAGCAGCGTGAAACATATCGGGGTATTTGAGCGGTTTGTCTTCGCCTTCGGGCGTGGAGAGGATGACCACTTTATGCGCCTCGCCAAGATCAAAAGCGGCAGGGCAGACCAAATTGCCAACATTTTCAATAAACAGCAGACTCTTATCTTTCAGCTTGAGATCATCCATGGCATGGCCAATCATATGAGCGTCGAGGTGACAGCCTTTACCCGTATTGATTTGCACCGCTTTCACGCCTGTGGCACGGATCCGTTCTGCATCGTTGGCGGTTTGCTGATCGCCCTCAATCACTGACATGGGAAAAGCACCATTCAATGCCTGAATGGTTTTGGTCAACAGCGTGGTTTTGCCTGCACCAGGGCTGGAGACAAGATTGAGTGTCAAAATACCATGCCTGGAAAAATAGCCGCGATTGGCATCAGCATAGCCATTATTCTTAGCCAGAATATCCTGCTCAATGCTGACCAGTCTCGTTTGCGTTAAACCAGCGACATGCACGCCTGCCACACCTTGACTGTAATCATGATCGTGAGCATGTTTATGAGAATGCTTATTGTTTTCACCACATCCACAAACTGTACACATTATTCAACCTCCATATCTTTGATGCGCATGGCATCGCCTTGTTTGATTTCCAATGGATAATATTCACAATGGGGACATGCATCATAACGTTGCATGATTTCCACATCAGCATCACAATGCTTGCACCATGCTTTGGCTGGAATTGCATCAATGAACAGTACAGCACCATCGGCGATAGTGTCTTTAGCAACCGCATTGAACGCAAAAAACATCGCTTCAGGATTCACACAAGAGAGCCTGCCAATTTCCAAGCGAATGCTTTTAACGCGACAAAACCGCTCAAGCGTTGCCTCTTTACAGACTGTTTCGATAATGCTTTCACACAATGATATTTCATGCATGCTGCCTCACAAATTCTAGCGAAGTCTAGGAGGCTGTTCGAGAATAGAAAGACCTGCTGCGAAATCCCCATGACTGCGTTTTTCTCCTTGCCTACCATGATTTTTTCATTACGCTGTCGGTCACACTTGCAGGAGGTCTTCGCCATGTTTGTATTGCTACGCCACCTGCTTAATGCTGTTCTTTTTTGGGGTAAGGCGGTCAATCACTGATGGGCGCAAAAGAGATAACAACGAACAGAAGCCAAACCATCATCTTTTTGTTGATGATCAGCATGGTGTCGCTGCTGCTTCCCTACGTGCCTTTTGGGCAAAAACTGGGCTACCCCTTTCAACTGCTTATGACATGGTTTCATGAAATGGGTCATGGCTTAACCATGATTTTCGTAGGATCCACCTTCTCTTATTTAGAAATTTTCTCCAATGGTTCGGGGCTTGCCCATTCAAGTTCAACACCACAGGCTGTATGGATGAACCTATCATTATCCAAAGCCCTTGTTTCTTTGGGCGGGCTTATCGGGCCTCCTATTGTGGGCAGCCTTTGCTTAATCATGAGTAAAAACCCGAAAGACACCCACATTATCCTTATAGTATTTTCTATTTTCTCTATTTTATCGGCGATCATCTGGGTTAAAATTGGCGTAGGTTTCTTTATAATTATTCCTTTTGGCATGGTTGCAGCATGGATTGCATGGAAAGGACACCCCACACTGAAGCAACTGACGGTGCAATTTATAGGTATTCAAGCGACCCTATCCACCTTTAATAATATTGATTACCTTTTTACCGATTATGTAAGCATCAATGGAAGCAACTACCCCTCTGATGTGAGCAATATTTCAACATCCATCGGTTTGCCTTATTGGTTCTGGGGAATCATGGTAGCAGCTTTATCATTTTATATGATATTTTTAGCATTTAAATCTATTTTTACGCCTCAAAAGGTTTGATTTCACCTTCAAGGCGCCAATGATTTTTCTTTTTTCTCTTATTCGTGTTTATCTGCGTCCATTAGCGGTTCAAAAAAGTTGACCACGAATAAACACGAATAGACACGAATGACTAAAACCCAATCATCGCCTGTTTACCCTGAAAATAAAAAGACCTGTAACAAAATGACACACATGACACACAACATCATTGCACAGTGATACAGCACACACTATCGTTCGGACATCCACCCAAGAGGGGCATCCTGTTTTTGCAGGAATGTTTTTGAGGGTTGGTTCTATAAAATAAATCTTACAAGGATTTGCAAATGAAGAAAACACTTCTTTCCGCTGCTGCATTCGCTGTTGCTGGCGTTTCTGCTGTGGCGATCATGCCTACTACTTCCGAGGCTATCCCGGCGTTTGCGCGTCAAACAGGTGCAGCTTGCCTGAGCTGTCATTTCCAGACCTTCCCAGCGGTAAACGCATTTGGTCGTTCATTTAAATTGAACGCATTCACTGACGTGGGCGAGCAAGCATTGATTGAAGACGAAGGCCTTTCTTTACCATCAGTTTTGAATGCTTCGTTTGTATTGCGTGCGCAGTATAATCTTAGTAAAACAACTTTCCCTACTGCCAGTAGTGCTGCTGCTGCTGCTGCTTCTGCTGCTTCTGCTGGTGCCGCTGGTATTGGTT
>JAUZQQ010000020.1 GCA_030950905.1 Mariprofundaceae bacterium
TCGATTTTATTCATCTGAGAAAGAAGCAGTGGAATATCATCGACGCGCTCTGTTTTATTAATGGTTGGGGGTGTTAAATTAATATTCATGCCCGAATTATAGCTTTCTTTGAACTGGCTTATCAAATGCGCGAACGGTAAGGGAGTATGATGGATCATTGAAATGTATCAAAAACGTTGCTCCATTTGTTCCAGGAGCACAAAAGATGGACGAAAACTAGTTGCTCAAGTTTCCTTTGTGCACGTTCCTAAGCTGGCAAGGGGGGAGATGATCGTCTGATGAATGACAGCTTGATAACAACAATTTTAACCCCGAATAAAATAGGGAAGTGCCAACAAGGCCGCGCCAACGATAACAAACAGGTATATATTTGTAATGAAATAAGGAAAAACACACAAAGCAATGCCAGCGGATAAAGCCACAACTTTTTTTTGTTTTTTGCCGTAAATAAAATAGCCCATGCCAATGCCACCAAACAACACGCCCCACATCAATTGTGGTATATCTTCCATATTAGCCTCTCATGAAATTGCTGGTAAGCAGTAACGTTTTTTGTGGTGGTGGGGTGCGCTTGAAAGATACCCTTGAACGCACCCTAAAAAAATCTAGGGTTCCATGGGGGAAGGCTGGACGGGGTGAAACAGGAAAGCAACAAAAAAGCCCGAAAACATAATGTTTAACGGGCTTTATAGAACGGGATTAAACCCTTAGATGGCGGAGCGGACGGGACTCGAACCCGCGACCTCCGGCGTGACAGGCCGGCATTCTAACCAACTGAACTACCACTCCAGTGGTGGGCGAAACAGGGATCGAACCTGTGACCTACGGTTTGTAAGACCGTTGCTCTCCCAGCTGAGCTATTCGCCCAAACAATTGTATAAACTGTCTGTACTTCAACTTTTTTTAAGTTGCGAAAGTGGCGCGAACCATATCGCCATTAGGCAATAAAGCAAGCCTTATAAAAACCCCAGCGCAGCGCGACCGTAACAAAAAAGGAGCCACAGCATAAACTGTAACCCCTTGTTTTATATGGCGCTCCCTGAGCGATTCGAACGCCCGACCTTCTGATTCGTAGTCAGATGCTCTATCCAGCTGAGCCAAGGGAGCTTGCATCATTCATATGCTTGGCATGCCATGCATATCACTGTGCGGCGGCGAATCATAACGTTGAAATTCAGACTGTCTATGTTTTCACAAGTACGCCTTTGCACTTGAGGTATCAGCACCTTGCTCTATGAACAGATTGTTTGCTACTTCTTGCTCTGACTCCTACAATGCCGCGCCCGCTTTTGGGGTTATCATAGCTTACCTATAATAATAACCCCAACGCACTTAAGGAGATGAAACATCATGGCTGTTCAACGCACTTTATCTATTATTAAACCCGATGCTGTCGCTAAAAATGTTGTTGGCGATATTATTCGCCGCTTTGAAGAAAATGGTTTGTCTGTTATTGCTGTTCGCATGCAACAATTGTCGAGAGTTGAGGCTGGCCGCTTTTATGCTGTACATGCTGCACGGCCATTTTTTGGTGATTTGTGTGCTTTTATGTCATCAGGCCCTGTCTTGGCAATGGTTCTTGAAGGTCAGAATGCCGTCGCGCTTAACCGTCAATTGATGGGAGCTACCAACCCCAAAGATGCTGAAGCAGGTACGATACGTGCCGATCATGCTGATTCTATTGATGCCAACGCCGTGCATGGCTCTGACTCGGCTGAGAATGCAGCCACTGAAATTGCTTTTTTCTTTGCTGATCTCGCGCTAAATAGCCGTATCGCTTAAACCCTTTACGATGAATGAAGAAACCCCCACCCCCAATCATGTGCCAGCCAAACAACCCGAACAAATAACCGTCCGTCGTGCCAAGTTGCAACAAATGCGCGAGCAAGGTGAAGCATACGGCAACCACTGGCGCAATAGCATCAACCTTGCCGCGTTGTTGACCCAATATGAACCGTTGAGTAACGAAGCGTTGGCACAGGCTGAGGTTAGCGTGCAGGTATCTGGTCGCATGGTATCGCATCGTGTGATGGGACGTTCAAGTTTTATCACGATTCAGAGCGAAGATAGCCGCCTACAATTGTTTCTCAACCGAAAAGTTTTGGTGGATGAAGCATTGTATGATGCCACCAAAAAGTGGGATCTTGGTGATATTGTTGGCGCTAAAGGGGTGGTGTTTCGCACACGTACAGGAGAGTTATCGCTGCGTGTTTTGCACATCGAAATAATCGTCAAATGTTTGCGCCCATTGCCAGAAAAATGGCATGGTCTAGCCGATAAAGAATTGCGTTACCGCCAACGCTATGTAGATTTAATTGTTTCAGATGATTCGCGCAAGACTTTTCGCACCCGCTCAAAAATCCTATCGTTGTTTCGCAGCTCGTTGGAATCGCAAGGTTTTATCGAGGTTGAAACGCCTATGTTGCATGCACAGGCAACGGGGGCAGCAGCACGGCCTTTCACGACCCATCACCATGCATTAAATATTCCCTTGGTATTGCGTATTGCCCCTGAACTGCATTTAAAGCGTTTGTTGGTGGGGGGGTTTGAACGGGTTTTTGAAATCAACCGTAATTTCCGTAACGAAGGCGTGGATGCCACCCATAACCCTGAGTTTACCATGGTTGAATTTTATGAGGCTTATGCTGACTTTCAGATGGCTATGGACAATACCGAGTGTATATTGCGTAATATTGCAGAAGGAATCGACAAAACCCATGTGCAATGGGAAGGCGTTGACCTTGATTTCACACAAGCATTTAAACGCTTGCGTTTGGACGAAGCCGTGTTTGAAAAACGCCCCGACCTGCGCGGCCATGCCGATGATAAAGCGACTTTAGCAACGGTATGTTTACAGGTTGCACCCGATATTAAACCATTGATTACATGGCGGGCAGGGCATTATTTATTGGCTTTGTTTGAAGCCTTGGTGGAAAAAGAATTGGCACAGCCTACCTTTATCACCCATTACCCCGTTGATGTTTCGCCGCTTGCTCGGCGCAACGATAAAGAACCAAATGTGACAGACCGTTTTGAATTGTTTGTGGCGGGTTGTGAAATTGCCAATGGTTTTTCTGAATTAAATGACCCTGATGACCAACGCGCTCGTTTTTTGGAACAAGTCAAGGCCAAGGCTGCGGGTGATGATGAAGCCACGGACATTGATGATGATTATATTCGCGCCTTGGAATACGGTATGCCCTGTGCTGCGGGCGTTGGCATTGGTGTTGATCGTGTGGTGATGATGTTTACGGCTCAACATGCGATTCGTGATGTGTTGTTGTTTCCACACATGCGAGCAGAATAAAGGAGCCGCCGATGTATGCACGAGACATTATGAAAACAGCGGTAGTTTCTGCCCGCAGCAATGAGCGATTAAGCGATCTGATGCAACGTATTTACAAGCACCATGTGCGGATGCTGCCTGTTATTGATGATCACGGAAAAGTTTGCGGCGCAGTATCCACTTTTTCAATTATGGAACACATGCTGCCATCGTATGTTACATCGGGCGATTTGGGCAATTTATCGTTTGCGCCAGATATGGATTTGTTGCGCACCCGCTACAAAGCATGCCATGCCAGTTATGTTAATGTTTTAATGGATGAAGCATTGTTGGTTGAGGCCGATGAATCAGTGTTGGCGGTGGCTGCGGCATTGATCGACTGTGGCAAGCATGAATGTGCCATTGTCGTGGATAAAGATCAACGATTGCTCGGACTTATTTCTGCTGAAGATGTATTAAATAGTTTAACCAAAAAGCTGGAGATCCTCTAATGCATGGCGAAGAAGCTGTAATAAATACCGTTATTTTTGGACTCAATCCATTGTGGCTTGCGGTGAGTATTTTATTGGTGGTCTATGGCGTGATTATGATGGAGAAGTTCAACCGTGCGGTACTTGCTTTGCTGGGCGCAGGGTTGATGATTCTTTGTGGTATAATTACGCAACAACAAGCCATAGCAGGCATTGATTTTAATACCATTGGTTTGCTTACAGGCATGATGGTTATTGTCGCGATCAGCCAAAAGACTGGTATGTTTCAATATGTAGCCATCCGTGCTGCAAAAGCTGTTAAAGGCGAGCCTTGGCGCGTGCTGCTGATGCTCTCCATTGTTACAGCGGTGTTTTCTGCGTTTTTAGACAATGTTACCACCGTATTGTTAATTGCACCTGTTACCTTGTTGATTACAGATGCGTTGGGCGTGCGCCCTTACCCTTATTTGTTTGCGCAAATCTTGGCATCCAATATTGGTGGTACAGCGACGCTTATTGGTGACCCACCGAATATTATGATTGGTTCTGCGGCGCATTTAAGTTTTACGGATTTTATTTGGAACCTTGCGCCCATTATTCCGCTTATTTTCGTGGTAACCATGGCCGCAATTTGGTGGATGTTTGGCCGTGATTTATCAGCAAGTGAAGAAAAACGGCAGTTGTTGATGGCATTTAATGAAAACGAAGCCATTACCAATGTGCCCTTGTTAAAGAAAAGTTTGTTGGTGTTGGCACTGGTGATCGGCGGTTTTTCTGTTGCCCATACCCTGCACTTAGAGCCAGCGACCATTGCCATGTTTGGTGCTGCATTGCTGCTGCTGCTGCAAACATGGAACGAGCCCATTGAAGAAAAAGAACAGGCTTACGAAAAGGTCATGTCTGAAGTAGAATGGACGACGATTTTCTTTTTTGTTGGCTTGTTTGTGGTGGTCACTGGGGTGGAGCATACGGGTGCGATTGGCTGGCTAGCCACGCAAACATTGGCCATGACTGATGGTGATTTTAATGCCACCGTAGGCGCTGTATTGTGGATATCCGCGATTGCCTCAGCAATGGTTGATAATATTCCTTTTGTTGCCACCATGATTCCTATGAT
Organism: Mariprofundaceae bacterium; assembly: GCA_030950905.1. Lineage (GTDB taxonomy): Bacteria > Pseudomonadota > Zetaproteobacteria > Mariprofundales > Mariprofundaceae > AB-137-C09. The sequence continues at coordinate 4,874 of JAUZQQ010000020.1, forward strand.
TACTGACATGGGTAGCACCTTTGGTGAAGGGGATGTACTGCTGCCTTTGTGGTGGGCCTTGGCCTTGGGCGCATGCTTGGGCGGCAATGGTTCGTTGATTGGTGCGTCTGCAAATTTGATTGTTGCAGGTTTTGCCCAACGAGCAGGCCATCCCATTGCGTTTCTTGTGTTTCTTAAACATGCCTTTTTGTTGATGCTGATGAGCATTGCGATTGCCCATGTTTATATTTATATGCGTTATTTATGATTTCTTCGCATGAATGGATGCTTGCCTGTCGCTATTTGCGGTCTCGGGGCGATGAACGTTTTGTTTCGTTGATCAGTTGGAGCTCGGCTATGGGTGTGGCGATTGGTGTGGCAGCATTGATTGTTGTGTTATCGGTGATGTATGGCTTTGATGTCGAACTTAAAGATCGTATTCTTGGTTTTTCATCCCACATTGATGTGCAAGGGCCCGATAATACCTTGGCCAATTGGCAAGGCTGGCTTAGCACCGCCGAAGCCACCGATGGCGTGCTTGCTGCATCCCCTTATTTAAGCACGCAAGTATTGGCGAACCGTGGTTCTGCCTCTGCTGGTGCGATTCTTAAAGGGGTATTGCCAGCACGAGAAAAACATATCGCCAGCCAAATTACCGCAGGCCGTTTTCTGAGCGATGATTTAAACGTGCATTTCGAAGTCGTTATGGGTAAAGACTTGGCACGAAAATTAGGTCTAGAGATTGGCGATCAGGTGCGCTTACTCTCGCCTGCGGGTGGTATATCACCGGCGGGCATGAGCCCGCGCATGCGCTCTTTTGTCTTGGTTGGTGTTTTTGAATCGGGTTTTTACGAATACGATATAGGCATGATCTTAGCACCGCTCTTGGCCGTTCAACGCTTAGAACGAGCCAAAGGGCGAATCACAGGCATTGAATTAATGCTGCATGATCGAGAACAAGCCTCATTGATTGCCCGAGGTTTGCAACAAACATTACCGTTGGGCGCATGGATTACCGATTGGCGGCAGCGCAACCGTTCTTTTTTTCATGCGTTAGAGATGGAACGGGTGGTGATGGGAATTATTCTCTCGCTGATTGTTCTTGTTGCTGTCTTTAATATGGTTTCTTCTTTGGTGATGGTGGTAATGCAGCGACGCAAAGAAATAGCTGTCTTTAAAACGCTTGGTGCGACCCATGCCTCAGTGATGCGTGTTTTTTTGACGATGGGTGCATTACTTAGTGGACTGGGAACCCTAGTAGGCGCAGTATTGGGGCTTCTTTTAGCGTGGAAATTGGATGTTATTCTCGCAACCTTTGAGCATATAACCAAGATAAAAATTCTCTCTAAGGACGTGTACTACATTGACCATGTGCCTTCGATTATTGACCCTGTCTCTGTTGCAATCATTGTTAGCCTTAGTTTTGTTTTGGGTATCGCTGCAACTTTTTACCCAGCTTGGCGCGCTGCGAGTGTACCACCTGCTGAAGCATTGCGTTATGAGTAAGCATGTCGCCAGCTAATTTAAGAAACAAGGCCAAAAAAGCCTTGCTTGATGGAAAATACGATCAAGCTCGCGATTTCTTTGCACAAGTTCATGCACAAGACCCTTCAGATATTCGCTCTTTTGTAAAATTAGCCGAAATGAAAGAGCGAACGGGGGATACCAAAGGTGCTGTTGCAGATTACATCAATATTGCATCCACCTATGCAGAACAAGGTTTTGTCGTTCAAGCCATTGCCATCAACAAAATCATTTTACGCCTAGACCCCCATTGCACCGATGTAAAAGAAAAACTTCAAGCCTTGTCTTCAGAGCGTGGCGAAGAATGGGCTACGTCCACGGCTACGGTTGAGACTGCAGGGCAATTAAGCAACCCACTTGGCATGTCATCCAGTGAACGCCTCAAACTCGGTTTTACCCGCACCCCATTATTATCAAGTTTATCAGGCAATGAACTGAATGGATTTATTGAGTCGCTGGAGTTAAAACAGTTCCCCGCCGGTGGGGTTATTTTTAAAGAGGGTACAACAGGCGATTATTTGTACTTGATTGGCATGGGTACGGTGCGCTTGCAAACACAATTACAAACGGGCGAAGTACGTATTTATTCGCATTTGAACGAAGGTGATTTCTTTGGTGAACATGCCTTTATGTCACACCTAAGCCATGACAGTTCTGCTATTGCAGATGCTGAAACCAGCGTGCTTATGGTTGATCGCGATACTTTTAACCAATGGGTCAGCAAGCACCCTCAAATAAAAAATACGGTAGAAGAATTTTATCGCCAACGGGTATTGGCAAAGGTACTCGCGGTAACCCCCTTGTTTGAAGGTGTGCCTGATAAAATCCGCATCTTGCTGGCTGAACGCTTTAGTGTTTGTCGTTTTGTTCGTGGTGATATTATTGTTCATGAGGGTGAGCGGGGCAATACCTTTTATTTAATTAGAAGTGGTCGTGTGTTAATTACCACGAATAAAATGGATGCTTCGGGTGGGCAAGTGGCTTTAAGTGAAATGGGAGCGGGCGACTTTTTTGGTGAAGTCTCTTTGCTGACCAACAAACCACGCACCGCAACGGCGATTGCAGGGCAAAATGTGGAACTCATGGAGCTAACCCGCGAGAACTTCAATGTGATAGCCCAACGTTTTCCCTCTATTCGAAGAATTGTCGAGGGATACCAAAAGAAACGGGTAAAAGAAACCATCAAAGCCCTCATGAAAAAGCGTTAACCCCATGTTTTTTCATGTTAAAGACCTATCTAAAACCTACCAAACAGCATCGACTGCGATCACTGTATTGGATAAACTATCGTTATCGCTACCCCAAGGTGAATTTCTTTCCATCGTTGGTGATTCAGGATCGGGTAAAAGCACATTGTTGCAAATTTTAGGAACCTTGGATCATGCCGACCATGGTACGGTTACGCTAGATGGTGCATCAATACTTGAACTTAATGAGGAAAAACGTGCCAAATTACGCAATAGAAAGCTTGGTTTTGTTTACCAAGCCCACCATTTGATTCCTGAGTTGACTGCCGTTGAAAACATCATGCTGCCCTTGATGATTCGTGGTGAACAGACAAAAACAGCACGCAATAAAGCGATGGCCTTATTGGAGCGTCTCCATTTGGTGCAACGTGCCGAACATATTCCCGCCCATTTATCAGGCGGCGAGGCTCAACGCGTCGCTGTTGCCCGCGCATTGATCGGTAAACCCCGCTTGCTACTTGCCGATGAACCAACAGGCAACCTTGATGAAGAGACCGCAGAAACGGTCTTTGAAGCACTTCGTCAATTGTGCTACGAAGAAGCCGCCGCAGTTATTATGGTGACCCATAGTATGGCCTTGGCTAACAAAACAGACCGCACCTTGCGTTTGCAACATGGGGTGTTGCATTAATTCCCATTCCTAAATCACTCGCTACGGTCTCTATTCTCGGACAGGCTCCTAGCTTGGCACTCGCTTTTTTGTGTGGTGCTTGCATGCAGTTTTCTTTTTCACCGTATGATATTTGGTGGTTGGCATTATTGTTGCCAGCATTGGTGCTCTGGCTGGCTCAGCGTGCTTACCCATTTTCACATGGTTATGCTTTCGGTGTGGGATGGTTTGGTGTGGGGTCTTGGTGGTTGATTGAGACCTTTTATTTATACGGTGGTTTGCCTTATTGGGTTGGTGTATTGATTGTTGCTTTTATAGGCTTGATCATGTGCTTGTTTCCTGCACTTTGGTTTGCCTTGGCTTGCCGTTTGGCACGTAGATCCTTGCATATACTATGGTTATTTCCTGTTTCTGTGGTGCTTTTAGAATGGTTGCGCGGGCATTTGTTTACCGGCTTACCTTGGACAGCACTGGGTAATATCTTGTTGGACACGCCTGCTATTGGTTGGGCAAGTGTGGTGGGTGTGTATGGTCTGGCAGCGTTGCCTGCTTTGTGTATTGCCGCACTCGCTATTTTTCCTGCTTACCCGCGTCATGCTGCGGCAGCATTATTGCTTACCTTGGCGTTGTTTTTCTTCGCACCCGCACCTTTTTTGGCGAATGGTAAAACATATACTGCGGCACTCATTCAAGGCAACGTGCCACAAGACCAAAAATGGGATGCGGCATTTCTTGCTCAAACATTGGATCATTATATTCAATTATCATCCGCTGTTGCGAAACATGCCGATGTGATTGTTTGGCCTGAATCTGCTGTTCCTTTTTTTCCTTCACGCATGCCTGATTGGGATCAATGGTTACAAGGTAAAATGATGAACTTGGCGACCGTGGTGCTTTATGGTGGCGATCGTTTGTTGGCTTTGGGTGGAGAAGATGCTCAAAGTGGTTTGTATGCGTTTGTTGCGGGTAAGCGCACATTCTCTGGTAAGCAACATCTGGTTCCCTTTGGCGAATATGTACCCAGTTGGTTGCCCTTTATTCGCACCATTATTCCCGCTATTGCAAATTTTAAGCCAGCGAATGGTGACGGTGTATTGTATGCCGAAGGTATTGGTTATGGTACGTTGATTTGTTATGAATCAATCTTTCCAGAACAAGCACGTGATCGCATCAACCATGGTGCAGAAGTTCTTATCGTTGCCAGCAATGATGCGTGGTATGGTCATTCACCCGCTGTTTGGCAACATACCCAAGCGGCACGGATGCGTGCTGTTGAAACAGGTCGTTACCTGCTGCGTGTGGGTAATACTGGTATTACTGCCGTCATTGCGCCTGATGCTCGCATCATGGATCAATTGCCGTGGTGGCAAAGCGCGAGTCTTACCGCGCCTTTTCAGACCAGTACGGCCATCACCCCTTATGTTCGTTGGGGTGATATGCCTGTATTGTTGCTGGCTTGTTTGTTGTTGATTCTTGCTGTTGTGTTCCGATGGACAAGTACAAACAATATGACACAATCTCGCCCATGACAGCACAGATTCTTGATGGCAAAGCATTATCTACACGCTTGCGTACAGCGATGGGCTATGCTGTTGCTAAGATGCATAAAAAATTTGGCCGGCCACCTGGGCTGGCTGTTATTCTCGTGGGTGAAGACCCCGCTTCAGAAATTTACGTCAACAACAAAAAAATAGCCTGTGCTGCGATTGGCATTGCATCATTTTCACACAGTTTGCCGATACAAACAACACAGCAACACTTGCTTGGTTTGATCGGTGAAATGAACCATGATCCATGCATTGATGGTATCTTGGTGCAACTACCCTTGCCTGCACATATCAACCCCGATCGTATCATTGAAGCCATTGACCCACAAAAAGATGTGGATGGTTTTCATCCTTATAATATTGGTTGTTTAATGGCCAGAAAACCAGTGCTTCGTTCTTGTACACCTTATGCTTGTATGCGTTTGCTAGAAGAAACAGGCTGTGCCTTTCATGGTCAAGAGGCCGTCGTTGTTGGCGCATCCAATATTGTTGGTCGTCCCATGGCGATGGAATTGTTACTCGCTGGAGCGACCGTAACCATTACCCATCGTTTTACGCAAGATTTGGCTGGCCATATTGCGCGTGCTGATATTGTGGTGGCAGCGGCAGGGAAAGTGGGTTTGGTGCGCGGTGAATGGATTAAACCTGGCGCGATTGTTATTGATGTTGGTATTCATCGACAGCATGATGGCACGTTGACGGGTGATGTTGACTTTAAAGAGGCAGTCAAACGGGCTGCATGGATCACCCCAGTACCTGGTGGCGTTGGCCCCATGACTATTTGCATGCTGATGCAAAACACGGTGCAAGCTTACAGCACCAGTCACGCAACATGATGTTTTAATGGGTATATCATCCATTGACACACCCTTGTATGCTCGAGTGATGGCGCTGGCAGGACTTGCACATGTTGCCTTTATGGTTAATGAGATAGCGCGCTTTGGCCGTTGTCACGAAGATGACTTTAGTCAAATGATCAATACACTGTTTGCCAATACGGTGCCAAAGAATACGCTGGCAAAGAAAGAGTCTGGCCAACAACAGGGTAGTATGCTTGTTGTGCTCAAAAAACAATTGCGCGGTGAATACCAAGATCACACAAAAAATATGATGCATTATATGATGGGGTTAACAGCTTTAGAGAAAGTATTAGCAAAACAACCCGATCTATTAGAAACTATTGGCGAGAAACTGCAAAAAATTGATAAAAACCAATCCTTTTTTGGTGATGGCTTGCATGAAAACACCATTGCAGCCATTGCAGGGTTGTATGGTGATACTTTGAGCACACTCAAGCCACGTATTATTATTCATGGTAAAACAGCGTATTTAAACCATGTTAGCAATACAAACCGTGTGCGTGCATTGCTTTTGGTTGGTATTCGTATGGCCTACCTTTGGCGGCACGACGGCGGCAATCATTTTCGACTGGTGTTTGAACGGAACAAAATGTTACGCATGATTGAAACGATACAGCAGGAGGGCAAGGGTGAATAAAACATTGAGCCAGTGGCTGCAAGCAGGCCATTCCCCCCAAGAGCTTATTGGCAAGCAGGTTCTTTATACAAGAAAGTATTACGAAATCATTGATGTGTTGCAGGATGATCATGCATTGGTGTTAAGCAGCGAAGACCATGAACAAGTCCAAGATGACAGTTATGGACGTGCGCATCGACTGGTTCCAGAAACAGCGTTGATTCATTTTTGCGATGAGCATGGTGTGCTTGCACATGTTTGCCATGACATTACGCTGATCGCTACAAAAAATTAAACCCAATATAGACCCATAATACATTGAAAAAAAATGATGCGGTTATTCGTGTGCGTGGCGCACGGGTACACAACCTTAAAAATATTGATATAGACATTCCCCGCAATAAACTGGTGGTGATTACGGGTGTCTCAGGTTCGGGTAAATCTTCGCTGGCTTTTGATACCTTGTATGCGGAGGGACAACGCCGTTATGTTGAATCATTGTCATCCTATGCACGGCAATTCTTGGGAATGATGGAACGTCCTGATGTGGATAATATTGAGGGTTTATCGCCTGCTATTTCCATTGAACAAAAAACCACCAGCAAAAATCCACGTTCCACCGTAGGAACCATCACCGAAGTCCATGATTATTTACGCTTGTTGTTTGCCCGCATTGGTGAACCGCATTGTCATGCCTGTGGAAAGCCCATTCACGCACAAGCTGCAAGTGTCATTATTGAACATTTATTAACCTTGGATGATGGTGTTCGTTTGCAGTTGTTAGCACCTTTGGCGCAGCGAAAAAAAGGGGCGTTTAAACAAGAGCTGGAGCAAGCGAGCAAAGATGGTTTTGTTCGCGTGCGTATTGACGGCACGATTTATACCTTGGATGATGGTTACCCAGACCTTGATAAGCGTTACCGCCATGATATTGAATTGGTGGTGGATCGTTTGATCCTTCGTGCTGGTATTCGCACACGCATGGCAGACTCTGTGGAGACTGCACTTCGTTATGGTTCAGGCATGTTGCTGGCCGTTGTTGGGGATAACGATGACGTGCGCGAAGAATTGTTTTCAGAACACTTCGCTTGTGCCGATTGTGGTATTTCTTACCCCGATATTGAACCACGTTTGTTTTCGTTTAATTCTCCCCTCGGTGCTTGCAAGCGTTGTGATGGCTTAGGAACACGGATGCAATTTGATGAGGCATTGGTGGTTCCAAACGCTGGATTGACTTTAAACCAAGGTGCTATTGCACCGTGGGGAGAACGAGACGCACCCCTCTACCAACAAACCTTGGCCGCCGTTGTGGGGCATTTTTCTGTTGGCATGGATACAGCATTTTCCGATTTACCCAAGGTCGTACAACACGCTTTATTGCACGGCACAGGGTCTGATGCGGTACGTTTTGTGTTTATCAGCGGCACCGAATCACGGGCAGTGGAGCGGCCCTTTGAAGGGGTTATTCCCAATCTTGACCGCCGTTACCATGAATCAGCATCGGATGATGTGCGCACATCATTGCGCCGTTATATTCGGGAAACCAACTGCCCCGCTTGCCAAGGACAACGCTTGGGACCACTTGCCTGTCATGTGTTTGTAGCGGGTAAAAGTTTGCCAGAGATCAACACCATGCCGCTGCGCGATGCTGCCGCATGGTTTCAAAATATCATGCTATCACCACAACAACAAAGCATTGCCGTGCGCATACTCGAAGAAATATCTGCGCGTTTGGGATTCATGATTGAGGTGGGTTTGGATTACCTTAACCTTGGCCGCACCGCAGGTACACTTTCAGGCGGTGAAGCGCAGCGGATTCGACTGGCGACACAAATAGGATCGGCCTTGGTTGGCGTATTGTATATTTTGGATGAACCTTCCATAGGCCTACATCAGCGCGACAACGATCGCCTACTGGGGACGCTCAAGCGTTTGCGTGATTTGGGTAACTCCGTATTGGTTGTGGAACACGATGAAGATGCAATCCGCACTGCCGATTGGGTTATTGATATGGGGCCGCAAGCAGGCGAACATGGCGGCATGGTGGTGGCCGAAGGTTCACTCAATACCATCATGAAAGCCAATACCCTGACCGCTGATTATTTATCGGGTCGGAAAAGTATTGCCATTCCCAAACGCCGTCCTGTACCCAAAAAACATCCCATGCTGGGGGTTAAAGGCGCGAGTGAACACAACCTAAAAAAAGTAACCGCACGTTTTCCAACGGCACGTTTTACTTGTGTCACAGGGGTGTCTGGCTCAGGCAAGTCCACCCTCACGTTGGATACATTGTTTCGTGCTTTTGCCCAAAACAAAGGTTTAAAAACAGAACGCATTGGCACGCATACCGTATTGCTTGGTGCCAATTTTGTCGATAAAGTGATTGATATTGATCAAAGCCCCATTGGTCGAACGCCGCGATCCAACCCTGCCACCTACACGGGTGTTTTCACCCCCATTCGAGAACTGTTTGCCGCTGTTCCTGAATCACGGGCGAGGGGTTATAAGGTTGGACGGTTTTCATTCAATGTTCGTGGTGGCCGTTGCGAAAACTGTCAGGGCGATGGAATTATCAAGGTAGAAATGCACTTTCTGCCCGATGTATACGTACATTGTGAAACCTGTGAAGGCGCACGCTACAACAAAGAGACTTTGGATATTCGCTACAAAGGAAAAACCATTGCCGATGTACTGGCGATGACCGTCGAAGATGCTGCTGTATTTTTCAAGGCTGTGCCAACATTAAAAAAACGCTTGCAAACACTGGAAGAGGTTGGCTTGCATTACATTCGTTTGGGGCAATCAGCAACCACATTATCGGGGGGTGAAGCGCAGCGCATTAAATTATCCCGAGAGCTGGCAAGACGGGCTACTGGCGATACCTTGTATATTCTTGATGAACCCACCACAGGGTTACATTTTGATGATGTGGCACGCTTGTTAAAAGTCTTGCATGCTTTGGTGGATCGTGGCAACACCATGATTGTGATCGAACACAACCTTGATGTTATTAAAACAGCAGATTGGATTGTCGATATGGGGCCTGAAGGCGGCGATCGCGGTGGTCAGTTGCTTGCTTGCGGTACACCTGAAGTTATTGCGGCCTGTGAAAAGTCTTGGACGGGCAAGTATTTATTGCAGCATGGCATAAAAGGTGCTTGATGAGATTTTACTATGCTCACCTACAAATTTATTTCATGCAACGTTCGTTGTTGCGCAATAAGTTCTTCTCGCTTTTGCAATTTATTGTCAATAGACTCATTCAACGTATCAGCAAATGCAGAGTAGCGATCACAAAATGCTAAAAGACTTTCGGTGCTGATCATAATTAACTGTAATGATTCCGTTGCACGTACATTGGCGGTGTGGGGCTCCCCTGTAATCAATGGGATTTCGCCCACTTCATCACCAGCACCCACGGTTCCCAAAGAAATATATTGCGTAGGGTGCTCAGGATGGTTGGTATATACTTCAGCCGCACCACTGATTAATACACACATAAATTGATTGATTGCATCACCATCACGGTACAAAAACTCACCTTTGTTTAACTTAACAAAGCGGGCATTGTAGACAATAATCTCTCGAGCGGCGGCAGGCAAGCCATGAAAAACATGATTGATGGCCAAAGCACTCGAGGCCAATCTGTATTCAGATATTTGTTGTACCGATCGTTTAAACTGTTGATTTCGATCCAAAATAGCATGCATTTCGTGGGAGTGAATTTGATAAATAATACTGTTCTCAACAGTGGTAATCGTTGCCCCCACTAAGGTTCCATACAAAAAAGATGACTCGCCAAACATTTGCCCCGGTGTGATATAAGCCAATGAATAAAGTCTATCATGGTAGATTTTCTCTACTTTAAGCAAGCCTTCTTTTAATAGGTAAAGGTAATGATTTTGTTCACCTTCTTTGATAACATGTTCGCCCCTCCGAACATGAAATCCCATGGTTAGTGTGCGCAAATAAATTAACTCCCCTGAAGACAAGGAAGCCAGTATAGGAAATGCTTTGGTATCACAATGAATGGGGGTTGAGCTATTAATTTCGTCCACGGCTGCATTATCTATGGTCAACCCACTTAGGCAACCTGCAATAAACAATACACGAAAACTGCGCCGTTTTTCCTATCTTATTCTTGGCCTTGCGCATCATGTGCCGCAGCGTGGAAGCTATCATGCGCTTACCCAGCCTAAGCCTCGTAATGGAGGCTGTGGAACAGAGCCTGCGAGGGTGCGCCTAAACGCCGCTTGCTTTTTGTAGCCTCATGAGAAAATCATCGTCTCATTGAGATGCAAAAAGCAAGCGGCGTTCATGATTGATCACACAGACATGGCAGGTGTCAGCCGAGGACGAGAACCTGAGGGTTACCTTGGGGAAAGGTCTGAGGACAGTGTGGTATGGAGATGGCTATGAGCTCTGATTATTCGCAAACCCCGTCTGGGGAACTGGATAACAGGCGCGTCATGGAATCATCCCCTACCGATTTTGCATCGGTGGAACACATCGTATCTCATACGAGTGTAGCCGAAGCATGGAAAAAGGTTAGAGCCAATAAGGGATCGCCTGGTGTTGGAATTAACATTAGGGTGTTTCCCGAGTGGTGCAAACCAAAGATGGAAGCTTTACAGGGAGCAGTTGCTGATGGGCTCTTATCAGCCATCACCAGCACTGCGTGTGGAGATTCCGAAAGAGAGCGGGGGGAGTGAGATTTCTTGAACAAAAACTCAAGGTGACGGTGAACAAAGGGAAAAGTAAGGTGAGTCATGTTAGAGATAGTTCAGTGCTCGGCTTCAATATTCACTATAAGAAGCTGCGAACGTTGGAATGCAAAGTTCATGCATTCAAGCGTGAGTTGAAGCGTATCACGCGCAGATGTCCAGGAATATCCATTGAATCCAGAATCATTCGGCTAAAGCGTTATGTACAAGGCTGGATGGCTCATTATGGATGCGGACTGAAGTACAATGATGCGGTTGAGCTTGATGGGTGGATAAGAAGGCGTTTGAGGATGTGTTACTGGAAACAGTGGCGTACCGTATGTAAAGCATAAAGGGGTCAGGCTTGAAAAGTTGACTTTTTTGTGAAAAATAAAGGGGTCAGGCTTGAAAAGTTGACTTTTTTGCAGTCATTTTTTCAAGTATTCAAGCCTTGTATCTGACCCCTTTATATCAGTTTGTGACCCAGTTTGCAGTTTGCCACGCAGAGCGCAGGAACGAGCCAAAGACGATATCTAAACTCACGGTAATTTGGCACACCGTTGAGAGACACGGTAAAAAATAGTTTTGTTGCCTATTGACAAGGGGTATAATGGGCGACCCCATTTCAGTTAAGAGAGTTATGGCATTATTGCCTAATCAATTTTTGAAAAAACATATTAGGTTATTAAGTAGTTAACTCTGAGGAGGGGTTGGTGACACAAATTTTTAGGTTATTTATAAGCTCAACATTTAGTGATTTCTCTAGAGAAAGAGACGTCTTGCAGCAGCACGTTTTCCCGGAGATTGATAAATACTGTCAGACCATAGGTTATTACTTTCAGCCTATTGATTTGAGATGGGGCGTGACTGAAGAAGCTCAGTTAGATCAAAAGACCCTGGAATTATGTCTGAATGAAGTAAAAACCTGTAAACATTTTCCACACCCAAATTTCCTAATTATGTCAGGAAATCGGTACGGGTGGATTCCATTGCCTTACCTGATTGAAGAATCAGAATTTGAACGCATCTTGCAAGCAGTCGAAAATGATGCAGATAAACAGTTGCTCAAAGAGTGGTACCTGCTTGATCTCAACCAATTGCCCGCATCCTATGTTTTAAAGGAAAGAGCAGCTCCCCACGATGACAGTACTGAATGGGCAGATGTAGAAGGTAGATTAAGGACGATTTTACAAGTTTGCGTGCTCAGACTAAAGTTTTCTGAGAGGCAAAGAGAAAAATATTTCCTCTCAGCTACTGAGCAGGAGGTAAATGAAGGGATATTTCATTACTTTGGTTATACAAATAATCAGGAGAAGCTACTTCGTATAAATCCTTTGCTGTTAGATTTAGAAAAGAAGTACGTGTTTTCTTTTCTCAGAAACATAGAGAACCACGATAGATTCACCAGTAGTATATTTGTGGATAAAGACCAAACCGATGTGGCAAAGTTTAAAC
>JAUZQQ010000021.1 GCA_030950905.1 Mariprofundaceae bacterium
ACACAGTGGCAGAATGATAGGCTGGTATGGATTCCCACGCAGAGCATGGGAACCAGAAGATGTTGGGATTCGCTTCCCTCACCACCAACCTACAAGGTGGTAAAGTGTCAACTACTTTTGGTCGAATATGAAGGATGCCGATTTTTTTGTTGAGGGTAGGAGGTCTTATGACCATGCTGGATAAAATATTTAAAAAGCCACTAAACGCTGGATTATTGGCTATCTTTATCGGCCTGATGTATTGGCCTTTTGAAGCCATGTTGCATGTTTTGTTTTTTGATAGCCATGATTTTCTTAGCGCATTGTTGCACCCCTCTGCCAACGAAGCTTGGATGCGTGGCTTAATGGTTTTTTTGTTTGTGTTTTTTGGTGTTTTTATTTATTACCTGCAATTTCGCCAACAACAATACATCGAACAATTGGAAATGCTTAAACAAGCATTGGATCATGCAGGTGAAGCTATCTTGATTACAGATTCACAGGGTAGTATTCAATATGTAAACAAGGCTTTTCATAATACCACAGGTTTTTCCAGCGGCGAAGTGATGGGTAAAAACCCAAAGGTGCTTCAATCAGGAAAACAAGACCCCGTGTTTTACCGTGACATGTGGAACACCATCAAAGAAGAGGGTGAATGGTGTGGGCGAATTTGGAACCGCCGAAAGAACGGGGATATTTACCCCGAGCAATTGCATATTTGTGCCATCCATGATGCAACGGGTGCAGTTCAGAGTCACGTAGGAATTTTTTTTGATATTAGCGATCAATTGCGCCTAGAAGAGCAATTGCGCCAATCGCAAAAGCTGGAAGCTGTTGGCACTTTGGCTGGTGGCATTGCCCATGATTTTAATAATATTCTTACCACCATGACAGGCAATTTGTTTTTGGTTAAAATGGAATTAGAAGACTCTGATTTACCGAACCGAAGTGCCTTGCAAAAAAAGTTGGATACCATTGAAAATGAAGGTTTTCGTGCCGCAGCCATGATCCAACACTTGTTGGCTTTTGCCCGTAAAGGCGTGGTGCAGAAAAAGTCTTTTGATTTTGCCAAAAGCACCAAAAACATTGTTGCCTTAACACGACCCTCGATGGCTAGGGGGATCAATATAGATGCCAATATAAGCGAACAAATATTGCAGGTTTTTGGTGATGAACATCAATTCGAAGAAGTCATGATCAACCTTCTTAACAATGCAGCCGATGCAGTAAAAGAACAAGTCCAGCCTGAAATAAAAATAAACCTGCATCAGACCATTTGCCCTGATGTTAGTACATTCAAAAAAAGTGCAACAGCTTGTATCAAGTTAACCGTAACAGACAATGGTGTTGGGATTGCTGCTGACGATGTGCATCGTATATTTGAACCTTTTTTTACCACCAAGGATGTTGGCAGTGGTACAGGACTGGGCTTATCCATGGTTTATGGTGCGGTTCAGATTCATGGTGGGCATATTGATGTGCAAAGTACACGGGGTAAAGGTACGGATATTGTCATTTACTTGCCACTGCATGAGGTTAAAAAATAATGATTGATGCTGATCAAGTCCTTCATATTGTGTTGGTCGAACCAGAGATCCCCCCCAACACGGGGAATATTGCGCGATTATGCGCTTGTACAGGTTGTCATTTGCATTTGGTTCACCCTTTGGGGTTTGATTTATCAGACAAAAAGTTGCGCCGTGCAGGCCTGGATTATTGGGAATGGTTGAGCGTAGAAGAACACCAAGATTGGCCTGCACTTCGTGCGTCGCTGGACACAAACAGGGCATGGTATGCGTTTAGCACCAAGGCCTCAAAAAGCTTGTGGGATGTTCGCTATCAGGCAGGTGATGTATTGGTGTTTGGCTCTGAAACCCGAGGTTTAGCAAAAGATGTTCGCGAGCAATGCACACCATTGATCATACCCATGCGAGAAGACGCACCCGTGCGATCATTGAATGTATCGTCTGCCTGTGCCATCGCTTGTTATGAAGCCTTGCGTTGTATGCTTGCAGGTAAACGATGACTGCATTGTTTGTGCCACGCTTGTTGTTGATCACGCCACCAAAAGATGAAGATGGGCAGATGATGACTGTACTTGAAGCCGCCTTACAAGGCGGTGTTGATGCGGTGCTGCTGCGCAAAAAAGATATGGGAAGTGGTCATTTGTTGGCTTTGGCGGCAAAACTTCGTTTATTGACAAGGCAATACAAGGCTCGTTTGTTGATTCACTCACAAGCTGATATATGCTTGGCTGTGGATGCTGATGGCGTACATATTGGCAGCAGTCATATAAGCAAAGCACAAGAAATCCGTCAATACTTGGGGCATGGTAAGTCTATTTCAGCCTCTTGCCATCATGCTGCGGATTTGCATGAGGCAACAAGCTCAGGGGTGGATTTTGCCTTGCTATCACCCGTGTTTGTTACGGCAACCCACCCTGATTGCATACCCTTGGGGGTAGGACGTTTTATGCTGCTAAGCAAACAAATACCGTTACCTGTGCTTGCTTTGGGTGGTATTGGTACCCACAATCGAAATACCTTGGCGCATTATGGCGTGGCAGTGATTGGCGCTATTTGGGATGCCAACGATCCAAAACAGGCTGCTTTAGCACTTTCAACATAAGCGTTGACCCGCCCTTTTTTTTGCCTTTAGACTGGAGATACACAATGAGCGAGCGTTTATATATTTTTGATACAACCTTGCGTGATGGCGAGCAATCACCGGGCTGTTCCATGGACTTAAATGAAAAAATCCGCATGGCACACGGCTTGGCTGCTTTGGGGGTAGATATTATCGAAGCGGGCTTCCCTGTTGCCTCGCCTGGTGATTTTGAGGCGGTGCGGCGTATTGCAAGCGAGGTGAAAGGGCCACGTATCGCAGGTTTGGCACGGGCACGGCGCGGCGATATTGAAGCCGCTGCCAAAGCCATTGCACCAGCGGGTGAACGTGGTCGAATTCATACATTTATAGCCACCAGCCCCATCCATATGCAAGAAAAATTACGCATGGATGAAGCGAGTGTATTGGCTCAGGCTGTTGCTTCGGTGAAGTTAGCCCGTTCATTATCACCTGAGGTAGAATTTTCAGCAGAGGATGCTGGCCGTACTGACATAGACTTTTTGTGCCGTATTGTAGAAGCAACAATTGCTGCGGGTGCACGCATCATCAACATTCCTGATACCGTGGGTTACATGACCCCCGATGAATTTGGCGCGCGTATTCGCATCTTGCGAGAGCGCGTCCCCAATGCGCATCAAGCGATTTTTTCGGTACATTGCCACAATGACTTGGGTTTGGCTGTTGCCAATTCATTGGCTGCTGTTGAAGCGGGAGCGCGTCAGGTTGAGTGTACCATCAATGGTCTGGGTGAACGTGCGGGCAATGCTGCATTGGAAGAAATCGTGATGATTTTGCACACCCGTAACGATCGTTATTCGATAGAGACAGGGATTCATACCGAAAAAATTGTACCCACATCTAAAATGGCGAGTCAAATCACCAGCATGTCGGTGCAGGCCAACAAAGCCATTGTGGGTGCCAATGCGTTTGCAC
The DNA here is from genome assembly GCA_030950905.1 of Mariprofundaceae bacterium. Lineage (GTDB taxonomy): Bacteria > Pseudomonadota > Zetaproteobacteria > Mariprofundales > Mariprofundaceae > AB-137-C09. Next base: position 3,538 of record JAUZQQ010000021.1, read on the forward strand.
ATGAATCAGGTATTCATCAAGATGGCATGTTAAAACACAAACAAACCTATGAAATCATGACCCCTGCCTCCGTTGGTTGGCGTACCAACCGCATGGTATTGGGGAAACATTCGGGGCGTGCAGCATTAAAAGACCGGTATGCGCAGTTAGGGGTGAGCATAAAAAGCACACAATTGGATGCGATATTTTCCCGATTTAAGGCATTGGGTGACAAGAAAAAAGAGGTGTTTGATGAAGATTTGTTGGCCATCTTACATGATGATAATAGCGACGTGGGTGAACGTATTTCTTTAATCAGCGTGCATGTAACATCGGGAACCCAAGGTGTTCCAGAGGCTGCCGTCACGTTGGCTATTGATGGCCAACAACACAGTGCAACGGGTCGCGGTGATGGCCCTGTCGATGCTGCTTTTAAGGCCATTAAATTATTGGTTGAACCGAATGGTCGCTTGTTGTTGTATTCTGTGAATGCTATCACTTTGGGTAGCGATGCCCAAGGTGAAGTGACGGTTCGTTTGGAAAATGATGGCCGGATTGTCAATGGTCAAGGTGCAAACACTGATATTATCGTTGCCTCCGTGCAGGCCTTCATTGCAGCATTAAATCGTTTGCCAAATACCCATGCCAAAGAAGTGCATGCACAATACTCAGGCGTTTGAAGAATACAGCTTGCCGTTTAAGTAGCAAGCTTGAACCAGCGGCAGCACCTGCGTATGAGAACGCTAATTCTTCCGAATATTTTTACTGGTGTTAGCGTGTGCCTTTTTTAGAAGTAGTGGGTATAATTATAACTTACCAGCTCAACCCACAGGTAGGATAAATGGAACGTATATTAATACTTGATTTTGGTTCACAATACACCCAGTTGATAGCGCGGCGTATTCGTGATGCACATGTGTATTGTGAAATACTGCCTGGCACCGTGGCTGCTAGCATTATTCATGATTTTGATGCGCAAGGGCTGATTCTTTCTGGTGGTCCCGATTCCGTGCTCGATGATGGATCGTTGCGCGTTGACCCTTGCGTCTTTACCTTGGGATTGCCTGTGTTGGGTATCTGTTATGGCATGCAATTGATGACCCACATGCTTGGCGGTGTGGTGGGTAAGGCCTCACACCGTGAATACGGTCGCGCCCATGTGGCCATTGATGATCATGAAGGCTTGTTTGACGCGTTGCCTGGCATCCATGGTTTTGAAGCTTGGATGAGCCATGGTGATCGTATTCTGGAGCCGCCTGAGGGCTTTGTTAATATTGCCCATACTGCCAATGCCCCCCATGCCGCCATGGCCGATCATGCCCGCCGTTTTTATGGTTTGCAGTTTCACCCAGAGGTGGTGCATACACCGCAGGGTTCTGCGCTATTGACCCACTTTGTGCGTGGCATATGCGCTTGTCATGGGCAGTGGACGATGGGTTCTTACCTTGAGCAAGCCAAGCTGGCTATTCGCAAGCAAGTGGCTGATGGGAAAGTTATTTGCGCGCTTTCTGGTGGCGTGGATTCTTCTGTGGCTGCGGTCTTGATCCACGAAGCGATTGGTGATCAATTAACGTGTGTGTTTGTTAACAATGGTATGCTGCGTCTTGGTGAGGCAGAAAAAGTCCAACAGGTGTTTCGTAAACAATTTAATATACGTTTGGATTATGTAGAAGCAGAGCAACGTTTTCTTGATTTATTGGCGGGCATTACTGACCCTGAAGAAAAACGCAAACGCATTGGTCATGCCTTTATTGAAATTTTTGATGAACAAGCAAAAGGTATCGGGCATGTGGACTTTTTGGCGCAAGGTACGTTGTACCCCGATGTGATTGAATCTGTTTCGGTCAAAGGTAAGTCAGCGGTGATTAAAAGTCATCATAATGTCGGTGGCTTGCCTGAACATATGACCATGGCATTGGTTGAACCTTTGCGGGAGTTGTTTAAGGACGAAGTACGTGAGCTGGGGCGCGAGCTGGCCATACCTGAAGAAATTATTGCTCGGCAACCCTTCCCAGGGCCGGGGCTTGCGATTCGTTGCTTGGGTGAAGTGACAGCAGAACGCTTGTCTATTTTGCGCTTGGCTGATGCCATTGTGTTAGAGGAAATAAAATCTGCTGGACTCTATCAACAAATATGGCAAAGCTTCGCCGTCTTGTTGCCGGTGAAGTCGGTGGGTGTCATGGGTGATGAACGCACCTATGAATCGTGTATTGCCATTCGTTCGGTGGAATCACTCGACGGTATGACTGCGGATTTCTCACACCTTCCCCATGAATTATTGGGGCGTGTATCCAACCGTATCATCAATGAAGTTCAAGGGGTAAACAGGGTGGTGTACGATATAACATCCAAACCACCGGGTACCATAGAATGGGAGTAAAAATGAAAAAACGTTATTTATTGCTGGGTGCTGCGAGCATCGCATTGATGCTGACAAGTGGTTGTGATAAACCCACTGACCCAGGAAAATCTGCGGCAAAAGTCACGCAAGAAGCCGCTGCGGAAGATAAAAAAAGCACGGCTCTAGCCCTCACCAGTGATATGGATAAAGTCAGCTATGCTGTGGGCATGGATATTGGTAATTCTTTAAAAACGCTGGGTGCTGATATAAACCGTGAGGCACTGTTTGCTGCTATCAATGGTCAACTTGATAATGCACCACTGTTGATCAAAGCCGAAGAAGCAATGGCTGCCAAACAAGCGTTTTTCAAAAAACGTGCTGATGATGCCAACAAAAAACGGCTAGCAGCAGGAAAAGAAAATATTGTAGCGGGTGAAAAATTTCGCGCTGAATATGCTAAAGGAGATGGCGTGAAAACAACCGATACGGGTCTGATGTATGAAGTGTTAACGGAAGGTACGGGCGCGAAGCCCAGCGCAACGGATAAAGTCACCGTGAACTACAAAGGGACGTTGATGGATGGTACCGAGTTTGATTCATCGTACAAACGAGGTCAACCAGCCACATTCCCGCTTAATGGCGTGATCAAAGGCTGGACAGAAGGCGTGCAGTTAATGTCTGTTGGTAGCAAGTATAAATTTGTTATCCCGCCCGAACTGGCCTATGGTGCCAATGGTCCAGGTAAGCTTATTGGCCCTAACGCGACATTGGTATTTGAAGTTGAATTGTTAAGTATTGCTGATAAATAGACACAAAGAATGCAGAGAAGACAGGCTTCTTACTGTCTTTTCTGCTGCTTTGTTTTGGGTGAAAAAAGATGAATCGTTTTGATACAGATGCTTACCGTGCGGTGATTGATCATGGATCTGATAACCGCATATGCAGCATTCTGAGTGTGGCGCAAGAGACCATGAAAACATCGGCCATAGCGGGTTATCCGCATGAAGTTTGTGGCTTGTTGATTGGCACTACGGGCAATCAAGGATGGAATATATCGGAAGCGCGGGTGCTTGATAATGTAAACACAATACGGGCTGCGGATCGTTTCGAATTGGATCCTGTTGCCTACCAAGCTATTGACCGCAGTCTTCGGACAACAGGGCAAGAAATTGTTGGCGTTTTCCACTCCCACCCTGATTGTTTGCCACGCCCATCGCCCACCGACCTGACACACGCTTGGGCTATGTTTTTGTACCCCATCATCAGTGTCGTTAATGCTAGGGTTGTTGATGTAAATTATTGGGCTTTGAATGATGAGGAAACACAGTTTCTAGCGATTCAGTGTGATTAAAAAAAGGGGGGAGGAACTATTTTTTACGCGCTTATTATTGGCGTCCTTTTGAGGGTTTGATGTATAAATATATAACAGTTTTAATGTTTTTTATGCTTTCAGCTTGTGTGCCAGCCCATCAAAAAGCTTTATCACCAAGTCTGGAAAAGCATCAAAAAACAAGCGTGGCTTCTGCCAAAGATACAGCACCTAAACCTTCCATATCAGAAGTAATACAAAAAAAATCCGATGCTTTTTTGTATTTGGCGAGCAAGGCTGCACTGAACGATAAAAATTACGCGTTGGCTCGTTCTCTTTTAGAAATTTTAGCCAAACGTTCTGATCAATTATTGCCTCAACTGGAACTCGCCCGTTTGTATTTAAATGCAGGTAAAGGGGCGCAAGCAGAAACCTTGTTGGCACCATTTTTAAAGAAATTCCCCATTCACAAGGCTGACAATGAACACAATAGCAATGTCGTTCTTTATGGCTTGTATGTCGGCGCACTGCTGGGGCAGCATAAAAATGATAGTGCTGTGGGTTATCTAAAAGAATTGTTGGCGAACAACCCCAAATTAACCGCTATTCGGGTTCGTCTTGTTCAAGTTTTAATGACTCAACAATCATGGCATGAAGCGGATGCATTGATTAAAGAAGGTTTAAAGCAAAAAGAACAAGCTGTATTGTTGGGGTTGCAGGTTGAGTCTTTTTTGCATCAAGGGCATACAAAAAAAGCGCGGCGTACTGTTCGCCGTTGGCTTGAACTACAACCCAACAATGAAAAAGTTATTATTTTACAAAGTGATCTTGAGCGCGAAGCTGGAAACACAAAAAAATCAACCCGTATATTGCGAAATTTTATAACGACGCATCCAGCGGCTTTGGAAGTAAGCCATCATCTGGGGCAATGGTTGATTCAGCAAAAGCGTTTGGCTGAAGCTGCCCGTGTTTACGAGGCGATGTTACCTTATGGCAAAGCAAGTGTAGAAATATATTCAACACTTGCTTTGTTGTATTACCAACAAAAACAACACCGAAAAGCGGCCGATGCATTGATTGAAGGCTTACGGCTTGCGCCCAATAATGCTATGTTTCATTTTTACCTGGGCGTAAATCAAGAAATACTGGGTGAGCTTGATGCGGCAGTACGGCATTACAAGCACGTAACCAAACAACACAATCGTTATGCCATGAGTCAGCTTCGTCTTGCCGTGATAGCCATGAACCGTAACGCATTGGATCGTGCCATATCTATTTTGGAACCTTTGCTTGAAGAAAAACCTGAATTTTCTGATGGCTGGGCGGTATTATCATCCTTGTATTTGCAACAAAAGGCATACCAAAAGCTTTTAGATGCAACGAGGCCTGCATTGGCGTTGGCAAGCATACCCGATGGCTTATTATTAAACCGTGCGGTGGCACTGGATCATTTCAAACGTTTTGATGAGATTGATTCAACCATTCAACAATTGCTGGTGCAAAGCCCAGATAATGCCGAGGCGTTAAACTTTCTGGGTTATTCACTGGCGGAGCGTGGTGTTCGCTTGGATGAAGCAGAAAAATACCTGCGCCGTGCGCTCAAAGAAAAGCCCAACAATGGTTTCTACTTGGATTCCCTAGCATGGATTTTTTACCAGCGTGGCATCTACCCAAAAGCCATCACATTGCAGCGAAAAGCATTAAAGTTCGTTGACACAATCGACCCCATCATGCTTGATCATTTGGGTGATATGTTATGGCGCAATGGCGAACAAGCCGATGCCATTTTAACTTGGAAAGACGCACTTTCACGCGAAAAAGGCGACAAACAAAAAGACCTGGAGAAAAAAATCAGGCAAGGTTTGTGACCTTTTTCTCTTCTATGAAAGCATGCACCGTGCTAACGCTGGTGTGCATGCTAACAGCTTGCGCATCGTCCCCCTACAAAACCGACAATACCGTTCCAAACATTGGCCCCTACCATGATTTTTCTGCCCGTTTGTTGGTCATGGAGCCCAAACACCGCTGGCAAGTAATGCTGCGCTGGGTCGGTGATGAACAATCAGGTTATGCGCGACTAACCCACGGCGCAAGCGGCAGGGTATTGCAAATACGCTGGCAAGGAAAAAACACCGCATTGCTGGACAATCAACAATTACCCGCCTACTGGCGACCCATCAGTCAAAAAGAATTGGCGAAGCGGGGCTTGATTGTCTCCCCGAGCATATTGGCAGCTATTTTACACAACCACATTCCAGTAGAATTGCGTTACAAGCATGATGGAAAATGGAAAGGGTATGGCAGTTGGCGGGGTATCACCATGTTTTGGCAACCTGACCGCCATAGCCTAAGTCTAAGTGATATCAGCAAAGGACGGGAAGTTCGGATCATTATTGACAATAAAAGCGTCGATTAAACCGATTTTTTTCTCATTGCTACCCGCGCATGATCAAATGTTATACTTGGAAAGTCTGATATTGCTGGTGAAAATGACAAGGAGACGGGTTACATGTTGTTTGACATTATTGATACCAAAGACAGCCGAAGAAAACAAGCTGAACGAATGATCCATGACCGTTTTCAAGAGGTTTATGGTGCAAACATTCGCCAATTCATGCCCAAGCTTCTTCATTTAAGCAGTCGTGAACACCATGATATTGCCATGCTGGGGTTTCGCCCGGCCAGTGAAGAACGATTGTTTCTTGAGCGTTATTTACATGATCCCATCGAAATAGCCATCAGCAATCACGTTGTTCAGCCCGTGCAACGCGATGAAATTGTTGAAGTGGGAAATTTGGCTGATTTTCGTTCTGGCGGCGCACGCGCTGCTATTGTTGCTGCATGTGCCTTCTTGTATGGTGCGGGCTACTCTTGGGTGGTCTTTACAGGTGTTCCTATGTTGTACAATGCTTTTTATCGCCTTGGTTTAGAGCCTGTTATTATTGCAGAGGCTCACCAAGCTTCGCTTAACTGCAAAGAACAAGATGAATGGGGTAATTATTATGAGACATCGCCCAAGGTGATGTTTGGCAACATCCACGAAGGCCAAGAGGCATTAGAGTACAACAAAAACATACTGCACCCATTGTGGGAAAAGGCAGTGGAGCAAGGCCGTATTAAAAAACAAACGGTATAAAACTCATGCCAAATTCGGTGCCAGCCAGCGTTCTGCCTCGCTTTTGCTCATTCCTTTTCGCCCTGCGTAATCACTTACTTGTTCGGCGTTTATTTTGCCCACTGTAAAATAACGTGCCTCAGGGTTGGCAAAGTAAAGACCGGAGACTGCGGCCGCAGGCATCATGGCAAACGACTCGGTGAGCACCATGCCAATATTGTTTTCTACATCCAACAACTGCCACAAAGTCGCTTTTTCACTGTGTTCGGGGCAGGCGGGATAACCTGCGGCAGGGCGAATACCTTGGTATTTTTCGCGCATGATTTCTTCAGCACTCAATGACTCATTGCCAGCATAAGCCCAATGCTGGGTGCGCACCTGATGATGGAGCATCTCGGCCAAGGCTTCAGCCAAACGGTCGGCAATCACCTTGATCATAATGGCAGAATAATCATCTTGCTCTGCTTCCATTCTTTTTGCCTGTTGCTCAGCACCAAAAATAGCCACGGCAAAGCCACCCAAATAATCATCTTCTGTGCCAATAAAATCAGCCAAGCACAGGTTGGCGCGTGAATCCTTTTTGTCCAACTGCTGACGCAAGAAGTGAAAACGTGCCTGCTCCATTTTTCTTATCTCATCATACACAATCACACTGTCATCATCGGTGGCGCATGCAGGGAACAATCCAAAAACAGCTTTGGCAGTAAACCAGCCCTCATGGATGATCCTATCCAAGCATTGTTGCGCCTCATCGAATACTTTTTGTGCTTCTTTCCCTTTGTGGGGATCGTTAAGAATGCGTGGGTATGCACCCTTTAATTCCCAAGCAGAAAAGAAGGGAGTCCAATCAATGTATGCACGAAGCTCAGCGATAGGGATGGCATTCAATACTTGGATTCCCAGCTTGTTGGGCGCAGATGCTTGTTGGCCATGGTTCAATATGGTTCGATTGGCTCGCGCAGCCTTCAAAGACAAGAAGTTCTTTTGTTGCTTGCGACCCAAAAAGCGTTCACGAATTGCAATATACTCTTCTTTTGTCTGTTGCACAAAGGTTTTGCAATTAAGCTTGGAGATTAAATTTTGTGCCACACCGACAGCCCGCGAGGCATCTTTCACCCAAATGACAGGGGGTTCATATTCGGGAACAATTTTCACTGCCGTATGCGCCTTGGATGTGGTTGCACCGCCCAACATAATCGGGGTGGTGCGCCCTAATCGGGTCATTTCTTTGGCAATATGAACCATTTCATCCAAGCTTGGCGTGATCAAGCCAGAAAGACCAATAATATCAACATCATGTTTTTCTGCTTCTTCTAAAATGCGATGGGCAGGAACCATGACCCCTAGGTCAATCACTTCAAAATTATTGCATTGCAATACCACGCCCACAATATTCTTGCCGATATCATGAACATCACCTTTCACCGTAGCCATCAATATTTTACCATTGCTGCTAGAAGATTTTCCTTCTTTTTCTGCATCAATAAAAGGCAGTAAGTGTGCCACAGATTTTTTCATGACACGGGCAGATTTTACCACTTGCGGCAAAAACATTTTTCCTTCGCCAAACAAATCACCAACCACATTCATGCCATCCATCAAAGGCCCCTCAATCACTTCGATGGGCGATTTAAACAGCAAGCGTGCTTCTTCTGTGTCGGCAACCACATGGGCATCAATCCCTTTAACCAAGGCGTGTTCCAAGCGTTTGGGTACGGGCCAACTGCGCCATTCTTGGTCTGCTTTTTTGGCTTGCACGCCGTCACCACGAAAATCCTCAGCAATTTCCAGCAAGCGATCTGTTGTTTCAGTATTACGATTCTGCACAACATCTTCTACCCGCTCACGCAAAATCTTGGCGAGATTATCGTAAATCGCCAATTGCCCAGCATTAACAATACCCATGGTCATGCCATTTTTAATCGCATGGTAAAGAAATACGGCATGAATAGCTTCACGCACGGGGTTGTTACCACGAAACGAAAATGAAACATTGGACACGCCACCAGAAATCATCGCATGGGGCAGGTTTTTTTTGATCCATTTTGTGGCTTCGATAAAGTCCATGGCATAGTTATTATGCGCTTCAATACCTGTAGCAATGGCAAAAACATTGGGGTCAAAGATAATATCTTCGGGTGGGAAGCCAAGCACCTGCGTCAATATTGTATACGAGCGTTGGCAAATTTCACATTTTCGTGCAAACGTATCAGCTTGACCATCTTCATCAAAAGCCATCACGATGACGGCAGCGCCATACTGGCGACACAGACGGGCATGGTGAATAAAAACGTCTTCCCCTTCCTTGAGTGAAATAGAGTTCACCACACCCTTGCCTTGAATGCACTTCAGCCCTGCTTCGATAATATTCCACTTGGAGGAATCAATCATCACAGGAACCCGCGAAATATCAGGCTCGCTGGCTATCAAGTTTAAAAATGTAACCATCGCCTGCTGCCCATCCAGCATTGCTTCATCCATATTGATATCAATGATTTGCGCACCATTTTCGACCTGTTCACGGCAGACATCCAAAGCGGTAGTATAATCACCAGCTATAATCAAACGCTTGAACATGGCAGAACCCGTGACATTGGCTCGCTCACCAATATTCACAAACAACGAATCATCGTCGATGTGTAATGGTTCAAGCCCTGACAATCGACAGCACACAGGCAAATCAGGCGCAAGCCTAGGGGCAATACCGCGCACCGCATCGGCCATTGCCCGAATATGATCAGGGCCTGTGCCACAGCAGCCCCCGATAATGTTTAAAAATCCTGATGTTGCCCACTCGCGAATTTCTGTTGCCATTTCTTCGGGGGTTTCATCATAGCCACCAAAAGCATTGGGTAAGCCTGCATTCGGGTGGGCATTAATGGCACAAGGAACAGTATTGGATAATTCTTCAATATATTGACGGAGTTCGCCTGCACCCAAAGCACAATTTAAACCAATAGAAACAGGGTTTGCATGTGCCAAGGCATTGTAAAATGCGCCCGCAGTTTGCCCTGATAATGTGCGCCCTGAGGCATCAGTAATGGTGCCAGATATGATCACTGGCCACGCACAATCACGTTCTTTAAATACCTCTTGCACAGCAAATACAGCGGCTTTCGCATTCAAAGTATCAAACACTGTTTCAATCAAAACAATATCAGCGCCACCATCCAGCAAGCCACGGGTCGCATCACTGTATGTTTTAACCAGCGTATCAAAATCAATATTGCGAAAGCCTGGGTCATTGACATCCGGTGATAATGAACATGTGCGGCTGGTAGGGCCTAACACACCCGCCACAAAACGCGGATGATTGCTTGTTGCTATAACATCGCAGGCAGTACGTGCCAGTATTGCGCCTGTTTTGTTTAGTTCATAAACCAAGGCCTGCATGCCATAATCTGCCATGGATGCATCGTTGGCATTGAACGTATTGGTTTCTACAATATCCGCGCCTGCCTGCAAATACTGGGCATGAATACCAGCAATAATCTGTGGTTGGGTGAGCGACAACAAATCATTGTTGCCTTTTAGCTCCGAAGACCAATCGGCAAAACGCTCGCCACGGTAATCGGTTTCTTCTAAACCATGGGCTTGAATCATGGTTCCCATAGCACCATCGAGCAACAAAATACGTTGCTGCATCTGGCTGAGTAAAAGATCAAAGTTTGTACTGCGTTGGTTCATAGACACCTTGGAAAATAAAAAATAAGAATGCGCATGTTATACATCTAAGGGTTTAGGTAAAAGAACCAAGACGCTTAGCCAGCGTGGGGCGCGATAAAAAACATCTTTTTAAATCAAACCCATGGCCATACTGGCAGCACCAAGAATTCCACCTTGATCTTTTAACGTCGATAACGATACCGACACATGCCCTTGCTGCGGAGAAATTACATGGTCTTCGAGCGCATCAATCATGCTAGGTTGAAGTATTTCCCAGGCTCCAGTTACACCCCCACTGATGGTGATATGGCGTATGTCCAAGAGTTTTACGGCTGTCGCCATGGCTTCGCCAATGTACCTTCCTGCCTCTGAAAAAAGATGCATGGCTGCCGGGTCCTGGCTGCAAGCAGATTGGTAAATAGCAAATGCATCCAATGTTTTACCTGTGCGTTGGTGGTACAAAAAACTGATTGCCGTTGCCGAAGCATAGGCTTCAAGACACCCACGTTTACCGCAGGCGCATAACGCCGCATCAACATTTGTGTTCACGCATAAATGACCAAACTCACAGGCCATGCCGCCTTCACCGTACAAGGGTTTTCCTTGTAAAATCAAACCACCACCAACGCCTGTTCCCAGCGTTATATGCAACAAATCATCAGATTTTCGTGCCGCACCGAAATGAAACTCGCCCAAGGCGGCACACAACGCATCATTTTGTACCTGTACGCTACAGCCCAAGCGTTCTTTTAAAATATCGGCCAAGGGCAATTCTTGTAAGGCAGGCAAATTGGGTGAAGCTGCAAGCACACCTGTTTGCCCATGAAAAAACCCAGGGAAACCAATACCAATAGCTGTTGCTTGTTTCGCTTGGGGCTGCAAAAATGAAACCAACGTAGCAACAATATGTTGCGCACTGTTACCACAAGCAGATAGATTTAATTGTTGTCGTTGCTCTGATACAATGTTTCCAGCTGGATCAATCAATGCTGTGCGAATATTTGTACCACCAACATCTGCGGCAAGTACATATTTCATACACATAACTGTTTATAAAGTGCAATATACCTATCTGCTGAAGCCGCCCAGCTACTATCGCGGCGAATGCCGTTTCCACGAATCCGCGACCAAATGCGTGCTTGTTTATACAATGCTACGGCATCGCAAACGGCTTGATTGAATGCCTCAGGGCTTGCTTCTACAAAAGAAAGACCACTTGCTTTGCTTTTATGCTGTTGATAATCCACCACAGTATCAATCAACCCACCTGTTTGACGAACAATGGGGACATTGCCATAACACATGGCCAATAACTGCCCCAGTCCACATGGTTCAAAACGGGAAGGCATCAAAAACATATCACCACCTGCGTAAATTTTTCGCGCCAAAGTGTCGTTAAAACCACAATGAAAAAAGATTTGCTCCGGGTGGGAAGCCGCAGCCGCATGCAAGCCTGCCTCTAACCACGCATCGCCAGAGCCAAGAATTGCAACCTGCCACCCTGCATTGACCCACTTGCTCAAATTGGCGATAATTAGGTCAATGCCTTTTTGTTCGGCAAGACGAGAAATTAAGGTTAATAATGGTGTCTTAGTAGACTCAGTAAAACCACAATAGCGTTGCAGCGCCGTTTTGCATGCCTTCTTGCCTGCCATTTTCCCATGTTGAAAAGGCTTTGCAATACTTAAATCAGTTGCAGGGTTGTGGCTATCTACATCCAGTCCGTTGAGAATCCCTTGCAATTTTCCTGAATTTTTTTGTAAAAAACCATCCAATTGACAGCCATAGGCGGGGGTGAGAATTTCTTGTGCATAACTGGGGCTGACCGTGGTGATCTCATCCGCTGCAAGAATCCCTGCTTTCATGCAGTTTAATTGACCATGAAATTCATAACCTTGCGGATGAAACCATTGTGTTGGTAGGCCAAGTCGTTCAATCCATTGCTCAGCGAACACACCTTGATAAGCCAAGTTGTGAATGGTAAATACTGTACGGGCATCGGCAATTTGTGGGCGGTGCTGGTATTGTTCTTTTAACATCAACGGGATGAACCCTGTTTGCCAATCGTGACAATGGATAATATCCACATGGCTGTAGACATGCGCGGCAGCTTCCAGTGCCACACGGTCAAAAAAGATAAACTGCAACGGGTTATCTTCGTATGCACCATTAGCAGAACCATACAAGCCTTCTCGGTCAAATAAATCATCTTGTTCAATCAATACAAAGGCTAAGCCATCTACTTCGCAGCGGTGCAAAGGAGCGATCCGTGTGATGCCATCCATCCACATTTCAATATGAATATTCATCGGTGTAATCATTACACCTGTTGCATCAATAATACTGCGGTAATAAGGAAGGATCACCGTTACATCATGGTCTTTTTTTTGCAAAGCACGGGGCAACGCAGCAACAACATCAGCAAGTCCCCCTGTTTTAGCCAGCGGCGCAGCTTCAGAAGCAATAAAAACAATATTCATGGTAAGTATCCTGATAGGTGATAAAAATATTTCAAGGTCGTTATGGCATCCTTCATATTCGACCAAAATGTAGTTGACACTTTACCACCTTGTAGGTTGGTGGTGAGGGAAGCGAATCCCAACATCTTCTGGTTCCCATGCTTTGCGTGGGAATCCATACCAGCCTATCATTCTGCCACTGTGTATGCATTCCCACGCAGGAGCGTGGGGCAAGTGAACTAAAGTGTAAACCAAGACATGAAGGATGCCAGAATATCACTGCTTTGCTCGCTGCCAAAGATTTTTCGAAACGCAATATCATTTTTTGGGTCTACAAATTTCATAGGGTGGCTGCCTTAAAATTAAATTATCAGAATCTATTGCTCATTCCAACGCATTTGCGTGCTAGTACACACACAACTATAAATAGTCGGCCATAGTTATTCATTTTTCCCCGTCCAAAAGGGAAGCCAGCTCATTTATCGACCAACCAGATTCAATCGCTGTTAAGCCATAACGGGCAGTGATGATTTTTTTCCAGTTGCCTTGTGCCAAGATCAGGCCTTCCGCCAATTCACGTACGGCACCATGGCCGCCAGCGGTTGAAGAAACCCAAGTCACACGATGACGAACGCCAATATGTGCATCGGCAGGTGCTGCACTTAAGGCGCATCCTTGCATGGCAGGTAAATCGACCACGTCATCACCCATGTAAGCGCAGCAATCACGGGAAACCTTTACCTGTTCGCATAACCTTGCCATTCCTTCATCTTTATTCAATGATCCTTGAATTACATGACAAATACCCAGTTCTTTCGCACGGTGGTTTACAATGTTCGCCTTTCGCCCTGTTAATAAAGCAACTTCAATACCGCTGCGTTGCAACATTTTAATACCATGACCATCACGCACATTAAACGATTTGGCTTCTTCACCAGAATTCAGCAAGATAACGCGACCATCGCTTAAAACACCATCAACATCCAATACCAACATGCGCACACGTTTCGCTGCATCAAAAGGAAAATACATTTTTGCTGTCTCTTTACCCATGGTTAAGTCAGTCCGCCTTGCAGGATATCATGCAGATGAATGATGCCCAAAATCTGTGTTTGTTCACAGACAAACAATGATGTCACTTTAAAATCTTCCATCATACGAATGGCTTCGCTGGCCAAAGCATGGGGCGCAATGATGTGCGGCATGCTGTGCATAAATTTAGCCGCAGGCTGCGCCAAATCCACATCGCCTGATTCTAAAATTCGGCGCAAATCACCATCGGTAATGCAGCCACACAAACGAGCGTGGTCTTGCACGCCAGTAATTCCCATACGGTAACTACTCATGGTGGTTATAGCATCGCGCAATGCTTGATCCTGCGTAACCATTGGGACTTCTGTGTGCATTACATCTGCGACTTTCATGAGCTTTCGGCCAAGGCTGCCTGCTGGATGCACACGGGCAAAGTCTTCTTCGCGGAACCCCCGTTCTTTAAGCACGACAACCGCCAACGCATCGCCCAAGGCCAGTGCTGCCGTGGTGGAGGCCGTAGGAGCGAGATTCATGGGGCAGGCTTCTTGCGTAACAGGAATATGCAATACCAGGTCGGCATGTTTGGCGAGGGTTGCATGGGGGTTGCCCGTCATCGCAATCACTGTTGCCCCCAAGCGACGCAGCGGTGGCAAAAGATTGCATACTTCTTGGGTTTCACCGCTGTGGGATAATAGCAGCACAGCATCATCGCGGGTAATCATACCCAAGTCACCATGCTGGGCTTCTGCGGCGTGAACAAAAAAGGCAGGGGTTCCCGTAGAGGCAAAGGTGGCAGCAATTTTACGGGCAATAATCCCTGACTTGCCCATGCCCACCACCACCAAACGGCCTTTGAGCGCGAGAATACAAGCAATTACATCGCAAAAATCAACGGCAAGCGAGGTTTGTAACGCTTGCAATGCCAAAATTTCAATCGTTAAAACTTTATTGGCTTTGGTCAACCAGCGTTGCCGAGACTTAACGTTCAACAATTAAGCTTATCCCCATTGTTCGTTTTGCTGTTGTACGGCATAATATTGCAGGCTTTGGAAGGCGGATTTTGTTGCCTGTTTAAAGCGTGGCATTTCTTTTTTGGCAATGGGCGCACCTGCTTCGCGGCGGACATGCAATGGATTGATTGCTTTGTTGCCGTGACGGTATTCAAAATGCAAATGCGGGCCTGTCGCCAAACCACTCATGCCCACATAGCCGATCACTTGCCCTTGATGCACATGCACACCACGGTGAATGCCCTTGCCATAGCGTCGTAGGTGACCGTAACGGGTATTGATACCATTGCGATGATTGATGCGGACATAACGGCCGTAACCGCCATGACGGCCAGCTTCTTTGATCACCCCATCGGCCACGGCGTGAATCGGTGTTCCCGAACGCGCCGCATAATCCACGCCTTTGTGGGCGCGGGTATAGCCCAAAATAGGGTGCTTGCGAGCATGAGAAAAACGCGATGAAATGCGCGAATACTTCACGGGTGATTTAAGAAAATCTTTCTTTAAATTACTGCCACTCAGCGCGTCGTAATAGCTTTGTTTGCCATCGCTGTCGGTATAACGAACCGCAGTATAGCTTTTTCCACGGTTGATAAATTGTGCTGCCAAAATAGAGGTAGAAACAAGTGTTCCACGATTATCGTAGGCTTCTTCGTAGTACACGTCAAAACGGTCGCCCTTGCGCAGATTTCGGGCAAAATCAATATCCCAAGCAAACACGTCAATCAAGGCCATGGTAGTACGCTCGTCCATGCCCGCTTTTGTAGCAGCCACAAACAAGCTGCCTTCAATAATGCCGTGGGTGTGTTGTTTAAAGCGAAGCAGTGGGCGGGGTAATAGCGAAGCTTGCCATGCCGAATCGCCTTCTTTTTCCAGTTGCAAACGTTGTTTGGCATCAACATCATACCATACGCGGGTAAATACACCTTGATTTTTGCGCTGAATCCGATGCCCTGCCCGCATTTTTTTGAACGAAAAGACGTGACGGCTGGCGGCATCCATAGCCAATACATCTTGGTAAGTAAAATCCATGGTTTGCAATACAGAGCTGCTAACATCACCCTTTTTCAAGGCATAATCCCAAGGCTGAAGGTCAAGGCCCTTGACCGTAGAAATCTCTGTAGCCAACCATTCAATGTGCGACATGCGTATGCTGGCGCGAACATCAGGGCCAGGAAGCATGGCCAAAAGAAGCAACAGTGTGGCAATATAAGGAATAAGTTTGCGTGGATGATGAAGCGGTGTGCGTCGCCAAACATGCCACCAATAACGTCCAATACGGGAGAGCGTATTCCCCAAAGTTCGTTCCTTAATGGACAAGAAACGCATCATTTTTTGTTGCACAGGCAACTCCTAAACCAGAACATGCCCTCACCGAGCAGGGGGGAATGATGTCTGTTTTGCATAAGGCTGTCAAAAACAGATCAGCCTTAAACCTCATTCTCAGGAACAGCCTCTGTCCATTTACACGTTTCATTAACGCAGACCCATTCCGTGCCACGGCGTTTGGTCGTTTTTTTGGTGACAAAAGGTGCTTGGCATTCTGGGCATGAACGTGCAACAGGCGGGTTCCACAAGGCGTTTTTGCATTTGGGGTAGGTTGAGCAGGAATAAAAAAGTTTGCCACGGCGGGATTTTTTTTCTAAAAATGTACCATTATTGCATTCAGGGCAAGCCACGCCCGTATCTTTTGGTTTTTCCAGCGGCTGAATGTTGCGGCATTCGGGGTATGCAGAGCAGCCAAGAAATTTGCCGTAACGCCCTGCTTTTATAACCATGGGTGCATTGCATTTGTCACATTTTTGATCGCTAAGTTCTGGCTCTTCTGTTGGCTTGTCTTTGTCGTCATTCAATGGTCTGGCGTTTTTGCATTCAGGGTAACCTGTGCAGGCCATAAAGCGACCATAACGTCCCAATTTGATAGCCATTGGCTTGCCGCATTGCTCGCATATCTCATCGGTTTCACTATGCGTCACATCAGCGCGACTAACATTTTCCATGGTGTGATCGACTTGTTTTTTAAAGGGTGCCCAAAACTCACGCAACAAGGGTTTCCATTCACAATCGCCACGGGCAATGGCATCCAATTTATCCTCCACCCCTGCCGTAAAACCTACATTCACCACATCATCAAAGTAACGGGTAAGAAATGTATTAACAATTTCGCCCACTTCTGTGGGAACAAAGCGTTTGCGATCCATTTCTACATATTGACGTTCACGCAATACATTTAAAATAGACGCATAAGTCGAAGGCCGACCAATGCCATGACTTTCCAAATCTTTCACCAAGGTAGCCTCTGAAAAACGTGCCTTGGGCTCGGTGAAATGCTGCTTGGGCATTACATTGCTGATGTTTACCACATCGCCAGCGGCCAATGCAGGCAACATCCCTTGTGTTTCTTCTTTGACCGGTTCATCCGTACCTTCAATGTACAAGGCTCTAAACCCTGCAAACACCAACGTTGAGCCTGCGGCGCGTAACATCAATGATTCACTGCGAATATCTGCACGCACTTGATCCAAAAGGGCAGGGCTCATTTGCGTCGCCAAGCTGCGCTTCCAGATTAATTCATACAAACGCCACGCATCATGATCCAGCATGCTTTTGACTTTTTCAGGTGTGCGATCAACGGCAGTTGGACGAATTGCCTCGTGCGCCTCTTGTGCGTTCTTGCTTTTGGTTTTAAAGCGACGCGCTTGCTTGGGTAAGTATGCAGCATCAAAGTTTGTCGCAATATACTGCCGCATAGCATCAATGGCTTCTTCAGAAATCGACACCGAATCGGTACGCATATAGGTAATCAAGCCCACACGTTCACCGTCAATCTCTTCGCCCTCGTACAAACGCTGTGCCAATTGCATCGTTTTTCGCGCCGTAAACCCCAGTTTTCGTGCCGCTTCCATTTGTACGGTTGAGGTAATAAAAGGTGGGGAAGGTTGTTGCTTTGTTTGTTTTTTTTGCACCGATTCGACTGTAAACACTGCTTTTTCTACCCGTTTGCTAGCAGTTTTGGCGGGCACGCTGCTTTCAAGGGCAAATTTGCTAAGGTTTTTGCCATCCATGGCATGAAGTTGGGCTGTAAATGTGCCAGTAGCAAGCGTACAATCGTTATGCACAGTCCAATACTCGCGTGCTTTAAAGTCGCGGATGTGTGCTTCTCGTTCACAAACAAGGCGCAAAGAAACCGACTGCACACGCCCTGCAGAGAGACCACTACGAACTTTTCGCCACAACAAAGGTGAAAGCGTAAAACCCACCAAATAATCCAAAGCACTGCGCGCTTGCTGGGCATCAACCAACGGCATATTAATCTGCGATGGCTTGGCAATCGCTTGGGTAATTGCTTTGCGGGTAATCTCATGAAAAGTGATTCGCTCAATAGATTTGCCATCCAAACAACCACGGGATTTTAATTCATCGGCGATATGCCAGGCAATAGCTTCTCCCTCACGATCCAAATCACTGGCCAAAATAAGGGTATCGGCACGTTTTAATGCTTTTTCAATAGCATCAAGGCGTTTTTTCTTGTCTTCAATCACTTCATAGGTTAAGGCAAAATCATGCTCAGGGTCAACAGAGCCATCTTTTTTAGGAAAGGCACGAACGTGACCGTAAGAGGCCAGTACCTTGTAACCTGTGCCAAGGTATTTTTCAATAGTTTTTGCCTTGGCGGGCGATTCCACTACCACAACTGCACGCATTTACGGCCTCCATGATGATTGTTTTTAATTGTTTTCGCCCAAAAATGGACAAGTAAATGGCGGCGCATACTTCAGGGCATATTTTTTTTTGCAATACTTTACAGCAATGCCTTTGCAGTGACCCTTTCTATTCTCAAACATTTTTCTAGGATTGTGCCATGTCTGATACTGTTATTCCTATTCAATCTATTCGTACAACGCGCACCAGCATCGCTAAGCCAAAGTGGTTGAAGGTGCGTGCGCCGTTATCTGTAGAATACCGTCAAACGGCAGCTTTGATGCGCGAGCTTGAACTCAATACAGTCTGCGAAGAAGCGGCCTGCCCCAATATTGGAAGCTGTTGGAAACACGGCTCGGCGACATTCATGATTTTAGGGCGGGTTTGCACGCGAACGTGTGCTTTTTGCAATGTAGAAACGGGTCGCCCTGATCCTGTTGATGCCGATGAACCCGAACGCCTTGCTGATGCTGTATCGCGTATTGGTTTAAAACATGTGGTGATTACTTCTGTGGATCGCGATGATTTACCCGATGGTGGTGCTGCGCATTACGCACAGGTAATTCATGCACTGCGCAAACGACAACCTGATTTAACCATTGAGATCCTGACCCCTGACTTTCAGCGTAAACCTGCGGCATGCCTAGAAGTTATTGTGGCTGCTCACCCTGATGTTTTTAATCACAATATTGAAACTGTTCCGCGTTTGTACCGTAAAGTGCGGCCTGTCGCACGTTATGATACGTCATTGCGCTTGCTGGAGCGCACCAAAGAACTTGACCCTACGGTCGTTACCAAATCAGGTATCATGCTGGGTCTTGGTGAAAGCCGCGATGAGGTATTGCAGGTGCTTGATGACCTTCGTTTGGCAAACGTTGATATGTTGACCATGGGGCAATACCTATGCCCCAGCGAACGGCATCACCCCGTGGTGAAGTATTGGACACCAGAAGCTTTTGATGAATTAAAATATTTAGCCGAAAGCAAAGGCTTTGGCATGGTTGCATCGGGCCCTTTGGTGCGTTCTTCGTTTCATGCCGATGATCTATTTCAGGCTTTGAAGCAACGCACATCATGATTCAATGGAAACCACGCGCAGATCACCCCGATGACCAGCCATTGCAACGACGGGGTTATGACTTGGGCGCAATTTGCATGACACCTGAGCAGCCATCCACATTAACGCCCAAACAAATCAAACGCATGTGGCAGCAGCATAAACCTGTTTTTTTACCCGCTTTGGTGGCGGATGTGTTGCTTTCACAAAAGGCCCCTATTGCTGCCCGTGAATCATTGATCATGGCTATTTTGGAGGGGCATTACCCTTCAGATAATTTTATTGCTGACAGCAAAGCGCATGCATTCTCTTTAACAGGAAGCTCAGAAGAAGCGCATGATGCACAGGCCATTGAAAAAATATTTTTTACCGATGAGGGAAGTGAAAGCGAGCATGATAACCTATGGTGTAAAGCATCATGGCTGTCATTTTATGATGATGATGCTTCGCTTCGTTTTCGCTTCTCTTTTGGCATGGAAGGTTTTGAGGACGTGACAGCCGACCCAGCAAGACAACAATCAGCGGCGAATTTATGCACTGCATTGTTCCCTGAAAGCGCGGTGATTGAAAAAAACCAAGCTATCAATACTTTGATGGCATCCATCTTGGGCGGTTCCATGTGTTATGTGGAACGAATCGTTTATTTTAATGCGCCCCATGGCGGCGCGCAAATGCACCATGATGTTGAGCGTGGTCATGCAGGCGTTGTTTATGCGCAATTAACAGGGAAAACTTTTTGGCTCGCGCTTTCTAAGCCTTTGTTGGTGGCAGAGCTTTGCCATTATAACCATGCCCACCCCCACCTTGCAGAGCAATTGTTTTCTGATCATTGCCTGCAAATAAAGTTCAATCAACTGCTGGCCGATCAAAATGCACTGGACAATTATTTGGATCAAGATGACCATGAATTACTGGAAGTATTGATGGATCAACACCCTGATTTTATTCGTCACATGCTTGAGTCTGGTCATGGTTTTGTCTTGCAAGCAGGTGATGTATTGTTGCTGCCACAGCAAGACTTGGCGCACTGTGTTTGGCATACCGTGTTTTGTTTGGGCGATGAAATGGGCGAAGCACTTTCTTTTGCTGTTCGCAGAGATATTCCTTGATTCGCTTGCTTTTGGTGATCCATTCATGATGATTAAATGTGAAAATCTTGCGTTGCGGCGCGGTCATAAACTTCTTTTTACCGCCGCTAACCTTACTATTCATCATGGTGATAAGTTGGGGCTGGTGGGTCGCAATGGTTGCGGTAAATCATCATGGTTTGCGATGATTCGCGGCTTGCATGAACCCGATGATGGTGTTTTGTCGATCAAGCCTCATTGTCGCATCGCATACGTTGCACAAGAAACGCCCGCCTTAAATACACCTGCGTTGGATTACATCATGCAAGGCGACGCTGATTTGATAGCTTTGCAGCAGGCCATTGCTGCTGCCGAGCTAAACGATGATGGCCTACAATTGGCACGTTTGCATGAACAAATGATGGTGATGGATGCTTATGCAGCGAATGCCCGTGCCGCAAGCTTAATGCATGGTCTGGGTTTTGCTGCCGATCAATTGCACATGCCTGTCGCCAAGTTCTCAGGCGGTTGGCGCATGCGTCTTAATTTGGCCCGTGCTTTGATGTGCCCTTCCGATGTGCTTTTGTTGGATGAACCAACCAACCACCTTGATTTAGAGGCTGTTGTTTGGTTGGAGCAATGGTTGCAACAATACGAAGGTGCGTTGTTGCTGATCTCGCACGACCGAGAAGTTTTGGATCATTGTGTGACCCGTGTCATCCATATCGAACAGCAGCAGGTAAGACTGTACACAGGAAACTACACTGATTTTGAATGCGCACGCGCAGAACGCTTCGCAAGCCAACAAGCTGCGCATCAAAAACAGCAACGTGAAGTGGCACATATGGAAGATTATATTCGCCGCTTTCGTGCCAAAGCAAGCAAGGCCAAACAAGCACAAAGCCGTATCAAAGCATTGGAGCGGATGCAGCTCATTGCCCCTGCCCATATTGATTCGCCGTTTTCTTTTTCTTTTTCATCGCCTGATTTTATGCCTACCCCATTGCTGCAACTGCAACGTGCCGATATTGGTTATGGTGATGCACCTTTGTTAAAGCAGCAGTCTTTTAGTCTTTTACCGGGTGACCGTATCGCCTTGTTAGGGCCAAATGGTGCGGGGAAATCTACCTTGATGCGGGTGCTTGCGGGCATACTGGCACCGCTTTCTGGGGATTATCAACAAGCGAAAGGCTTGCGTATTGCTTATTTTGCGCAACATCAATTGGAACAATTGCATCTAGAACTCAGCCCAGTCCAGCATTTGATGCTGCTTGATCAAGACCTATCAGAAAAAGAATGCCGCAATATCTTGGGTACGTTTGATTTTCACGATGATGCAAGCATTACCCCCATAGCACCACTCTCTGGTGGTGAAAAAGCGCGCTTGGTTTTGGCGATGATGGTGTATCAAAAACCCCATGTGTTATTACTGGATGAGCCAACCAATCATTTGGATTTGGATATGCGCCATGCCTTAACCCTCGCCTTGCAAACATTCACTGGCAGTATGGTATTGATTTCACACGATCGTCATTTGCTGCGCACCGCTTGTGATCAATTGTGGTTAGTAGCATCGCCTTTGGCGACACCTTTTGATGGTGATTTGGATGATTATACCGAATGGTGCGGTACGCAACGAAAGGTGGAACAAGGGTCGCTCACGGTTGCGCCTGAGCATAGCAAAAAATCAGTACGCAAAAACAAAGCAGCGCAACGAAAAATAACCCAGCCTTTGCGGCAAAAAATACAACAATGGGAAAAACAAATAAACAACGATCAAACATCGTTGACCGATATTGAAAAGCAATTGGCTGATCCAACACTGTATGCAAACGAAAGCCCAGAACAGGTGAAAAACCTCAGCATGCAGCAAAAAAAGCTGCAACAACGTATTGCGCAAGCGGAAGATGCATGGCTTGAAGCTTCGGATGCGCTAGAAGAATCTTTGGGTCAGTTTTTATAACGGCGGTAGATTACAGGAACCAATGCCAAGACTGCAAGCCCACACAAGGCGGCGATCATTTGTGGGTTCATCACCCCTTGCAAGTTTAAATCTTGCCCTTGCACCAATGCTGCGCGCAAGCCGCTGCCAGCCATGCTAAAAATAAGTGTTGCAGGCATAATACCAAAAAAAGTTGCCACCACATATACAGGAAGCCGAACGCCTAAGAATGCTGGTGCCAGATTAACCAAGAAAAATGGGAAAAGTGGTACCAAACGAAGCATTAACATATAACTTAGCGCGTTGGCAGCAAAACCTTTTTGCATTTGTTGAATGCTGGGGCCAACCTTGGCCAACAAGACATCCCCCCACGCTGTTTTTGCCAACAAAAACAACAAGGTTGCTCCGATAGTCGCAGCAACAATAGCAAACATACCCCCCCACCATGCGCCAAATAAAAAACCGCCAACGACGGTCATCAACGTGCCACCAGGCAGCGAAAATGCAACAATCGCGATGTAGCTTAATAGGTACAATACGGGCGCGAGTATGGTATGTGCGTTATTAAATGTTTGTAATTGCTGATGGTGTTTTTGCAAGCTGTCCAAGCTTAACCAATGCCCCAAATCAAACACAAAAAACAATACGAGCGCGGTAAATAACAGCAACACAGGCAAAACACGCCGAATAAACCATTGAAAGCGTTTATTATTAATCATGGTATCACCGTTAAGTGATAATCAGGCGTGGGGTTAAGCGGGCAAGAATAAAGATAATCCCCTGTTTTTAGGGTTATTTTATAATCTTTAAAATGCCCCGTTTGTATGCCGCCGCCCGATACCGAGGGTAAGGTGATTCGTCCCAGTCCTTTTCCGCGCAACCAAAAACCCAGCGGGTAAGCAACATCATCGTTGTAAATACGAAATATGTAAACACCTGCTTTTAACCGCGTCCTTTTAGCCTGTTTAACCCGCGCTTTTCCATCCCGTTGATTGATGGCTTTGCAATCGGCAGCGCTTTTGCTTTGATAGTGATGGTCTTTACCTTCTGCCTCAAGAAATTGGCATGCCTGTTGATGCCATTCAATACGTTGGGGTAATGCTTGTTCTGCTGCAAAAACAACAACAGGGTAGAAAAGAATACTGTAGCCAAACAATAATAGGTGACGCATGGTATTTTCCTTTTTAAAAATTAAAAATTTGATGTTAAAAATGTCCATCGTTAAAGTATTAAAAGGTCGCATCATGCTAGGCTTGCTTACATTGCTTGTTTAATCAGCATCGCAATGTGATTAAAAATGAAGCTTGCCCTTGAAATGCAAAGAATAGATTCCTATATAAACCGTGACTCTGCAAAAGGGTCATCATTATTCAATATGAATAATTCCAATTTCTTGAAGGAGAAATGAAACGATGGCAACAAAAGTTCGCCCCTTACATGATCGCGTAATCGTCCGTCGCTTGGACGAAGAAGAAAAATCTGCTGGTGGTATTATTATCCCTGATGCAGCCAAAGAAAAACCCGTCCAATGTGAAGTCATTGCCGTAGGCAAAGGCAAGATT
>JAUZQQ010000022.1 GCA_030950905.1 Mariprofundaceae bacterium
AGAGCTTTTCACTATGAAAGAAGCTCATGTCAGAGCGAGCGAGTCCCGATGAGGAAACAACCGACTGGAGAGCCGTATGCGGGAGAACTGCACGTACGGTTCGGAGGGCGGGGAGGTAACACTTCCCGACCCCTATGTACCAGCCTATCATTCTGCCACTGTGTATGCATTCCCACGCAGGAGCGTGGGACTGAGAGGCAAGTGAACTAAAGTGTAAACCAAGACATGAAGGATGCCCTTATTTTCCACCAATACTCCCCAAACCCTTGAACCCAAGGGTGAAACGAAAGCCTGAGTTGCTGCTGCTGGTGCTTCCTGCGCGATTAATGCGAAACCCTTCAAGGTTGATGTTCCAGCATGGGTGTTTGTAAGCAATACTTACCGTGGCTTGTTGGGTTAGTTTTAATATAGAATCGTATTGCCAAAGGGAAGACAATTGCCAACGGCGGTAAAAATTAGCCGAAATATTTAAACCAATTAAATTGATGGCTGTAGGAACGTAGCGAGCGTCAGTATGCTGCCATGTGACGGATAAATGATGCTTGCCACTTTCATGATTTAAGCGTAAGGCTGCATTTACCGTAGCCCAATAGCGGGCTATGGGATCATATTGTCCCTCGGCAGACAAATGAAAGTTTGGGTTGGGTGACAATGAAAACTCGCCCAATAGATTGGCATAATTGCGTGTTGGAACAGGGCTTAAACGAGGGTCCACACTGCTGCGTAAAAAGTCCCATGCTGTACCTATTCCCAAGCTGACCACAGACCACTTGCGTTTGCTTTGTTTATCGTTGAACTGCACATCGTTACGTAACATTAGACTAAGGCGTTTCATGCGTTCAACCCGATCCAGCCCTGTAAAGCGGTTGCCTTGCATAAGGTTGTTGAGGGTAAGGCGTGAAAAAGCCGTGTCAAAACGTGGCAGGGTTGATTGATTTGGGGCTACTGCATAATCAAAACGCATGGTTGGTGTTATCTCATGCCGCCAATGGCGATTCTTGCTGATGCGCTCTAGGTGTAAGACCCCTTGTATGCTGGTTTCATAAGCGCGTGCGCGGTCTGCACGTAAGGGATTATTTCGCAATTGCCAATAGTTCCATTGGTGCATGCCTGCTTGCACGGTTATTTCTACGGCTCCAGCAAACGGGGTAAAGGGGATTTCTAACCATGGATTGGCATGCATGCGCCAGCCACTAATCAACAATGGTCTGGAAAATC
Source organism: Mariprofundaceae bacterium (assembly GCA_030950905.1). Classification (GTDB taxonomy): domain Bacteria; phylum Pseudomonadota; class Zetaproteobacteria; order Mariprofundales; family Mariprofundaceae; genus AB-137-C09. The sequence goes on from JAUZQQ010000022.1 coordinate 1,219, forward strand.
GGGTGATTTGTTGATCGAGGTGAAGTTGCACATCATTGATTAAAGGGATGGTGAAATTTGCATCAAGACGGGGAAGCCATTGCAATGTTTTATTGTTATCTGGTTTGGATAAATCCTGCTGTTTTAGCCCCAATAATGTTACGTTCCCAAGCTCTCCCTGCCAACCTACACTGGCCTTGCTTTGAATAAAGCGTGCGCTGACCATCGTACCATCGGCAGAGAAATCAGATAAATATTGATTATCACTGGTCTGGTTAATATCTGCCTGTACCGTGAATCCTAGGGGCAATTGCTCCAACATATTGCCTTCAATTTGGTAACGCCTCGTTCCCGTCACTTTATCTTGAAGCAATGTGGTATACCATTGTTCATGACCAAAAGTGGAGATATGCCGTATTTCTAATTCATTCATTAAACCACGGGCAGTCATCCAGCGGGGGGTGAATGTTGCGTCCCAGTTTTCTGTAGGGGCGATGTAATAGGGCATGGAGAACTCCGTACCACGGCGTTGGCTGGTACTGATCATGGGCATTAATAAGCCTGATTTTCGACGGAGTGGGTATTGCCAATAAGGGCTATAAAAAATAGGAATCCCAGCAACTTCAAAGCGTGCATTCTCGACAGACATTTCCCCCGCTTCTTGATCAACCTTAATGCGACTGGCCCGCAACAACCATGCAGGATCTTTTAGCGAGCATTCTGTAAATATGACATCCTCGCCAGTAAAATGGAGTTTATCGACGCGTTGTAAGCGCATGGCTCGAATATGCTGACCATCGGGCAAGGTTACCGTTGCTTCTTTGAGTTGTGCCGATTGATTGATGGTATGTAAACGTGCCGATTTGGCTTGAATGCTTGCCGTTGGTGATTGTAATTCAACATTACCACGGGCGTATATTTCTTTTTTTAAGGGATGATAACGCAGATGATCAGCGCGTAACAACTCATCATTTCGGGTCGCTTCAACATGACCATCGGCGGTAATTTCACCGTAGCTGTCACGCACCACCTGATCTGCAAGCAAATCAATACGCGCTTGTGCGATAGGGCTGTGCAGTAAAAATATTAACGAGATGGCGCAAGCCCATGTTGTTTGCATGGGGGCAATCTTAAGATGTATGGTCTAATAGTAAATAAAGGTATCAATAATGGTGATTTATAAAAGGTGACTTTATGCCCTTTATCACATAAATTCCGTTTTTTTAAATTATTGGAGGTTCCGTTTGAACATTGGAGGAACGCTGATTGCAGGCGCTGCCACACAGCCATTGCGTGGGGAAATCACAGTGCCTGGGGATAAATCTATCTCGCACCGTAGCATTATGTTGGCAGCACTTGCTGATGGCATCACAGAGATTCATGGCTTTTTGCCAGGGCAAGATAACCTGGCAACGGCGCGTATATTTGAATGCATGGGGGTGGCTATTCAATGGTTAAATGCTGAAAAAACTTCCTTGCAGGTGCACGGTGTAGGTTTGCATGGTTTGCAAGAACCCATGATGGTACTGGATGCAGGCAATGCTGGTACTTGTGTGCGTTTGCTTAGTGGAATTCTTGCGGGCCAATCATTTCATAGCGTGTTGGTGGGGGATGAGTCTTTGCATCGCCGTCCAATGTTGCGCGTTGTTGAGCTACTCCGCAAAGCGGGTGCATGCATTGATGGGCGTGAACAAGGTGCATATTTACCCCTTGCTATTCGTGGTCAATCTTTACATGGTATGACCCATGTTATGCGGGTGGCCAGTGCGCAAGTGAAATCTTGTTTGTTGCTGGCGGGTCTTTATGCGAAAGGTGAAACCCGTGTGCGCGAGCCTCGTCCAACCAGGGATCATACGGAGCGTATGTTGCCGCTGTTTGGTCAAGCGGTATGGAAAGATGGGCATGATATTGTATTGCAACCCATTGGTTCCTTGCAGGCTCCAGCGTTACCTATTCACATTCCTGCTGACCCTTCATCAGCGGTTTTCTTTGCCGTTGCAGGGGCACTGGTTGATGGATCATCACTGAACTTGGGAACTGTTGGCATTAACCCAAGGCGTGATGGTTGGCGGCGTGTGCTTGAAGCAATGCAAGCGAATATTGAGGTCTCTGCTTGCCCTAATGTTGGTGAAGAACCTGTGGCAGAGATAAAAATTTCAGGCAGCGTGCTGCATGGTATTACTGTTGCAGCCACAGATGTACCCGATGCTATTGATGAGTTTCCAGCTTTGTTTGTTGCAGCAGCTTTGGCCGAAGGTGATTTTGTGCTTGTTGGCGCAGAAGAATTGCGGGTAAAAGAATCAGATCGAATTGCCAGCATGGTGGCAGCATTGCGTGCTGCTGGGGCTGATATTGAAGAACACCCCGATGGTGTACATATTCGCGGATGCGCACGTTTGGCTGGAGGGGTAGCTATTGACGCTCACGGTGATCACCGTATTGCCATGGCGATGGCTGTTGCTGCGCAATGTGCTGATGCGCCGATTACTGTTTATAATGCGGCAGCCATTGCCACCTCATTTCCTGATTTTGTTGCCCAAGCGCAAGCTGTGGGCATGAATATAAAATGGCAAGAAACATGAAACGTCCCTTACAAATAGCTGTCGATGGCCCAGCAGGGTCTGGCAAAGGAACTGCCGCTTCAATGCTTGGGAAAGTGCTGAAACTTCCCGTTTTGGACACGGGTTTACTGTACCGTTTTGTGGCTTGGCGTGCCATGGAATCAAGGGTTGATTTAAACAATACTGATGCCTTTTTGTCATTTGTATCGCTAGCATTAAAGACGATGTCTTGGCGTACAGAGGGGGTTTTTTTTGATGGAAAAGATTGCACTTCATTGCTTCGTGGTGAGGATGTCGGCGCAGTGGCATCAAAGGTAGCGAGCATGCCCGCCGTGCGTGAAGCGTTATTGCAGATGCAGCAAACATTGGCGATACAAGGTTGTGTCATGGATGGTCGTGATATTGGCACCGTGGTATTGCCTGAGGCGCAGGTAAAGTTTTTTCTTACCGCATCGTTGCGTGAACGTGGTCGGCGACGATGGTTGCAATTAACGCCATTGGCACAGCGTAAACAAAGCCTAGAGCAAATGATTAAAGAAGTGGCCTTACGCGACCAGCGTGATAGTGAACGCACGTTGGCTCCTTTAAAACAAGCTGAAGATGCTATTGTGATTGATTCAACGACACTGCGTCAAGATGAAGTGGTGGATCGCATGCTGCGTGTGTTGAAACGGCGTGATTTGATTGAATTGGATGAGTACAGGTAGTCCCCGTCCCTTGGAAAGGCACTTTTCTGTTCCTTAAACGGTGGTCCCTCAGTTATTTTTTACACAGGTGGATAAGAACAATATGATCAACGAACAACAAATTCCAGAAGTTCCAGAAGTTCCAGAAGTTCCAGAAGTTCCAGAAGTTCCAGAAGTTCCAGAAGTTCCAGAAGTTCCAGAAGTTCCAGAAGTTCCAGAAGTTCCAGAAGTTCCA
>JAUZQQ010000023.1 GCA_030950905.1 Mariprofundaceae bacterium
CTTGATTTTCGGAGCCAAATAGGGATCCATAATGTCCACTTCAGCGATACGGTACGGGGATTCCAAGCGTAAAATCGCGTTAAGAAAGCTCAATAAAATATCTGTGCTTTCAGCAGAACCAAATATGCGTTTAAAAGCAAAATCTGTTTTGGGGTTTAAAAATCGCATGCGTGACCTCGTCGCTGGGAATGGATGGGGCAATCATAAACGGCTGGACGGTAGATGTCGCTGAATGACGGTAACGATTTAGTAAACTATCACCGTAACAATTCTCTATTTTGACTGTGGGGGTTTATTTCTTGCTTTTATGGACTGCTTGCCAATAGCATCCAGTTTTCGATTTATCTCGGCCATGTTTCTATGCGTTGTTAAATCTAAATCCAATTTTCCGTTCATGATTTTCACCAAAGGTTCTAACGTGTTTTCTAATACATCCGCGAGTCTGTCGGATGAGATATTGCCTGAGTTTTTAGCGTTTTGATCCTGTGTGTTGCCATCCATAGTATCAACCAGTTTATTGATAGCTTTGGCGATATAAGTCAATGCCTTATAGTTTTGTTTTCTGCTAACCATCGATTCTTGACTGTTTGTTTTATGCTCTTCCACACGCGTTTTTTCGATACTATCGCGCCAAGCGTTGATGCTGCCAACCAGATCATTGAGTTGTAGAACAATCTTACTGCTGCTATCTGCATTATCGCCGCCTAAGGCTTTGTTACGCATGAAATCAGCTTTAATTTGCTTCCAGCGTTGCTGTTGTGTCTCACTCATGCATGCTCTAATTTCGGCGAGCTTGAGCAAGTTTGCTTCTGTGCCTGTGGTGAGTAACTGAGATTCTCCCTGATAATGATCATCAACCAGGTGAATCAACTCATCGTCGCTCATAATCGCAGAGATCTTTTCTGCCATTTTATTCATGTTTCGGTAGGATCCCTGCAACTTGAATATTGGTTCGGTTCGGTATTTATCATCCTGTGAGCTGGCGGCTATATAGGCCTGATTCACCTTCCATACTACGTCCTGAATAGTTTTCATCTTTTGCATGACAGCAACAATCTCTTTAATTTCTGCGCCGCTGTATTGATGCGACAGATCGCTTGTTGCGAGTGTTACGCCATTGGCCATACCGAGAAATTTATAGACATCATCCATGTCACGTGTCGCAAGTGGTGCGAGTACGGCGTTTGAAGTTAAGGCGTTTTCAATATAACTGAGCGCGAACACTTCTTCTTTGCCACTTAACACATCGCCCAAGTTGTAAATATCCGCCCGGTTGGCAAGCATATCGGGTACCTGAAACGCTTCGCCTGATTCGGTATAAGGGTTGCCAGCCATGACGATGCAAAACTTTTTACCACGCATATCATAGGTTTTGGCACGTTTCTTCCAAACACCTTCAATGCGACGTGTACCATCCGATAGCGAGATAAACTTTTGCAGAAATTCACTGTTGGTATGTTGAATATCATCAAGGTACAACATGACATTATTGCCCATTTCTAATGCCAAATTTAGTTTTTCTAACTCTTGTCGGGACGCGCTATTGCCAGCCTGCTCTGGGTCTACCGAGGTTACGGCATGACCAATCACGGGGCAATTTATCTTCATGAAAATAAGCCCGAGTCGGTCAGCCACGTATTCCATTAACGTGGTTTTGCCGTAACCTGGTGGGGAGATCATTAATAATAGCCCCATTAAATCAGTGCGTTTTTTATCGCCGACTGTGCCAATTTGTTTGGCTAAATTGTCTCCAATCAGGGGCAAATAGACATCATTGATGAGGCGATTTCTAACAAAAGAGGACAGTGGTTTTGCTTTAAACGCCTCAAGTCTCAACGCCGTCCTCTTGTTGAGGATAATCTGATGCCGCGTTTGTAGGTAATGCTCGTAAGCAGGTATGACCTGTTCATGATGGTCTCTATTGTTATCTAAAAATTGGTCGAGTTGAATCGTTAGTTGACGGTTTTTAATCTTATCGTGCGTACCAAGCAGATCTTCGATGTTTACTTGAACATCGCTCTCTCTATCCAAACGATCAATGCGTTGTTCTGCGTTTAATATGCCAATGGCTTCTGCGACAAAACTGGTGTATTGCGTTTTTTGTTGCGATTGTATAAACGCCTGCAACCAGCCCTCTGCCAGCGCCCAGCGTTTGCCAACCAGCCCCTTCATGTCATCCAATGATTTTTGATAATCACGCCAAATATTATGCGTTTTTAGGTGGGTGATGAATGCATCACATAGATGACGTGCATATTTGGTGCTTGCAAAGCAGACCCGATCTTGCCCCAGTTCGTCGGTCAAGTATTCACTGGCATTGATCAGCAGGCGTTTATCTTCGGGTAGTTGGTGCTGTGCCATAAAGCATGCCATATCGCTGGCAATGTCATCAGCAAGGGTTTTTTTTGCGTGGTTATCAGAAAAGATGTTTGCCATCTGTCCTGCGTTTTTTCCGCGGTGATGCCATAACTTTTGCAACTCACCATTTTGCACATTCGCCCAATAAACAGCCGCGAGGCCGCGAGCAGAGGGCGAGTACTTGAAGCTGCCAGCAGTTTCGTAGATCGCGACTATTTTTTGCAGGATTAAACTGGCATCATGATCGTGGATGCCCTTTTCGTAGCGTTCCTTGTGACGTGGGGCAGCAAAGTCCACCACCAGTTTGAGCATTGTTTTAAAGTTTGTTGTGGCACTGCTTAATGTCTGCCAATCAAGATTTTCTTGATTGCTTTCTGCCGCCTTTAGAACGCTGTATGCCAGATATTCGCCACGGTAAATCTGATCGCTTTCAGAAGGCGTTTCCATCGCCCAGTAGGCACGCATCTTATTGAGTTCTGCATGATCAAGGGGTTCAAAATAGTCAGTGCCCGTCAGACGAACAAACAATGTATCACCCTTGGCCAAAATCGTTACATCCAACGCTTGCGTATTGACCGAAAACTTATGCCGTGGGCCAAGTTTGATAACTTGACCCCCTTCTTCATACAGATCCTTTTTATCGCGCAATGCGCGAATGGACTGCTCCCTAATGGCTTTTAATTGGGTATCCAAGTCTTCGGCTTTTACGCTATCATTCAATGCTTTTAATTTACGGATGATCTCGCCAATTTTTCTGACCAGGTTGTCGGCACTGTAAAAGGTGTTTAATTCATCCTGGGTAGAGAATCGTTTTACCCGGCGTTGCACGCTTTGCAATAGGCGTTCAGCCGCATCGTTCAGCGATTGTGCCTTGCGTTGCTGTGCGTCAATTAAATGTTGCTTGTGTTCCTCAAAGGTTTCAAATATTTCTTCACGTTTTTTAATAATATCAGCAATGAAATCATCATGATCGCCAAATTGACCTTCAAGTTCTTCTAGTTGTACCAGAAGCCTAGAGAACTGTTCGTCACTTTTAGCTGGCGTGGTCGACATGGCAAGCGCGTTGTGAATACTCTGGTTGAGCAATTTAAGTCGTGCTGCGAATTGCGCCGTGGCTTCGGCACTGCCCATGGTGTTGCGTTGATGTTCAAGTTCGGCTTTTTGCTGATTGAGGCGGCCATAGAGCTCAGAAACGCTATCGACAATTTTAGTTTGTACGCTTGCATCATCCACTTTTAGGGTGGCCATCATCTCAGCAATGAGATCCAGTGATCGTGCCAGTTTCTGAAGTGCTTCAACATAGGGTTTTAGTTCAGCATTCGTTTTGCATTTAACACGTTCGGCAGCAACGGTATTTAGCACCTTGTAGTAGCTGATTAAAGCACCTTCAGAGCCAAGAAACGCCACTGTTTGCTGATTTAAATCAAGCTCAACCGCTGCAATACCGTGATCCAACCGCTGTATCTTGTCGGTATCGATATAACGGTACGATTTAATCGTCATCAGGTGACCACGGTGTTGTCTTATGCTGAATAAACCATCAATAAATTCTTGGGGGTTATGCCAGCTACCCAATTGGATATGGCGAATGATTTCACGTTGTTTCGCACAAGCTTCAAGCAATGCCTTGGTGGATTGCGCACGGATACTCTCTACTTTCTCGTATTCATCGATCACCAATTCTGCGGTATGGGTAATTTCACGCAGTAGTTTAGCCATGGATGCCATCTCAGGAGAATCTAACCAGTAATAGCTATCGAACACCTTACTACAGGATTGATTGAGTCTGTTGTAGTGAGTAGCTGATACATCCTCTAAGCGCATGCTTTTGCTTATACTGTATAATTCAGAAATACCCCGAACCAGTTCGGCGTTACCGATTTTTCCAAAAAAACTCTTTGATGCAGGTCGTGTACTGGCATAATCTTCGCTGCAATAGGGCGTTTGCCAGATTTGCAATGGATGCACCCGGTTGGGTTCGGCATCCGCATAAAAAATAATCATCCGCCCATCTTCATAAAAGCCATAACCGTGACCTTTTAATGGATTTTGCAGTGATTTTTCAATCAAATTGTAGCCATACAGCACAACCACATTATATTCAGGTTGGTAAAAGACATACAAGACATCCTCACCATTGGGCGAGCGTATGGAGCGTTTGTAGACCAAGTTTTCAAGCTTATCATTGAATGTTTTGGTTTCACCTGTGGTTAAACAATAGCCACCTGGGAAAATAATACCGTGATCTTCAGGCAATTGTATGCAGGCATGGCCAATCGCATCAATGCGTTGTACCTGCTGATTGTTTCGATTAAAAACCAAGTAGCGGTAGTTGTCTTCTCTGTAAGGTTTTATTTTTAATAAGATTAGCTGGTTAAGGTTCGCGTAGTAGAATGCAGCATCATCAAGGGACTGATTTTTATCTTCCACTGGCTCAGAATAGATACCGAGTCCAACATTGGTATTATCTTCTACCTTGATCGTAATATCGCCACGCGATGCATCAATAAACAGGGTATCCAAAATATTGATGTGCGGATTTCGCCCTTCAACAACATCGTCGCGGTGGCATTCAACCCATTCAAAATCGTAGCTGGCGGGCAACTGGATGTCGCGTTCGCCACGGTTATCAATATACACAACCTGTTGACCATCGGCCGAGACTTCCCAGCGAAAGACACGAACATCGCTGAGTTTTTCGCCGATCTGAAATGATGCAAGCAACTGATTGTTCTTGAACAGCAACTGGGACAATACTGTATCTTTATAATAGGCATAAAGTTCTTGAAAATCGGTTTGAAAGCGGCGATCAGCCAAGAATGCGTCTTGAACACCCACTGATCTTAAATCGTATTCACCTTCATTTTCAACCAGCGTGTAGAGCGAAAGAACATCTTCGATACGTGTTTCTCTTCTCAGCCCAATATGAACATTATAACCAAAAAGCACATAATCACCGACCAAGACCAGATCTTTTGCCTGACAGTTGTTTTCGGTTCTTAATCGCATGCGGCCGAGTACTTTCATCTCGGTGCTACCAAACTCTTGCTGACGTTGCTTGTTTATATTGCTGATGAATGTTTCAAGTGAATGCTGTTGTTTGCTTAAACGCTGGCGTATAACCTCATAAGCACCACCCTCGGCAACCGCTTGTTCAGCTACCGTTGTGTTTTTAGTTTGCTCGCTCACGTGTATTCCCCGCCGTTATTAAGTCACTTAGGAAGTCTTTGAATTGCCCTTCGTATGATGATTATCTGATTTAGAAACAGCTTTAGGTATAATGCTGCTACCGCCCAGCAGCTTTTCCATCAGCGCTTGAACGATGGGGCTTTTTTCGATGAAACCGTTCACCGCGTTGCCAGCACCCATACCCTTGGCCAGTTTGTCAAAATAATCACCCTGACCACCAACAATATCAATGTTTGCTTTTTGAAGTGCCGCAGCCAGTACACTTGCCTGATCACCCGCGATATCTTTATTGGCTGCGATGGATGCCATGATTTCTTGCAAATGCGCTTCAAGATTCAAACGAAACTCTTCGAATTCCCGGGATTCTTTGTTCATGTTGTTCATGGCCGCAAACTTCTCAATCAAAGCATCGGCTTCAGCCTTGCCTTTTTCACGCAGGACTTCAGCTTTACTTATGCCAATCTCTTTGTTGGCAACGGCTTCGGCTTTGCCCATTTCCTCATTGCCGCGTGCCTCTGCGGATAATTTTTCTTCCAATACGCGGGCTTCCGCCAATCCCTCTTTTTCAGTGGCTATGACTTTGGCTTCTTGAATATGGGCTTCGGCGATGCCTTCTTTCTCTTTGGCATCCGCTTTCGCTTCCATGACGCGCGCTTCGGCTAGCCCAGAAGCGGCGGCGCTTGCCTGTGTACCCTCGGCTAATTTTTTGTCAGCTTCTGCTTTTTTCGATGCTGCTTCTAATTCAGCCTGTGCCATCACATTGATTTCGCGAGCTTTGTGTACCGCTTTCTTTTCGTCTGCCTCTGCGCGCATCACGGTGTGTACCAACGCTTCCTCAGCCGATGCCTCTGCTCCGAGAATAAGAATCTGCTTTAAGCGGTCGGCTTCAGAAATTTCATGTACTTCTTTGATTCGCTCTTCTTCTTCCGCGACTTTCTTTTCAACGGAGATCCTTTCACTGATGGTTTGTGCAATGATTTTCTTTTCTTCTTCCAGTGCCTTGTCTTTTTCGATAACGGCCAATTCAACTTCGCGCTGGCGGTTTACTTGTTCCATCTTTTGCGCACGAATAACCTTTTCTTTTTCAATCACGATGGCACGTTCGCGGTTTTGTGCTGCCACTTCAACCTGACGCAGTTTCACTTGGGTGCGTATTTCGAGTTGTTCATCAGTATCAATTTTTGCTTGCCCAGCTTTAAGCCGCTCTTCTTCTTGAACTTTTTTGGTCTCTGCTGCTTCCCGTGCTTGCACGGTTTGTATCTCACGTTTTTGCTTCGATTCAGCATCGGTTTGTTGCCGTTCTAAAGCCAGCATGGCTTCGCGTGTTTCTACATTCTTTTTGGTAATGGCAAGCGATTCATCTTTTTCCAGTCGATTGGTTTGGATGTTTTGAATGGCAGTGATTTCTGTTATTCGGCGAATGCCTTCAGAATCAAGAATATTATTTGGGTCAAGTTTTGATTTTGGTGTTTGTTCCAGATAATCAATGGCGACATCTTCTAGTATATAACCATTGAGATCATCACCAATCACTTCGATTATTTTTTCTCTGAACTTGATTCTGTTTTCAAACAGATCAAGAAAGATCATATTCTTACCGACGGTCTTTAACGCCTCGGAAAATTTGGCACCAAACAATTCGTTCACGGCCTCTTTATCACATGCCCGATCCACACCAATCGACTTCGCGACGCGAAGCACATCGTCTCTCGTTTCATTGACCCTTAAATAAAATGCCACGGTAATATCTGCGCGAAGATTATCCTTACAAATCAACCCATCATTTGATTTCCGCTCTATCTCCAGCGTAATAAGTGAAATCTGCATCACTTCCATCTTATGAACGACCGGCAAGACCAAACCCCCAGTAAAATGCACCTTGGGTTTGGATGACATATCGTTGACAATTAACGCATAACCTTGGGGTACTTTTTTATAAAAGGCACTGAACAACATCACAACCCCAACGATTGTGGTTAAGATGATGCCGCCATACATTAATATCGGTAATAGTATTTCCATTGCTAAGCTCCTATCTAATCTAACCTGAATTATTCAGGCTAACTTCTGTTTAAATGCTTCTTCGCTGACGACATAAAAAAAATCACTGGTTTTCTCATGTTCGATCAACACCACATTATCGCCGTTGCTAAACGTATCACTTCCCGTTGAGCGTACTTTTATAATCAAAGTCGCGCCTTCATTCTGGCACGCTACTTCACCAAATTCAGTGTCCACCCGACTGCTTCTAACGCGGCAGGTCGATCCTAAAAGCGAGGTTGCTTTTGGTTCTTGATTGACTTTTCGAAAGAATCCGCGAAGGGGTTTAATCATGCTTGCGGTGAGTAGAATGGATACCATAAAGCTGGCAATCGCCACACCAGCATTGATTGCGGTTTGTACCAACGAAACAAATTGTGGCAGTGTTGGAATAAACAGGGTGAGAAAATAGCAGATGATCCATGCATTAAGCAACAACAGGCTAATCACGATGGTGATCGGAACACCCGTTAAACCCAACGTGGCCATGAAGCCAGCAACGCCACCCAACGCGCTAACGCTGCCATCCATGTCCAGATCGACATCTGCGTCAAAGGCATCAATATCAAGCGTTCCAAAAAAAGCCAACAGCCAGTAGCCGACCACAACAACCAGAGACGTTGTATAAATAGCCGTTGGAAAACTGCTTATGTTGATTAAAAAATTATCCATCACGCATGCTCCAACTGTTTTCTAGGCGTTTTTCAGGCTTCCCCAATGTAGCAGCGAATAAATGAGCTGCTACATTGGCAAGCAATATTCTATTTGTTCTTGATCACCAGCCCTGCAACCCCCATTTTTTTCTTCAAGGAGGCTTGCGCTTTTTTAGCTGATGCGCTTGAATGGTAAGGGCCAATCATCACACGAAAGACGGGTTTGCCTTTGACATCGGCTTTTCTTACATGAACGCTGTAACCCTGTTTGCGTAGCTGGCCGCGCATTTTTGTGGTGGCTTCATTGCTTTTAAATGAACCCATTTGCACCATAAACGTAGCCGTGCTTTGGCTTGTCTTTTTTGCTGGTTTTGAAGTTTTTACTTCTTTTGCTTTGGATCTTTTTGGCGCAGGTATTTTGCCGCTTTTAAAGCCCGGTGGTATGTAGCGAGCTGGCAATGTTTTGCTTTTTGCTGTGCTTTTGTGTCTTTCTTTTTTAACCGATGGTGTGAGTACTTGATTGGCAGCCAATGGTTTGTTGCTCATTCCTGCTGCAGCTTTTGGCGTACTTTTGTGTTCTTTATCACGGGCCTTGTTTTTATTTGGCATGGCTGCAATAGCCGTTACCGTGGGGCTTGCAAGGGCAGCCAATTTTTTGGGGTCTGCTTGCAGTGGTTCTGGTTGGACTTTTTGCTTGGGTAGGTCATTGTAAAAGTTCAACGCACCAACATCAGTATTGGCAGCGTCCTTGTCTTGCGCCGCAGTAGCCACCTGCGTTTGATGTTTTGCCTCGGCTTCGTCCATGGATTTTTTCAATGCGACTTGTTCGCTTTTTAATGCATCAAGCGAGGCCTGCAACGATGCCAACGATTGATCTTTTTTATTCAACTGTTCTTGTAAACGTGTCAATTCTTCCGTGTTGTCTACAGCTTCGCCTTTGCCTGGGCTAATTGAATAACCAATGGCAAAAACCACCACCAAACACACAGTAAAAATCAAGGGTTTTAAAATTTTCATCATACGACCTCCTTCGCCCCGCCTTCTTTTCGTTCGTTTTGCTTGTGCGTTTTCAGCTTGGGCAAAATCATACATATATTTTTCCTAGTCCTTGTAAAAAAAGTAAAAAAAATAATAGTCTTACATTTTCTCAGGTGCTGACACACCCAAAACATTCAATGTATTGTGCAATACCTGTGCCACCGCCTCAGCCAGCAACAAGCGAGCATGAACCAACGCTGTATTATCTTGAATAATTCGGCATTGGTGGTAAAAGGTATGAAAACCAGCAGCTAATTGCATGGCATAATTGGTTAAGCGGTAAGGCTCAAGACGATCCGCTGCTTTTTGAAGCAATCCAGGGTAGCCAAGAAGCTGGGCAATCAATGCTTGTTCTGATTTTGCAACAAGCAAGGATAAGTCACAATCTGTGGCTGCAATACGTCGCACATTCATCGCTTCTGCCTTACGCAATACGGCATAAATACGTGCATGGGCATACTGTACATAATAAACAGGGTTTTCATTGCTTTGTAATTTGGCTTGTTCCAGGTCAAAATCAAATTGTGTTTCCGCACGACGGGTCATAAAGTTGAAGCGTACGGCATCAGCCCCAACTTCACGCACGACTTCTTCAAGCGTGACAAATGTACCGGCTCGCTTGGACATGCGCACGGGTTGACCATTGCGTGTTAAATTCACCATTTGCACCAGCAGTACATCAGGTTGTTTCTGCAACCCTGTTAAAGCTTCAACCGCTGCTTGTACACGGGTAACGTAACCACCGTGATCAGCACCCCAAATATCAATCATGCGATCAAAACCACGCCCATGTTTATCATAATGGTAGGCAATATCGGCAGCAAAATAGGTGGGGGTACCATCTTGTTTGATCACGGGTCGGTCAACATCATCACCAAAGCTTGTTGTTTTAAATAATGGCTGGACCTGCGGTGTATAATCGCTAACAGATTTACCTTTTGGTGGTGGTAATATGCCATTGAAAATAAGGTTATCATCTTGCAAGCGTTGAATCAATGTGTTTACTGCACCCGATTCATGCAATTGCCTTTCGGAAAAGAATAAATCAAAATGAATGTTTAACCTTGCCAAATCAGCGCGTATTAGGGTCATGTTTTTGCTTACAGCCAAATCTGCAAGCAGTGTCATGCGTTCATTTTCAGGCATCTTTAACAGTGTTTTAAATGGGTGGCTGATAAGAATTTCACGGGCAATATCAACAATGTATAACCCAGGGTAACCACCTTCAGGAAAAACGACAGCCTGCCCTTGCAGCTCTTTAATACGCGCCCAAACAGAGCAGGCCAATACCCCGATTTGTCCACCCGCATCGTTGATGTAATACTCACGTTGAACATCATGGCCTTGGGTTTGTAAAAGACGAACCAAAGAATCACCCAATACCGCGCCGCGCCCATGACCAACATGCATAGGGCCTGTCGGATTGGCAGAAACAAACTCTATGCATATTTTTTGCGGTGATGTGACGTGCTGGTTACCATATTGTACACCCTGCGCAACAATACTGCACAAGATGTTTGCTTCGCTTGCAGCTTTTAAATGAATGTTAATAAAGCCAGGGCCTGCGATTTCTGTTTTGCACACTTCTGCTGGCCATTGCACATGAAAGAGGATGTTGGTGGCAATATCACTGGGCTTTTGTTTCAAACATCGTGCCAATACCATGGCTATATTACAGGCATAATCACCATGACCATCAGCTTTTGACCGCGTTAGGTGTACACGGGGGGTGTCATTGGTATCAATATTTAATAGAAGCTTTGTTACAGCTTCTTGCAATGCTTGTTCAAGCGTCGATTTCACATGGTCTCCCCGTTATTTTATACAAGCACGACCAGCATTATTTTAAAATTTTATTCACAAACAAAAATATTAAAATAATGCTGGTCGATATATCAAACCTCAAGATAAAGCTCGACACGACGGTTTAATTTTCGTCCCTTGGCTGTTGCATTGCTGGCCACAGGTTGGTTATCAGCCACGCCAACAATTGTGATTCTTTTAGGGTCGATGTGCTGCTCCCAGGTCAAATAACGTGCGACAGAGGCGGAACGTGCTGCGGATATTTCCCAATTGTCCAAATAGCGTTCTTGCAGGCGCGGGGTCGGCAATCTACTGTCGGTATGCCCTACAATGCGAACGTGCAAGTTTTTATTTTTTTTCATGGATTTGGCAAATTGAGAAAGGACTTTTTTGCCTGCTTTACTAAAATTGGTGCTGCCGTTGCTAAACAGCACCTTGTTTTGCAATGTCACCCTTGCTGAGCGCGAACTGAGCTGCTCGACCCGTGCATCACGGTTTTTAATAGGCTCTTTCATGTCTTTACGCATGGACTCTACGGCCTTGCGCAAGTTATCAATGTTTTCTTCTAAGCGCATATCGTTTTGTTCAAGAATAATCACTTGCTTGGGCATTTTCTTGACTGTAACGTACTCTCTATCTGTTAGCGTATGGCAGCCAGTGAACAGTAATCCTGCACATGTAGCCACCAAAACAGACCGAACAATACTTGTGTACCCATGAATATAGTGTTGCATCATGCACACCTCCTGTTGAATGCGCCATCATACTAACCTTAATCTATTACTTCAACAAAAAAATGTATCTTGTTGTTTTTTCATGGGTTTCATGGTGTATTGACCCAAGGCATTCGCGGGTTTTTTGCTTCCTAAACAAGCACTTTTAACGATGTGCTTGATTCTTGGCGCGTCTCCTAATATTGCCCTTTCTTTAGCCTGAATTATTCAGGTTAGGCACAAGGATACACCAAAAAACACGCCTGCGCCGCCGCCAACGGCAAGTGCAACCCATAAAGCTTGTGCAATCTTAGCTTCTTCAGGAAATACCAAAACAAGTGGTAAGCCAACAAGAAACACCGCCATGGATACACTGGCAAGAAAAGCATGGATCATGCGCCTAAGATCGTGTGAAGCAAGAATGCTTTGTTGATGGGTCATGGTAAAATGCCGCCACAACAGAAACACATTTAACCAAGAAGCCAGTGACGTTGCCAAAGCCAGCCCAACATAACCCAAGGGTTGCATCAACAACAGGGCGAAAACAATATTGGCAGCAACACTGATCAAAGCGTAGCGCATGGGGGCTTTGCCATCTTTGTTGGCATAACAAGCTATTGATAATACCCTCACCCAACAAAAAGCCATTAAACCAACGGCATAAGCTTGCAGCGTCATGGCAGTTGCAAGGGCATCGGCAGAAGTGAATTGACCATGTTCAAACAAGGTGCGCACGATGGGTTCAGCAAGCAGCAGCAAACCAACAACCGCCGGTAAGGTGATCCAAGTCAGCCATGCCAGACCTTGCCCCAATTCGCGGCGGGCATCATCAATGCGGTGATTCGCCATGTGTTCGGACAAGGCTGGCAGCAATGCTGTTCCCATGGCAATGCCAAAAACACCCAAAGGTAATTGCACCAGTCGATCGGCATAGTACAAGTAAGAAACAGCACCCACAGGTTGCAAGGTGGCGAGGATTGTGCCCACCAAAATATTAATTTGCACGGCAGCAATAGCGATGACGGCAGGGCCAAACAGCAGCAGCGTCTGCCAAAGAGCGGGCAGCCGTGGGTTCCAAGACGGCGAGGGAACCCAGCCAATGCGTTTTAATGCGGGGAATTGAATAGCCAATTGCAGTACGCCACCGACCACCACGCCGATAGCCAAGGCTTCTGCCGGGTTGTCCATGTTGGGGGCAAGGCCAATGGCTGCAAAAATCAGCGCTATATTTAGCAGGGCAGGACTGGCTGCTGCGACAGAGAACTTTCGGTAGCAGTTCAATACAGCCCAAGACATGGCCGCCAAAGAAATACAAGCAAGGTAAGGAAACATCCAACGAGCCAAGGACAACGACTGTTGCCAACGGTTCGGTTCATCATGAAACCCGGGGGCAAACAGCAGCAGCAGCCACGGCATAGCAACAATCCCAGCAACAGTAAAAACAAGTAACGCGAGTAGCAAGACACCTGCCAATGCATTTAAATAAACATGGGCATCTGCCTCGCTTTTTTTGCGCTGCTCTGTAAGCACGGGAACGAGGGCAACTGTCAACGTACCTTCGGCAAAAAGACGGCGGAAAAAATTGGGTAATTTTAAGGCCACAAAAAAAGCATCCGCCAATGCTCCCGCGCCAAGCAAGCGTGCCAACAGTATATCACGAACAAAACCAAGGACGCGAGATAGCATGGTCCAACTGGCTATTTTTGTAAGTGTCCGCAATAAATTAGAACGATCTATTGACTTTACTCCTGAATTAATTATGCTGCGCGACCTTTTTGCATGTATCATTGTGCGTGGTCTGTATTTTTTGCGGATCATGCTATGCCCGTGCAGATAATCAAGTGTCATTGTGATGAAGGAGGTGATGTTTAACTATGCCAGGAATTAAAATAGGTATTGAAGAGCCCATAGAAATGGCCATCAAGCGTTTCCGCAAACAAGTGGAGCGTGCTGGTGTGATTACCGAGTGTCGTCGTCGTGAAGCGTATGAAAAACCTTCCGTTGCGAAAAAACGCAAAGATGCCGCTGCACGCAAGCGTCTGATGAAACGCCTTCGCCGTGTAAGAATGCGCGAAAACCGCGAGTATTAAAGTACTGATGCTTTAAATGCTACACATTAAACGTCGAGTCTTTGTGCTCGGCGTTTTTTGTTTTACTCATAAATCTATTTTATGAAAAAAATCGTTTGATCACTAAATTTTAAGGACGCTGTTATGCTAAACACAATCATGAACGATATGAAATTGGCGATGAAGGCCAAAGATAGCTTGCGTTTAAATGCGATTCGGATGTTTCGTGCTGCATTAAAAGATAAAGAAATTGAGCTGAAAACCAACTTGACCGATACCGATGTGATTGCCATTGCATCCCGTTTGATCAAACAACGCAAAGATGCCGCGACGCAGTACTTGGCAGCGAATCGACAAGATTTGGCTGATAAAGAATTGGCGGAAGTTGATGTGCTGGCTGTTTACCTGCCCAAGCAGATGCATGAACAAGCAGTGACTGAAGCCGTTGCCCAAGCAATAGCCAAAACAGGCGCAACAGCCATGAAAGACATGGGTAAGGTCATGGCTGTTCTTAAACCATCACTGCAAGGGAAAACCGATATGAGCTTGGTATCAAAACAAGTAAAAGCCGCATTAACATGAAAAAATCCTGCCCCTGCCAATTGCCCCACTGTTTCGCCCGCTAATATTTAATGGCGTACTACCCAGCGGCGTTTTTAGACCAATTATTAACCCGCATTGATTTGGTTGATTTGGTGGCACGTCATGTAGAATTAAAACGCTCTGGCAATAATATGTTTGGCTTGTGTCCCTTTCACCATGAAAAATCACCTTCCTTTTCTGTGGCTATTGACAAGCAAATGTTTTATTGCTTTGGTTGTGGCAAAGGCGGCGGTGCTTTTCAATTCTTGATGGAGCATGATGGTTATTCATTTCCTGAGGCTGTGGCGTTTTTGGCCGAGAAAGCAGGTGTTGCCCTGCCAGAAGTGACTCCGCAACAACAACAACAAGCCGAGCAGCATGCCCGCTTGCGTACATACGCGGGCGATTTATTGCAGCAGGTAACATCGTGTTTTATGCAGCAGTTGCAACAACCAGCAGGGGCAAAAGCGGCGGCTTACTTGAACAAGCGTGGATTGCCGCAGGCTTTGATTAAAAAATACCAGCTTGGTTTTGCACCAGCAGGTTACGGTTTTATGGCACAAGCGTTTGATGCGGATAAACATGCCGCACTGGAATCCCAAGGGTTGTTGTTTGCTGGTGATCGTGGTTATGTGGATCGTTTTCGTGATCGGGTGATGTTCCCCATTGCTGATGCACGGGGCACGGTGGTTGGTTTTGGGGGGCGCATATTGGATGATGCTCAACCCAAATACTTAAACTCCCCCGAAACCGATTGGTTTCATAAATCAGAACTGTTGTATGGTATGGCTGAACATCGGGATGATATTCGCCAGCGCAAGCAGTTGTTGGTGGTTGAAGGTTACATGGATGTATTGGCTTTGGCAGCACATGATTTACCCATTGCTGTTGCGCCACTCGGTACTGCCATCAGTGAACACCAATTGCGCTTGTTGTTTCGTATGCATGATGCGCCTGTATTTTGTTTTGATGGTGATAGGGCGGGTTATCAGGCGGCTTGGCGTGCGCTTGAGCGTGTGTTGCCGCTGCTTAAATCTGAATGGCAACCACGCTTTTTGTATTTGCCTGATGGCGAAGACCCTGACTCGCTGTTGCAGCGCGAAGGTAGCAAAGCATGGATGGATCGTGTGGGTACAGCAACGCCTGTGCTTGAAACATGGCTGCTTGGCTTGCGGAAGCTGGCGGGTCAAGGCATCGAAGGCAAAGCACGCATGGCAAAAAAAGCAGATGTAATGCTAAAGAATATTAACGATGATTATTTGCGCCAAGCTTGGCAACAGGCTGCTGAACAGCAAACAGGCTTGAAATTGCAGCTTCAACACCGAACACACATGGCAATACGTGGTGGCATGCGACAGCAGCCGATCAATCAAGTACAAGATAAATTTATGGCTGGGCTGATGCAAAAGCCTGAACGATTGAACACATTGCCTGAAGACGCATGTAATTTTACACTTGACGATGATGAGGTTCGTTTGTTATACCATCGCGCTTTATCATTAAAAGGACTGGACGGTTATGCAGGCAATACCTGCGCTGCATATTTACAACGTTTGTTTCCCGATACGATCCACATTCCACGCTGGATGAATCAGGATGCAGTCAGTGATTTGGAATTTTCCAGCATCACACTGGATATGTTACGCACCCATTTGGAGTGTAGCACCCATCAAACCCATGATATGGGCGAGAAAATGCATATTCGCCAACGCTTGCATCAATTGCAAGGCGAACAAAAAGTTTTAACCGAGAAATTAGAAGAAGAACGCAGAGGTAGCCAATGACACCTGATAAAATCCGTATTCGCGAGCTGGGAAGCTTGATGTCCAAGGGCAAAGAAATCGGTTACATTACCTATGATGATCTTAACAAACATCTGCCTGAAGGACTGGTTTCAGCAGACCGTGTAGAACAAGTCATCAATGTTTTTACTGAACTGGGTATTGAGGTGGTTGATCCTGAACGTGCGCCAACAGGTGCTTATGCCGTTCGTAAAGACCGCTTGCGAAAAGAGGACTCTGCCCTCCGTGCTGATACCACGACACTGGGAACCGTTATTCGGATTGATGACCCCGTGCGTATGTATTTGCGTGAAATGGGAACAGTTGAGTTGCTAACCCGTGAAGGTGAAATTGAAATTGCGCGGCGTATTGAAGAAGGCCGCATGCAGATTCATGAAGCGATTTGTTTGTGTCCTGCAACCTTTCGTGAAATCATGATGCTGGGTGAGCGGGTGATTGAAATTCGTGATGCTGCAGAGGGTACGGATGTGCCACCTGTTTTTCGTGATATTTTAGACATTGATCAAAAAGTCGTAAACGCTGCCGCAATTGCAGAGTATGAACGCCGTTTAAACAGCAGTGACGATGAAGAAGAAGAACCCGTAGAACCAGAAAAACTGGATCCTGAGGCACTTTCTCAAGCCATCAAGGCACGCACAGCAACACCCGATGGTACACCCATGGATGAAACTGTGATCACCATGGAAGAACAATTGGACGATGCTTTAATGCATTTTGATGCTGCCAAAAAGCACCATGACCATTACCTTAAACTTAAAGCACGTTTTGACCGTAAGTCTGATGATTTAAAATTGGCCACGCAGGTGCATAAAGCACTTGAATCCATGCTTATGGAATTGGTGGCTATTCCGTTTTCTGTGCGTCAAATTGCAGTGTTGGTATTGCGTTTTAAACATGCCATTGATCGGGTTCGCCGTTTTGAACGAGAAATTCGAGATATGGCGTTGGCTGCAAAAATGCCGCGCAAATTATTTATTGAATCGTTTGTGCCCAACGAAACGAATGAGCGTTGGCTTGATGCGTTGTGTGTCGAGCATAAAGGTGCACGATGGATTCCTGCACTAGAAAAAATAGCGCCAAAAATTCGTGAAAACCAACGGCGACTGCGTCGTGTTGAGCAAGACTGTGAAATGCCTGTAGAAGAACTCAAAGATGTCGCCCGTAAACTCACCATGGGTGAGGCAAAAATGCGTCAAGCCAAACGCGAGATGATCGAAGCGAATCTACGGCTGGTTATTTCGATTGCCAAAAAATACACCAACCGTGGCCTGGGCTTTTTAGACTTGATTCAAGAAGGCAATATTGGTTTGATGAAAGCGGTTGATAAATTTGAATGGCGGCGTGGTTATAAATTTTCTACCTATGCCACATGGTGGATCAGGCAAGCCATCACCCGTTCTATTGCCGACCAAGCACGAACCATTCGCATTCCCGTTCACATGATTGAAACGATCAATAAAATCAATCGTGTATCCCGTCAAATCGCCCAAGAAATTGGCCGTGAACCCACCCCCGAAGAATTAGCAGAAAAGTTGGAGATGCCGATTGAGAAAGTCGAGCAGATTTTGGAAGTAGCCAAAGAACCTGTTTCGCTAGAAACCCCCGTCGGTGATGATGATGATTCACAACTGGGTGATTTTGTGGGTGATGTTCATGCTGAAAACCCATTGGATAAAACAGTCAGTGAGGCATTGGCTGGGGTTACGTTGGAAGTGTTGGATAATTTAACCTCGCGAGAAGAAAAAGTCTTACGTATGCGTTTTGGTATTGGCATGAATACGGATCACACCTTAGAAGAGGTGGGCAAACAGTTTGGTGTTACCCGTGAACGGATTCGCCAAATTGAGGCGAAGGCATTGCGTAAATTGCGCCATCCATCACGTTCGCAAAAGTTAAAGACGTTTGCCGACAAACCCGATGAAAATGCATTTCCTGTATCTTCGGCATAAGGGTGTATAGATGTTAGGCAAAAGATTTTTTGGGTTTTTCTCGCGTGATATCTCTATCGATTTAGGGACGGCAAATACGCTTATTTACGTGCGGGGTGAAGGCATCGTCTTAAATGAGCCTTCTGTGGTTGCCGTGTATGAAGGCGATGGCAAGAAAAACCGAAAGGTGCTGGCTGTTGGTGAAGATGCCAAACGCATGCTTGGTCGCACCCCTGATTCTATTTCTGCGATTCGCCCATTAAAAGATGGGGTGATTGCAGACTTTTTGATTACCGAAGAGATGTTGCGTCAATTTATTCGCAAGATACACAAACGCTCATGGGGTGCTGCGCCGCGCATTGTAATTTGTGTGCCTTACGGCTCAACACCCGTGGAACGTCGTGCTATTCGCGACTCAGGCTTGGCCGCAGGTGCGCGTGAAGTGTATTTGATTGAAGAGCCGATGGCAGCAGCCATTGGTGCAGGCCTGCCTGTGACCGAAGCATCTGGCTCGATGGTGGTGGATATTGGCGGCGGCACATCAGAAATTGCGGTGATCAGTTATGGCGGCATTGTGTATTCGCGCTCAGTTCGTGTGGGTGGCGATAAAATGGATGAAGCCATCATCAACCATTTGCGGCGAAAACACAGCCTCTTGGTGGGTGAGCCAACAGCAGAGCGTATTAAAATGTATTTGGGTGCTGCCTACCCACAGGTTAATGATGTGCGCTGCATGGATGTAAAAGGCCGTGATTTAATCAATGGTGTACCCAAAACATTATCATTGGATGATGTGGAAGTGCTTGATGCTTTAACCGAGTCGGTGAATGCTATTGTTGAAGGTGTTAAAGTATGCTTGGAACGTACCCCACCTGAACTGGCTGCTGACATTGTCGATAAAGGTATTGTATTAACCGGTGGCGGGGGTTTGTTGCGTGGTTTGGATCAACTGTTGCGCGAAGAAACAGGCTTGCCTGTTACGGTGGCAGAAGATGCTTTAAATTGTGTGGTGCTGGGCAGTGGCCATGTACTTGAAGAATTGGATCGTATGCGTGGCGTATTGTCACGCGAATAAGCGCACGAATAAGCGATTAGGTGAATAATGCGCCATCGTTTATTGCTTCGTCGCGGGGTGTTTGTCGCCATTGTTCTTGTCGCGCTGTTTTCCTTGGATGCCATGAATATCGGTCAGCGTTTTTTGTTGGCATCCGGCCCTGTTTTTTCTTGGGTGCAACGCCCTGTGCTGTGGGTTGATGAATTAGCCCTATGGCTACAAGAGCGCGCAGCATTGCAAGAAAAAGTAATAGCCATGGAAATAAGACTCGGAAAACAAACCGCATTGTTTCAACAAACCCAAAGTCTGCATGAAGAAAATATTCGTTTGCGGCGTTTGCTAAACGTGCAAGATATAGAAGGTTATGAATGGCATGGTGCATCCGTGCTTGGCCGAAGCCCCGATCAAAAAAGCCAACGTATCATCATTCAAAGCCTTCAAGCGGTGGTTGATAATGTGGTGATTTCCAGTGAAGGTTTGGTTGGTCTGATTGATGCAAGGCAAGGTGAATATGCGGTTGTGCGTACCGTGTTGGATGCATCCATTGCCGTGCCTGTGACCATGCAAGGCAGCGATCTTGCCGCATTGGCGCGGGGCGATGGCAAACAACTGCTGTTGGACTTTATCCCTGCTGTTTTCACTTTAAGCGTTGGTGATATTTTATTCACCTCTGGCGCAGGTGGCTTGTACCCACCGGGCATTCCTGTTGCCCGTGTCGTTCGCACGAAAGCCATTCAGGGAAGTCCCTTTGCCCATGTTGAAGCTGTGCCTGTGGCACACTGGCAACGCGACCATTGGTTGGCTGTGGCAGCAACAAAAAACAGTGATTAATTTTCGCTTTTTAAACGCTGTTGTTTGGCTGTTTTGTTTTATCTTACTGGGGCTTTGGTTGAACTGGTTGGTTCCTGTTAAATTTTACCAACCTGATTGGGTTTTCGCCCTGCTGCTGGGTGCTTTATTGGCGCAATGGCGTTATGCATGGTGGGTGTTTTTTGTCGCTTGCGTGCATGACTTTATCTTTTATTGGACGCTTTGGCCCGGTATTCTACTGTGGCTTTCCCTGCCTTTGTTGTTGATTTGGATGGACGATGTGGCAGGTGCGGGTCTGCCACAACGGCTATTGTTGTTGGTGCTGGCTTGCAGCTTATTGCTGTGGCAAGGCTGGTCACTGGAATCCACCCTATTAACCTTATTGCTTGCCGTTTGTTGTTGGTACCAATGGGTGCGTGTGAATGAAACGTCTTGGTTGTCTGTGCGATGAGTGTTTTTGATACCCGTTCACGTTTTACATTTCGCATGCTTGTATTTCACGGTATCGCTGCATTGTTGTTGCTATTGTTGCTTGGCCGCATGGTAGATTTGCAATGGATGCAATATGACGGTCTTAACCTTCAGGCAGAAAACAACCGTATTAATGTGCTTCCTATCCTGCCTGTTCGTGGTCAAATAATGGATCGCAATGGCCGTGGTTTGGCAGTTAATCGTATTTCTTATCGCCTGATCATGATTCCTGAACGTATCGACGATATGGATGCTGTATTGGCGATGCTTTATGCCAATTTACCATGGTCATCGAGTCATCGAAAACGAATTTTGCGGCGCATATCTCATGCCCGAAAGGATCGCCCTGTTTTGCTGCAAGACCAGCTACAATGGTACCAAATAGCGTGGTTATTGCCCCGTTTGCAACATTACCCCGGCTTAAATGTAGAAGCGGGTACGCACCGTGAATATCCGTATGCTGCGCTAACATCACATGTTATTGGGTATTTATCACGGGTGAGAAAATCGGATTTAAAAGAAGGGTTTTTTCCAGGTGAATATATAGGTCGAAGTGGGCTAGAACTTGCCTTTGAGGCGTATTTACATGGCTCACCGGGAAGCCAACAAGAAGAAGTTGATGCCCGTGGCCGAAGGGTGGCTGTGTTGGCTGAGACCCCCCCTGTGATGGGAAAGAGTATCCGTTTATCGTTGGATGTTCGCATTCAGCAAGCCGCAGCGGATGCGCTAGCAGGACGTACGGGCGCGGTGGTCGTGATGGATGTACACAGTGGCGAAGTACTGACCATGCTAAGTACGCCGGGTTATGATACCAACGCATTTATCCAAGGTTTAAAACAACAACAGTGGTCGGCATGGCTGAACAATGATCAAATACCCTTGCTTAACCGCGCGCTTCAGGCAACGTACCCACCCGGTTCAACATGGAAGATGGTTACCGCAATGGCAGGCTTACGCAAGGAAGTGAAAGCGGTCAATCAACGTGTTCAGTGCTTGGGGTATGTGCAATTGCATGATCGACGCTTGCGATGTTGGAAACGATCAGGCCATGGTTATGTTAATTTGCATGATGCTTTGATGCACTCCTGTGATGTGTTTTTTTATAATTTGGGTGATCAATTGGGTATGCGTCCGATTATTGAAGAAGCGCACCGCTGGGGGTTTGGTGAATACACAGGCATCACATTATCGCCAGAAGCACGTGGGAATTTGCCGGCTGCTGGTGGGCATATCCGCCATGGCCATCGACGGGCATGGTTCCCGGGTGAAGTCATGATTACCGCGATTGGTCAAGGCATGGTGACCGTTACGCCACTACAAATGGCACGTTTTGCAGCGGCACTCGCCAATGGTGGCGATGTTTTAAAGCCACAGATGTTGGCAGGGGTTGCGCCCAAAATCGAACGCCATGTGGACTTGCCCGCCCATGCTTTAACGCGTGTTCAAGAAGCAATGGCCGATGTTGCCAATACCCCCGGTGGTACGGCCTACCGTTACCTTCATGATGCCGCATGGCACATTGCAGGCAAAACAGGCACGGCACAAGTGGTAGGGATGTCGCAAAAACAAAAAAAATATTCAAGCAAAGGGGTATTGAAAAAGCATCAGGATCACGCTTGGTTTATAGGCTATGCACCGTATGAAAAACCACGTATTTCTTTTGCTATTTTTGTTGAACACGGTGGCCATGGCAGCAGCGGCGCATCACCGATTGCCAAAGCCATTGTCAATGCCATGGCGAGCAGTGACATGTCAAAATGATGTTTAAGCCATGGTTGTTGATCGATCGTTGGTTACTGGTTATCTTGCTGATGTTGGCAGCTATTGGTCTGTTGACGCTGTATTCGGCAGTGCATCATGGCGAAATACATATTTGGTACCGCCAATTATCCTATTGGTTGGTGGGACTCACAGCTTTTTTAATCCTTGCGTTGATTCCACTGCGTTTGCTTGGTTTGTTGGCTTGGCCCGTGTTTGCTTTTGCTTTGTTGTGCCTTGCACTGGTACCTTTGATGGGTGATGTGCAAATGGGCGCAAGACGCTGGATCACTATTGGTCCTGTTCACTTGCAACCATCAGAAATCATGAAGTGGGCCTTGATGTTGGTGTTGGCCCATTGGTTTGCCAACCGTGAACCTGATGGCTGGTTGGCAATTATTGTCGCTGTATGTCTCACCGCCGTACCCGCTGCGCTTATTGTTGTTCAGCCTGATTTGGGAACGAGCTTGGTATTGCTGTTGGCAGCGACGGCCATGTTGGTGGCAGCAGGGTTCCCGTGGCGTTATTTGTTTTCTATTGTGGCGATGATGCCTTTTGCTGGGTGGTATGTATGGCTGCACATGCATCAGTATCAAAAGCAACGGGTATTAACTTTTCTTGACCCGCAGACTGACCCGCTTGGTGCGGGCTATCACGTTATTCAATCGATGATTTCTATTGGTTCTGGTGGCTTGTGGGGCAAAGGTTATCTGACGGGAACCCAATCACGCTTGAATTTTTTACCTGAGCAACATACAGACTTTATTTTTTCTGTGTTGGCTGAGGAGGCTGGTTTGATTGGCGTTTTTGTGTTGTTGCTGTTGTTTGCATTGTTGGTGCATCGCATGTTGCATATTGCCAGCATTGCGCATACCCGCTTTGCTGCATTGGTGACGGTGGGTGTTTGCAGTATTTTTATGATCTATATTTTTGTAAATATTGCCATGGTGTCGGGTGTTTTGCCCGTGGTCGGCGTGCCATTGCCTTTTGTTAGTTATGGCGGCTCTGCCTTGGTCAGTATGTTGGCAGCTTTGGGCATGGTTGCAAGGGTAAGTATTGAGGCGCATGCTGTGCTACCTTGGCAGCGTGGGGGAAGCCCTCTGGCTTGATATTGAGAATCACTATTTATAGGATGGGGCATGACTATTCGATTAACACCGCAACGGCAGGCAATACTTGCCCTTATTAACGGCTCATCATCGCATTGGGATGCCGAGACTGTATTGGCTGCCATGAAAAGTACGGGGAAAAGCATTGGTATTGCAACGGTATACCGTGCTTTGGCTGCATTAGAAGCAGCAGCGTTGATCGACAGTATGTTTATTGGCGAGCGCAAATGTTATGAACGCATGGATAAACACCACCATGATCATTTGCTGTGTACTGTTTGCGGTGGTATTGAAGAGTTTTTCCAGCCACAAATTGAAGAATTACAAGCAAAGATTGCCCATGAACATGGCTTTATGATGAAAAGTCATTCACTGATTCTTCAAGGTATTTGTCAGCAATGCCAACAACCAGAAGACTGCCTGAAAATCAAGGGGTTGACGTGATTGCATCATTAACGATTGTCTTTCGAGAAATGCTTGAAATGGCAATGATTATTGGTATTTTAATGGCAGCGACCCGTGGCGTGGCGACAAGCCGCCTCTGGATTTCTGGGGGTATCATCCTCGGTTTAAGTGGCGCTGTTTTTTTGGCTTGGTTCATGGAAGAAATGGAAGCAGCCTTTGATGGAACGGGTGAGTTTATTTTCAATGCTGTGGTATTGTTGCTGGCATCAATACTGCTCGCTTGGACTGTGGTGTGGATGAGCCGGCAAGGAAAGGTCATGGCCAAACAGATGCATCAAGCGGGGCAAGATTTTTCAACAGGTGATATTTCTGGCATGGGTTTACTGTTGATCGCTTTTAGTGCTGTGGTGCGTGAAGGCTCGGAAGCCGTCTTTTTTCTGTTTGGGGCATGGCAAGTTGGTGATCAAGATAGTGCGAGTATGGTGACGGGTGCATTGTTGGGTATGCTGCTTGGTATTGCTTGTGGTTATTTGTTGTACAAAGGATTATTAAAAATACCCATTCAACATGTTTTTTATGTCATTGCATGGTTATTAATGCTTGTTGCCGCAGGCATGGCCTCACAAGCCTGTTGGAATTTGGTGGTGATTGAATGGTTGCCGCCATTGATTGACCCCTTGTGGGATAGCTCTGCGATTTTATCGCAAGATAGTTTGCTCGGTGAATTGTTGCATGTACTGATGGGTTATGACGATCGCCCCAGCGCTTTGCAGGTGATGGTGTTCTTAGCAACCTTGGCAGGGGTGTTTTGGTTAAAAGAAAACAACAGTGCATCAGCAAAAAGTCCACCAAAATAAAACCACCAAACAATAAACAATAAGGTAAAGCCATGAATATTGCTGATAAAATAACAGGATTTCGCAGCCGCGCAGTGAATTATACAGCGCGCTTGGAAGCACTTCGGAGGTCACTTTGACGTTGAAAGCAAAGAAGATGAACTGCGCGAGCTAAACGCCCGTATTGAAGACCCTGCATTATGGGATGCCCCCGAAAAGGCACAGACCCTGATGCAAGAACGAACCCGAATTGAACGCATCTTAGAACAACACCATGGTGCTTTGAACGCATTAGAAGAAGCATCAATGTTGTTTGACATGGGTGGTGAGGAAGACGACGAAGAAAGCCAATGTGAAGCCATCGAAAGCATTGATGGCGTACAAGCAACGGTAGAAGCCTTAGAGCTGGCGCAGATGTTGGGCAGAGAAACGGATATTGAATCAGCCTTTTTAGAAATCAATGCTGGAGCGGGCGGCACAGAAGCACAAGACTGGGCAGAGATGTTGTTGCGTATGTATTTGCGCTGGGCCGAACGCAAAGGTTTTCAAACAGCGTTAATGGAATGTACGGCTGGGGAAGAGGCAGGCATCAAGTCGGTAACGGTATCCATTCGTGGTGATTATGCATTTGGTTATTTAAAAGCAGAAATAGGCGTTCATCGTTTGGTTCGAAAGTCCCCTTTTGATTCGGGTAACCGTCGCCATACATCTTTTTCTTCTGTTTTTGCTTACCCTGATATTGATCGTGAGATTGAAATTGATATCAACGTGTCTGATGTTCGCATTGATACTTACCGGGCTTCGGGTGCTGGGGGTCAACATATTAACAAAACCGATTCAGCCGTTCGCATGACACACATGCCTACGGGGGTGGTGGTTCAATGCCAAAGCGATCGTTCACAACATAAAAACCGTGCCGCCTGTTGGAAAATGCTCAAAGCACGTTTGTATGAATTAGAACTTGAAAAGCAACGCGATGAAAAACAATCGTTGGAAGATGGTAAAACTGATATTGGTTGGGGCAATCAAATTCGCTCTTATGTTCTTGATCAATCACGCATCAAAGACTTGCGAACAGGTATGGAGACAGGCAATACACAATCATTTCTTGATGGTGATATAGATGCCTTTATTTCGGCACAATTAATGGGGGTCACCCGTGTTTAACCTAAATTATTTAGGCTAAACATATACAGCAGCAGTCATTTACCTGACTGCTGCGTTTGAAGTGCCCAAGTTGTTTTGCGCACGTTCCTTACATACTACGAAACAACACGAACGCTGGTTCGACCAGCTTTGTTAAAATATTCTACTTGCCCATCAATCAATGCGAACAATGTATAATCGCGGCCGCAGCCAACATGTTCACCAGGGCGAATTTTAGTGCCGCGTTGACGCACCAAAATATTTCCTGCGCGAACCGCTTCGCCACCGTATTTTTTTACGCCAAGGCGTTTGGCATTAGAGTCGCGCCCATTTCTGGATGAACCACCTGCTTTTTTATGTGCCATTGTTGCTTCTCCTTACGCGCCCGTGCTGATTGATGAAATTTGAATAGCGGTGAAGTTTTGGCGATGCCCCATGCTACGTTGCGAATGTTTACGCCGACGTTTTTTAAACACTATAATTTTTTTATCGCGGCCATGACCACGAACCACTGCGGCAACATTGGCGCTCTCTGCGCCCAATGTAATTTCACTACCCTCACCGACCAACAAAACATCATCAAATGTGATTGCTTGGCCAATATCGGCAGTGATGGTGGGAACCCGTAAGGTGTCCCCTTCTTGCACACGGTACTGTTTTCCACCGGTGCGAATAACTGCGTACATTGATTTTTCTCCATTCATCTGCATGCTTTTGTTACCGTAAAACACAAAGTTTTAAATAAAAACTGGTGCTTCAATAGGAAAACGATCAAGCATGCTATTGTATTGATTGCAGGAGCTGGCCATGCCAAATCTCCTACTCGAATCAGGCAGCGTTAGCCGGCTTACCGTATTTCCGATAAAAACGTTCAACACGGCCTTCCGTATCGACGATTTTTTGCTTGCCCGTATAAAACGGATGACAAGCGGAGCAAATCTCCACACGGATATTGCCCGTGGTTGAACGTGTCTCGAATGTATTGCCACAAGAACATGTTACGCCCGTTGTGGTATATTCAGGATGGATGCCAGATTTCACTTTGCAACTCCCATAGGTTTTCAAAAAGGGGGCGATTTATAGCGTTTATATCAGTAACAATCAAGTTTTCATTCGATTTCTTTATAAAAACCATGGGTCATAGGGAAGCGACGTTCCTTACCAAAGGCACAGGATGTTACCTTCACCCCTGGCGGCGATTGCCTGCGTTTGAACTCCATTTGATGCAACATGCGTTCAATGCGCAGCACTTCGTTGCCATCGTGTCCTTGGCTGATCAGCTCTCTGCTGCTTTGATGCGCTTCAATAAGACCCAACAATATAGCATCAAGCTGATCGTAAGGCGGCAGTGAATCTTCATCCCGTTGATCGGGGGCGAGCTCGGCGGAGGGCGGCTTGTCAATACTGTTTTGCGGGATGCGGCATGGGGATTGTTGCGTATTGATCCAACGGGCAAGGGCAAAAACTTGGGTTTTGTACACATCTTTCAACACCGAATATGCGCCACACATATCACCATAAAGGGTGGCATAACCCACTGCCAATTCTGACTTGTTACCCGTAGTTAAGAGCATGCGTCCTGTTTTGTTGGAAATAGCCATCAACAACAAACCCCGTGTCCGCGCCTGAATATTTTCCTCACATACATTTCGTATACCGTTATAACCCCAAGCATCGAACAAAGGCTTTAAACTATTTTCGACACTTTGGACGCTCGTGCTTATGGGCAATAAACAATGCGCCATTCCAAGGTTATCCGCCAGTATTTTAGCATCATCAATAGAATGATCGCTGGAAAAGCAAGAGGGTAACAATACACCCAATACCGCATCACAGCCCAAAGCATCCACCGCAATGACCGCCGTTAATGCTGAATCAATGCCACCAGACAAGCCCAAAACCACCCGCGCCCCACCATTTCTGCGCACATAATCACGCAACCCAAGCACCAAAGCACCATGGAGTTGCGCCATTTCTTCCAAGGGTGGTGTTACGGCTTTGGGGTAAGGAAAGGGCAAGCAAAAGACCCTGTTCGCCGTTTTAAATTGCCCCAGACGCATGGCAATGCCTTGGGGGGTGGCGACATGAGAGCCACCGTCAAAAACCAGCTCGTCTTGCCCCCCCACCATGTTCAAATAGATAATAGCAGTATTGTTTTCTTTGGCACGAAGGCATGTGAGTTGTTCGCGTGCTTTTTGCTTGCCAAGTTGAAAGGGCGATGCATGGATAGTGATCCAGCAGTCTACGGCTTCGTGCTGCATCCGTTTGGCAAAATCAGCTTGCCATAAATCTTCACAAATAGCAACGCCAACACGGGTGTTATTGAGCGTAAAATACAAGGCTTGATGGTGATCGCCAGGGGTGAAATAACGTCGCTCATCAAACACCCCATAATTCGGCAGTTGCTGTTTGTGGTAGAAAAACAGTGGTTTGCCCTTGTGTGCTACCAACAAGCTATTGTGCATCGTGCCATGGGCTTGCGATGGGTAGCCAAACAACACGGCAATGCCATGCGAGGTTTGAATGATGCGTTCAAGCATCGTTTCAACTTTTTGCATAAATGCAGGCAGTAGCAGCAAATCTTCTGGTGGGTAAGCGGTCAAGACCAGTTCAGGAAAAACAATAAGGTCACAGTGATCCACGATTGCTTGCTGGATCGCAGTTTCCATCATACTTGCATTGTGCGCCAACGCACCAACCCGTGGCATGCACTGTGCCAGCATTATTTTCATGGTTACTCCAATTAAAGCGCACCACATCCCACAAAAACGTAGGAAGCAAGCGATAATAATAGGGTAAACTGTATGGTGTAAATCTTTTGGATTCAAGAACCAATAAAAAAGACCCCGCATAAAGCGAGGCCTTTCTTATTTAAAACCGTATTTAAACGAGGTTTAAAATGATACCCGAGAATACAAACCATAACGGCGTGTGCGCTTGGTATCACCTGCTACATTACCATTATTGCTGACCTTGTGATCATCAAATGCTAAGGAAAAACGAACGTTTTTACGTGGTGAATATTGAACGCCCGCAACATAACGTGTACCTTTGAATGGATTCACAGTATTAACTTTATCTTTTTGCGACTCAATACGTCCAAATGCGCCAAAACCACCACCA
Source organism: Mariprofundaceae bacterium (assembly GCA_030950905.1). Classification (GTDB taxonomy): domain Bacteria; phylum Pseudomonadota; class Zetaproteobacteria; order Mariprofundales; family Mariprofundaceae; genus AB-137-C09. The sequence goes on from JAUZQQ010000023.1 coordinate 28,888, forward strand.
AAGTTAGCCCAGCCCCACAACACCGTAACGTCTTCTTTCTTGGTTGTGATTTGTGTTATATTGCTTTTTTGGGTATTTAAAATGTAGTTTGCACCAACGCGGTAATCATGGCCTGTACCATAGGTCACCATCAATTGGTTCAAAGTTTTTAACGTGCCCGCGCTGGTTGATGTTTTTGTACCCATGAAACCATGGCGGTATTGCAAATCAATGGTCAAGCCTTTGACAGGGTAAATACCAAAGCGAAGGTTGTAGTCTGTGCCTGTGCCTGCTGTTTTGTTGTTGGTTTGTGTGCCATAACCTTCACCATTGGTCGCTGTTACCCAATAACCAAACAAGCCATCGGCCAGCTTGCCTTTTAAGCCAATGCCCAAGTCAGAAGACGCATCATACTTGTATTGATCAATAGCAACCTTGGACACATAACGGTATTTCCATAAACCTTGCTCATAATCAATCCAAGGCGTATGTGAAAGACCCAAACGAAGCACCGCCGCTTTGCCTGCTAACTTACCTTCAACATAAGCGTATTTTAGAAACACGTTGCTGCCTTTGTTTTTTTTGCTTAGTACGCCAGCAGTACGCTTTGTTTCACTATTTACATCAGAAGTAAAACGCATCATCCAATTGCTATCAAAATAATAACGTGCTTCAAGGTAGGCGCGATCAACAGCCATGCCACGGGTACGGGTGCTTTGCACGCCGTTTTTTTCAACTTTATAATCGGTCATGTTCAAATAGAACTTGGCACCAATTTTTAATTTGCTGTCGCCTTTTTCTGCTACGACCACACCCGCAAACGCAGGTACAGATGCAGAAGCAATCATCGCAAGCGCAGCGGCTTGCGCAATATGCTTAATTTTCATGGTTCCTCCAAAGGAATTTAATATCAGCCGCAACCTAGGCGTAGATTGTGTCATGAATATGTCACCTTTTACGCTTAGCATGTCTCCAGTTTTTACGCATGTTTTGAAGGATGATCACATGGCCAAAGCTTCTGTATTGATAGTTGAAGACGACCCTGCAATCGCACGCTTGATCGACTTGCATTTAAGCCATGCCGGTTACAAGACTGATTGTTGTGACAATGGGCGGCATGCGGCAGACCGCTTGATGGCAGAAAATTACCAACTGCTGGTGCTCGATCGAATGATTCCTGGGATGGCAGGCTTAGAATTAACCCGTTGGTTGCGCAAACAAGAAAAAACCCGCCACTTGCCCATCTTAATGATTACCGCATTAAGCATGCCAGAAGAGCGGGTGCGCGGTTTAAATGAAGGTGTCGATGATTACCTCGGCAAACCTTTTGAGCCAGAAGAAATGATTGCCCGTGTCAAAGCCTTACTGCGGCGCAGGCACGATGCTGCTGCCAAAGATGATGTCTCTACAGGGCCTATTTATTTGAACACAGATGCACTGAATGCTAAAGTTGGCGGCAAAATCATTGATCTTCGCCCTTTGGAATTTAAATTGTTGCAAATACTGATGAAAAAACCTGAAAAGGTGCGCACCCGAGATTACCTGCTTGACCATGTGTGGGGCGTTAATGCTTTTGTTGAAGAACGTACCGTGGATGTCACCATCAAACGTCTGCGCAAAGCCTTGAACAAACATGGTATGGGTGATTATATCCGCACAGTTCGTGGTGCAGGCTACTGCTACACACTCAAACAGCCTGATGAGTCATAGCTTGATGGGCTACAGCCGCCTTGATTGAACATGTTTGGGTTGGTGCTTTACTTGTCGCCTTGTTGTTCTGGTATGGGTTACGCTTGCACCGATTGATTAATGAACAAAAAAGACAGCTTACCCGTATGCAACAAAAGCTGGAACAGTCTGAGCAACGTGTAACACGGCGAGGCAAACGCTTGGACTTGTTGCTGGAGACCATGAACGAGGCTGTTTTACGCTTGAATATGGATGGGCAAGTTAAAAGCATCAATCCCAGGGCGCAAGATATTTTTCGCCTTTCTAAGAATCCACCATTACCGCAACCCTTGGCAACATTGTACCGTGACCCTGATTGGCTGGCGTATTTCACAGAGGCAATGCATGCACTTCCTGCACGAAGCCTGTTGCCAAAGCTCTATATTCATGATCGGGTACTTAAACCCAAATTGACATTGCTGGGGAAAAACCAAGCGTTGCTTATTTGTATGGATGTAACGCAAGAATACCAATTGCAACAACAACGAAGCGTTTTTTTAAGCAATTTGATGCATGACCTAAAAACACCACTCACTTCATTGTTGGGTTATGCCCGCAGTATGCAAACATTTTCTTCAAACAAAGCCTTGCGAAAAGAAGCCACAGCGGTGATTGTCAACGAAGCGCGTCACGTTAATGGCTTGCTTGATGCACTGCTGTGTGTTGACCAGATTGAACATGGTAAACCCTTGGCGGGGCAATGTGATTTAACACAAGTTTTAACACAGGTCTGGGGCAAACTTGATGTCACCCTGCGACAAAAAGAGATCACATTAAAGGTGCAACCAGACGTTGATAAAGCGATGGTGCCAATGCATGAAATTGATTGCCTACGGGTGATCAGCAATGTAGCCAGCAATGCTGTTCATTACAGCAATGAAAAAAGCATCATCCATTGTTGCTTGCGCATGGAAAACAAAACCCCTGTGGTCGTAGTCTGTGATCAAGGGGTAGGCATCAGTGATCATGATTTGCCCCATATTACCGAACGATTCTACCGTGGCGATGCAACACGTGCACGCGGCGGTCATGGTTTAGGGTTGGCTATTGTGCATGAAACGCTTAAACGCGATGGCGGCAGTGTAAGCTTTGAACACAATCAACCGAAGGGCTTGTGTGTCACCATGTGTTTTCCGTATTGACGGATGGCATGGGCTTTAGCAGTGTGGCGTGATGATTGTAATTATTGTTGCGCTGGTGCTTGGTCACTGATGAAACGCATGACGTTCATCCATATTGTATTATGGCTGCTATTGATGGCCATAACAACAGCAGGCTGTGCTGATGAAATTGGCTTGCGTATTCATGGTTTGGTGTTGGATCCTGTGATGCAGGATCTGGGGGACGTCAAAGAAGGTAAGCATGTGTTTGCGACGCTATTGATTCGCAACAACACGCAAGAAGTTGCTCAAATTATTGATGTTATCGCCTCCTGTGGTTGCACCGAAGCCACGCCCGATCAAACGATTCTTGCTGCTGGGGAATTTACAGTATTAAATATTGATATTGATACCACGGGGAAAACAGGACGGGTGAAAAAGAATGTAGTGGTTACTGACCAGGCAGGGCGGCAATCGACTGCGTGGATGACATTAACCGTGCTTGCTGCTGATCCACACACCCAACTTCCTGATCATGGTATTTTTGATGGCGCATGCGCACGTTGCCATGTTATGCCTGCGCAAGGCAAGGTATTGGGCAAAGAAATTTTCGCGGCTGTGTGCGCCATGTGCCACGGTGCTAAGGCACAAGGTGCTTATGCCCCCAAGCTTACAGGTTTTGACGATGTTGATACATTGAAAACCATTGTTTCTGAAGGTTTAGATCCACGTCATATGCCTGGTTTTGCAAAAAAAAATGGTGGGCCTTTGACACCAAAACAAATTCATGCCTTGGTCAAATGGTTGATGTCGCTGGACTAGCTGGTCTTTTTTGGCTATAAATCGCACCTATGAAAGAAATAATTATTGCACCATCAATTTTGTCGGCAGACTTTTCCAATTTGGAAAAAGAAATTCGCGCCATTGATGAAGGCGGTTGCGACTGGATTCATGTGGATGTTATGGACGGTCAATTTGTACCGCCAATCACCATTGGCGATAACATCGTGAAAGCCATTCGTCCGCATACATCTAAAATTATGGATGTTCACCTTATGGTGATGAATCCTGATCGCCAAATCGAAGCGTTTGCCAAGGCTGGCGCAGATATTATCACGGTACACCAAGAGGCTTGCATTCATTTAGAACGCACCTTGCAGGTGATTCGTGATGCTGGCTGCAAAGCGGGGGTTAGTTTAAACCCTGCGACACCTGTATCAACACTGGTTAATGTCATGCATTGCGTAGATTTGGTGCTGTTGATGAGTGTCAATCCAGGTTATGGTGGCCAGTCTTATATTCATGCCGTAACAGATAAAATCACTGAAGCTCGCCGCATGCTCGATGACGCGGCTAGCCATGCGTGGTTGGAAGTAGATGGCGGTGTGAATACTGGTACGATCGCTGAAGTGATTGGTGCTGGCGCAAACGCCGTGGTTGCAGGATCAGCCGTATACAATAAACCTGATTATGCTGCTGCAATGGCCGAGTTAAGGGCGTTGGCAGCGAATTCTTAGTCTGGGTTATCGTAGGTTGTTTGAATCGTTGTATTTTTTAAAACGTAAAAGGAGGGGATACTATGTCTGATCAAGTCGATCAATCGCGGCGCAATATGTTGTTTATTGCCGCAGGCGGACTTGGAGCTGTTGCCGTGGCTGCAACGGCCATTCCGTTTGTTGGCAGCATGTTTCCAGCAGCAGATACATTGGCTGCATCAAAAACAGAGTTTGATGTGGCCACAGTAGAAGAGGGGCAAGTGGTGGTTATTCAGTGGCAAGGCAAGCCCGTGTTTATAACCCATCGCAACCAAGCATTGCTTGCGCAATTGGACGGGCATGACGATCTTCTTAAAGATCCAGAGTCCAAGGCCATTGAAGAAGTAAGTGCAACGTGGTTAAACGACAAAAACCGCAAGTACCGCTCAATAAAACCAGAATACTTGATTGTTGTTGCCAGTTGCACACATTTGGGTTGCATTCCTTTGTACAAACCCAGTAAAGGGCGCGAAGAATGGGGGAATTCTGTACCAGAGGATTGGGTAGGTGGTTGGCATTGTCCATGCCATGGTTCCTTGTATGACCTTTCGGCTCGTGTGATCAAAGGCTCACCTGCGCCACATAATCTTCATTTGATGCCTTACAAGTACAAAACTGATACCACTGTGGTCATCGGTTAGGTTACGGGGGAGAACAAAAACGTGTTAAATGCAATTATGAAAACAAAAATATTCGCTTGGGTCGATGAACGAACAGGGGCTGATGCAATCATCAAGTCTCAAATGACTGAATACCCAGTACCTAAAAATTTGAATTATATGTGGAACTTTGGTTCCTTGGCTTTGTTGGTTCTGGTGATCCAGATCCTGACAGGTATTTTTCTGGCGATGTACTACAAACCGAGTGCAGCGTTAACTGCTGGTGGTTACAGTGTCGCTTTTGATTCGGTTGAACGAATCATGCGTGATGTCAACTTTGGTTGGTTGATTCGTTATATGCATGCTGTGGGTGCTTCCGCATTTTTCTTTGTGGTGTATTTGCACATGGGTCGTGGATTGTATTATGGTTCTTACAAAGGGCCTCGCGAACTGTTGTGGATTATTGGTGTGGTTATTTTATTGATCATGCAAGGCTCTGCATTCTTCGGTTATTTGTTACCTTGGGGACAGATGTCTTTCTGGGGCGCAACAGTGATCACCAATCTGTTTGGTGCGATACCTGTAATCGGCGTCTATGTACAAGAAGCACTGCGCGGTGGATTTGCTGTGGGTGATCCTACGTTGAACCGATTCTTCTCATTGCATTATCTGTTTCCATTGCTGCTGGCAGGTATTGTAGGGGGGCATGTTCATGCGTTGCATGTGGTGCATTCAAACAACCCTGAAGGTATTGATGTAAAAACTGCCGAAGAAAAAATTAACTTTCATCCGTATTACACCACCAAAGATGCGTTCGGTGTTGGTGTGTTCTTGTTGATTTATTGCTACATCG
>JAUZQQ010000024.1 GCA_030950905.1 Mariprofundaceae bacterium
GGAAAAGCTCTATTTTTGATGCTTTTGGTTTTTTAGCTGATTGTATGGAAACATATGAAGAGGAACAGGCTGACTTGAGCCTGGGAATGATGGAAGAGATTGATAAACATGCCCAATGGATTATGCGAAACCCTACTGTTCCTCGCATGTGCAAGGGTAGATATCGCCGCGTGAATCTTAAAACTTTTCCATACTATATCGCGTATATGGTTCATGTAGGTACATTATGGATACTTGCTATTGCTCACAACCATCGTAAATCTGAGTATTGGATTACAAGAAAGAACAAAATCAGCTAACCAGGCAATTCCAGCAGACTATATTCAAGAATACGTTGATGAACCAACGTGTAGATGCTGTCGCTAAATGCGATGGGATCAGCCAAGTCAAACACTGTTGTGGAATAGTGCAGCCTAAGCTGCTGCACTTGCCTGGCAATGCGCGTTATCAATACCCCCGTAAATAAATAATAAGGCAAAATGATAATGCGTTGCATACCGCATAGTATTTGACGTTTCACAACTGTTTCTAGTGTGGGTGTGGTCAAACCACTAAAGGCGGCATCAACCATCGCGCATTGGCTGGATTCAAAAACCCAATGTGCCATTTTTGCTGGTTCACCATTGGCAACCATATCGGATGAACCACGCGCCAAGAGTATGGCAGATGTTGGCGAAGGTTTTTCAATATGTGGTGTCGCTCGGTTCATTTGCTGCAATAAAGCTTGTAAAACTTCAAGCCCTGCGCCCAAGTGCTTACTGATTACGAATCTTACATGCTGATGGCGTTTTTTTGCTGCGTTGACGTGTTTGGGAATTTCGCTATTAACATGGCCGGCAGCCCCCAGCATCAAGGGTACGATAATGACATGCGTTGATTCATTGGCCGCTTGTTCCAGGCCTTCATCGAGCAGTACATCAGCAAATTCAATAAAACACAATCTCATGCGGTAGTTGGGAAAACGTGTTTGCAGTAGGCTCATGAATTCTCGCACTGCATCATTGCTGGCAGGCTTGCGTGAGCCATGGCCTATCAATAAAACTGTTGTCGATGCCGAATCCATAAAAACTCCTTTCTTGCCAAATTATTTTGAGCCATCAGGCTGCGCAAAATTGATGTGAACATTTAATGCAAACACTTACAGCAACAAGAAAATTCACCCCTGTGAATCAATAGGAGGGCAACCATGCCAGAGCAACTGAGTATTTGGGTTTTAATTCTTGGTGCAGGCCCCGTAGTGAAAGGGGTGTTGTTGCTGTTGATTGGTTTATCCATCGCTTCTTGGGCTGTTATTTTTAACAAATGGCGAAGCTACACCAAAGCAAAAAAAGAAGCGGCCATGTTTGCTGAAAGTTTTTGGGGCGGTTCCGATATGGATACCTTGCTCGCGGGAATTCCTCAAATGTACGATAACAGCCCGTTGCCCAATATTTTTCAATCAGGTTACCGTGAATACCTACGCCATCGCAAAGATTCACGCAGTATTCAAGCAGGAAAAATTGTTGCTGCTGGTGGGTTAGATGGTGTGCGACGTTCGCTCGATGCAGCATTTTCGCGTGAAATGGAACACCTATCACGGCATTTATCTTTTTTGGCAACGGTGGGGTCAACATCGCCATTTATTGGTTTGTTTGGCACAGTTTGGGGCATTGTCACTGCTTTTCAAGGTATTGCGATGACCCAAAACACATCGCTGACGGCCGTTGCCCCTGGTATTGCTGAAGCCTTGGTGGCAACGGCTTTTGGCTTGATCGCAGCTATCCCAGCGGTGGTTGCTTACAACCACTTCACTTCTGATCTTAAACGACTGGCGGGCAATATGGAACAATTTTCAGCGGAGTTTCTTAATATTATGGCACGGCATATTCAGGATTAATTATGTGGGCAGGTCAAAGCAAATGGGGTAAAGACATGGAACCCATGGGAGAAATTAACGTGACTCCTTTGGTGGATGTGATGTTGGTATTGTTAATTATTTTTATGGTTACAGCACCGTTGTTGACGCAAGGTGTTAATGTGGATCTTCCTGATGCAAGCTCTGCTGCCATGCAGCAAAATATAGAGCCTTTGGTTATCACTATTCGCAGCAATGGTGATGTGTTTTTGCAAAAAAAGAAAGTGAGTTTGGATTCATTAACAGCCAGTATTTTGGCTATTCGCAAAAATAAAGCCGATGTTCCTATTTACATCCGTGGTGATGCAAAAACACCGTATGAATTGATTGCAAAAATCATGAGTCAATTGGAGCAAGCAAAAATAAACAAAGTTGGCTTGGTTACGGAACCAATACGCTAAGGAACGGGAATTAATTAATGTGACGCAGGCGATGATCAAGCAAGAAGCCACGGTTTCTTCTTATGAAGTTATTGACAGTGATATACTGTTTGCTTTGGCTTTGCATGTGTTAGTGGTGGGTGGTTTTTTGCTGTTGGCATTGTACACCCCAGCAGAACAAAAAAAGCCGTTAAAACGCATAGAAGTAAATCTGATTACGGCAAAAGAATTGGCAAAAATGCAACGCCCAGAAAAGATTGTAAAACAAACGCCAAAACCCGCACCCAAAGTCCCTGAGCCTATTAAGCCCAAAATCCCTGAGCCTATTAAACCAGTGCCTGTTAAAAAAACACCGCCGCCCATAGATCTGATCAAGCCCAAAATGATTGAACCAACGCTTGTTGTGCCGCCAAAGCCTATTGCCCCCCCGAAAACCCAAGCGAAGCCTGAAACGAAAAAGCCAAAACCAACGCCAAAAAAGCCAGCGAAGCGCGTTGAAAAGCATTCGTTGGAAAAGCCCTTTGACCCTTTTGCGCCTGCTGTTTCCAAACGAACTCACCAACCACGCCATACTGCGCCAAAAATTGACCGCGTAGCGTTGGTCAGTCATCAGCTATCTAGCCGCGAATTGGATCGTTACATTGCCATGATGCAAGCTGCCGTGCAAAAACATTGGAAAGTACCGGGTGGATTGCCTTCGGGTGTACGCAGCCCATTGGTGCGTCTGGAGCTTAAACGTGATGGTGGTGTTTTACGCATCACAGTATTGGAAACATCAGGCAGTGCCAGTTTGGATCAAACTTTAATCGTCGCTATTCGGGCCGCTGCGCCATTTACTCTACCCCGAGAGCAATATGCTGTTTTTAAAAGCAATAAAATTCGCTTTCATCCACGCAAACGTGGTGGGTAATTGTTATAGAAGCAGTGTTCCTATATTTTATTTACAAGTTTAAATACGCCGTTACACTGTGCGCCATTGCTTTGATGATGTGCAAATGTTATAGAACATCGTCTTATAAAATGGAGGATTCCTATGAGTTCATTGTATGATACCCTGGGTGGGGACGCAGCCGTTAATGCTGCGGTTGATATTTTTTACCGTCGTGTATTGGCTGATTCCTACGTCAAACGCTTTTTTGAAGGCGTAGACATGGAACGCCAAGCAGGCAAACAAAAAGCTTTCTTGACCATGGCTTTTGGTGGACCCAATAATTATACAGGCAAAGACATGCGCGAAGGCCATCGTCATTTGGTAAAAAATATGGGGCTGGATGACTCTCATTTTGAGCATATTCTTGCACATTTGCGTTCTACGCTGGCTGAATTGGGTGTTGGTGAAGATTTAATTCAGCAAGTTATTGATATTGCTGAAAGCACCCGCAATGATGTGTTGGATAAGTAAGAGGTACCCCCATGCATTTTGATGCTTTTATTCCTGCGTTTCTAATTTTTGTTGTTTTTGGCGTTGTAATGCCAATAATTTTAACCAATATTGCCGACAGTAACCGTGATACCCGCACACTTTTTGAAAAATTGGGCGGTGCTGCTGCTGTCGATGCTGCTGTTGGTATTTTTTATGGTCATGTATTAAATGATGCCCATGTTAAGCGTTTTTTTGAAGGCGTGGATATGGAACGTCAAGCCGATAAGCAAAAGGCGTTTTTGACCATGGCATTTGGCGGACCCAATAGCTATACTGGTAAAGACATGCGCGAAGGTCATCGTCATTTGGTTGAAAAAATGGGTTTGAATGATTCCCATTTTGAGCATATTTTGGTTCACCTTCGCACTACTTTGGCACAACTTGGTGTCGCTGATGGCATCATTGGCGAAGTTATTGCTACTGCAAACACAACCCGTTCGGATGTTTTGAATAAGTAAGAGATCAATAGTACCAGCTAACGCTGCTTACTGTTAATACCTGTTGATGGTAAAAACCAGTGGATTACTGATCCACTGGTTTTTTTTGGAGGAATAATGCCAACCGTACGTTACCAAGATAAAAACTACGACTGTAAAGGTGAAGAAACCTTACTCGATGAGATGATTGCCCACGGTGTTTCACTTCCACATGGTTGTCGCAGCGGTGCTTGTCTTTCTTGTATGATACAGGCTGTGGATGGAACACCGCCTGTTGCAGCGCAGCGTGGCATTAAAGATACCCGAAAAGCACAAAATTACTTTTTGGCTTGTCAGTGCAAGGTTGATTCTGATCTGGAAATTGCACTCGCAGCACCTTTGATGACCCACACGGTTAAAGTCTTAGAGACCGATCAACTTAATGAATCTGTTACCCGAATCCGTTTAGAAAAACCAGCAGAATTCAGTTATTTCCCGGGTCAGTTCATCAATATTATTCGTCAAAGTGATGATTTAATGCGCAGTTATTCATTGGCCAGTGTGCCCGATGAATCATTTCTTGAATTGCATATTAAACATGTTGCCAAGGGTCAAATGAGTGCTTGGTTGTGTCAAGATGTACATGCAGGCATGACGCTTTCA
>JAUZQQ010000025.1 GCA_030950905.1 Mariprofundaceae bacterium
TAAAACTGCAAACACAATGAGTGACCAAGATCAACATCTAAGGAACCCAGTGTGTCCACAGCTCAATTAAAAATTAAATTATAAAGAACAAAATCAACCGAAGTTGACCAACCAGCCCTTGCTGGTGGGCGGCGAACTTTAGCGTGGCCGCCCACTTTGTCAACAGCTTGAGAACACAATAGATCTAACGCGGCAATTGTTTTAGCCAGCTCTCTAAAAAATGTATATTAAAGTCGCCGCGTTGAAAGTCAGGGTTTGCCAACAAGCGTTTATGCAGTTCTTGGTTGGTGGTTACGCCAAGCACAGCCAACTCATCAATGGCGCGCTGCATACGACGAATGCATTTTTTCCGACTGCGGGCATGGGTAATGATTTTAGCGACCATAGAATCATAATAAGGTGGAATAGTATAACCCGTGTACAACGCAGAATCAACACGAACACTTCGACCACCAGGCGCATGGTATAATTCCACCTTGCCCGGTGATGGCGTAAATTTAAAAGGGTGTTCTGCATTAATACGGCATTCAATAGCATGCCCCTTACGCTTGATTTGGCTTTGATTAAAGGCCAATGGTTCACCATCAGCAACGCGCAATTGCCATTCAATCAAATCAATTCCTGTAATCCACTCTGATACAGGATGCTCCACCTGAATACGGGTGTTCATTTCAATGAAATAAAACGATTGGTCTGGATTCATCAAAAACTCAACCGTGCCCGCCCCCACATAATTGACGGACTTGGCAGCAGCGACACCTGCGGCGCATATTTTTTGTCTCGTTTCTTCTGAAACAAAAGGACTCGGGGCTTCTTCTAAAACTTTTTGATTGTTGCGCTGAATAGAACATTCCCGCTCATACAAGTGCACCACATTACCATGGCTGTCGCCCAATACTTGCACCTCAACATGGCGAGGCTCTTCTAAAAACTTCTCCACATAGACTGTATCATCGCCAAAAGCTGCTTTTGCTTCGGATTGACACATGGAAAAAGCAGAAGCCAGCCTTGGTTCACTGTGAACAACCTTCATACCACGCCCACCACCACCAGCCGAAGCCTTGATGATAATAGGAAAACCAGCCAAGTGGGCAACACGCCTTGCTTCTTCTGCATCAGCCACCGCTCCATCAGAACCTGGCACCAAAGGAACACTGGCTTGCTTCATTCGTTGCTTGGCAGATACTTTATCGCCCATGATCCGCATAGACTCGGGTGACGGGCCGACCCACGTATAACCTGATTCAATCACAATTTCAGCAAACCCTGCATTCTCAGCAAGGAAGCCATAACCAGGGTGGATTGCATCGCAATCGGTTAAACCAGCCGCTGTCATGATGGCCGGAATATTCAAATAAGACAAAGCACTGGAGGCAGGGCCAATACAAATAGAATCATCGGCCAAGCGGGCATGCATCGCTTCACGGTCTGGCTCCGAATACACCGCAACCGTCCCAATACCCAAATCTTTACAAGCGCGAATAATGCGCACTGCAATTTCACCACGGTTAGCAATCAATACCTTATGAAGCATCGTTTAATATCCTTACGCTGGCGTAATTTCAAACATGGGCTGACCATATTCAACAGGGCTGGCATTTTCCACTAAAATCAAACGCACCACGCCGTCATATTCGGCTTCAATCGCATTCATTAATTTCATGGCTTCAATAATGCAAAGGGTATCGCCCTTTTGAACACGCGAACCTTCACGCACAAAAGGATCAATATCGGGCGAAGAAGCCCGATAAAAAGTACCCACCATGGGCGAAGATAATACACATGCATCATTGACTGCTGCACCCCCTGCCACGAGCGCAACCTCTAGGGCTGGGTCAACAGCCTGCGGCATTGCTGTTGGTAACGCAGGCACAACTGCGGGTTCAGGGGCAGCCACACTACGGCTAATCCGCACCTTTTGTTCGCCTTCAATTACTTCAATTTCAGTAATATCCGATGCTTGAACCAATTTAATTAACTTGCGTATTTTAGCAATATCCATTTATCCCACCTTGTTGGGTATTTCATTTTGATCAACTGATGTTACGCAAGCTGTCATTTTTCACATCAGCAGGAATAACTTGTGGGCGGACAAAAAACCAGTCTTATTATTTGGGAGGCACTCTGACCAATGATGCCACCAAGCCTTGCAATCCCAAAAGATACGACTGACCACCAAAACCAGCCACGACACCCATAGCCTTGTCTGCCAACATAGAACGGTGGCGAAAAGGTTCTCGTTTGTGAACATTGGATAAATGCACCTCAACAAACGGAATAGCAACGGCCAACAACGCATCACGAATAGCGATACTGCTGTGCGTGTACGCTGCAGGGTTGATCACAATCCCTACGATGCGCTCATCCACAGCTTGATGAATACGTTCAACCAAAACACCCTCATGGTTGCTTTGAAATGCATGCAAACGAACACCCAACGTTAGCGCCAAATCCTTCAAACTCTGGTTAATAGCATCCAGTGTATCGCAACCATAATGCGTGGGTTCACGACAACCCAACATGTTCAAATTTGGCCCATGAATAACAAGAACATCAATCAACTTCATCGTGGCGACACCCTTGTTTCTTCCATAACACCATGCACGCACCTTTTTCTGCATTGATCCATGCATTTAACCTTTCATGTTCACTGAATCTGCTGTTAGCATGGCGGCCACGCTACGTACGCCACACAAGGTGGTCAATGAAACAGACTGCCAATAAAGAGAAAAATCATGCAGCTTATGTTAAATGGTGAAATAAAAAACATTAGCGCGACGACGCTTGATGACTTAGTGATAGAATTAAAACTAGAACAACGAACCATCGCCATTGAGTTAAATAACGCTGTTGTGCCGCGCAGTGAATACCATAGTACAAACCTTCAAAAGAACGACAAACTTGAAATCGTTCATATGATTGGTGGTGGATAAGGATGAATGATGAATGATCCATTAAAGTTAGGAACTTATACATTTAACTCACGTCTGATTGTTGGCTCTGGAAAGTACTGTGATTTTGCTACCACCAAAGCCGCAACAGAAGCAGCATGTGCAGAAATCATCACTGTCGCCATTCGCCGCGTCAATATCACTGAACCAGGTGATGATAATCTTTTGGATTATATCGACCCTAAAAAATACACTGTTTTACCCAATACCGCAGGCTGCTTTAATGCAGAAGATGCCGTTCGCACACTGCGTCTTGCCCGAGAAGCTGGCGGCTGGGATCTTGTTAAGCTTGAGGTACTTGGTGATACTGAAACACTATACCCCAATGTGGTTGAAACACTAAAAGCAGCGAAAATATTGGTCAAAGAAGGGTTTCAGGTCATGGTCTATACAAACGATGATCCGATTGTTGCCCTAGAGCTTGAAAAAATTGGCTGTGTTGCTGTCATGCCTTTGGGCAATCCTATTGGCTCTGGCCGTGGATTAGCCAATCCCTTTAATATTCGCGTTATTAAAGAGCGTGCTAGCGTACCCATCATTGTTGATGCTGGTATCGGCACGGCCTCCGATGCTGCCAAATCAATGGAACTTGGGGTTGATGCTGTATTGATTAACACGGCCATTGCAGAAGCACGCGATGAATGTGCCATGGCTGATGCCATGCGCCATGCTGTCATTGCTGGTCGCATGGCGCATCTTGCTGGGCGCATGCCAAAACGCGCATTTGCCTCAGCAAGCTCTCCTACAAAAGGCTATATCTGGGATTAACCCATCAAGATGAAAACAGATGACTATTGGAGACACCCATGACTAATTTAAAAAACGATCGTTTTCTTCGCGCCTGTTTACGTCAGGATGTAGATCGAACACCCGTATGGATGATGCGCCAAGCTGGACGTTATCTACCAGAGTACCGTGCCACACGTGGCCGTGCTGGTGGTTTTCTTAATTTATGCAAAACGCCAGAATTGGCTTGCGAAGTCACCTTGCAACCTATTGATATTATTGGCGCTGATGCCGCTATTTTATTCTCTGATATTTTGGTTGTGCCCGAAGCCATGGGTATGGAACTCACCTTTGGTGTTGGCGAAGGACCAAGGTTCCCTCAGCCCATCACCTGTCTTGCCGATGTTAAAAATCTGCCTGTCCCAGATCCTGAAGATGAACTCGGCTATGTCATGAAAGCCATTGAGGCCATTCAACGCGGACTGGATGGCCGCGTCCCCCTTATTGGCTTTGCAGGCAGCCCTTGGACGCTTGCTACGTATATGATTGAAGGCGGCGGTTCCAAAACCTTTTCAAAAATAAAAGCCATGGCATTCAATGAACCTGCGACCATACACCTACTCTTAGAGAAACTTGCCGATTCTGTCGCTGCCTATTTGAATGCCCAAATTCGTCATGGTGTTCAAGCGGTACAGATTTTTGATACTTGGGGTGGCATCCTTAGCACCCGTGATTATCAAGACTTTTCCTTGCAATATATGCAACGTATTATTTCTCAACTTATTCGAGAATACCGTGGTCGCCGTGTTCCTGTTATCTTGTACACCAAGGGTGGCATGGGCTGGCTTGAAGCGATTGCTGATACAGGCTGCGATGTTGTCGGCTTAGACTGGACCATTGATATTGATATTGCGCGCCAACGAATTGGTCACCTTGTCGCCCTACAAGGCAATATGGATCCATCCATGTTATACGCAAAACCAGACCGTATTCGTGACGAGGTTTGTAATATACTGGAACGTTTTGGTCACGGCAACGGTCATGTATTTAATCTCGGTCATGGCATTATGCCCGATATTCCTGTCGAACACGCGAAGGCATTTATCAAGGCGGTGCAAGAGGCGTCACCTCGTTACCATGATCAATAATATATCAATACGTCATTTACTATTAAGTAAGACAACGTCACAAACCAAAGCGTGGTGCTTGCTTGGAGCATGGGGCTTATTTATTTTCTTACTCTCCAATCAACAGCACCCTCAACTAAATTTTGATGCGGTTTTAGGCTGGCAAAATATATTATCTCAACTGAATGATAAATATGTACACGCCACCTTTTGGGCGATACTCGCCATGGCTATTTGGCATGCTATTACACCACAAAACGCGCCTTTAAAATTTAAATATATTCTTATCTCATTATTGATTGCTTCAACATTGGGGGCACTTGATGAATTCCATCAATATTTTATACCCAGTCGATCTTGCGATATTTTAGATTGGTTCGCTGACTCTGTTGGTGCTGCACTGACCCTTGCAACGCTATATTTGTACCATTACATCAAACACACCAAGGTACTGTAACCGTTCATCTAAACTGTTACACACTGTCAATAAAAAAGGAGGTTGATCAATGTCCGATATTCAAATGGAACGTAATATCAGCAAAATGACGGCAAATACAGTCGCCATGATTTTAGCTGGAGGCAAAGGCTCTCGTCTCAAAGACCTAACAGAATGGCGTGCAAAACCCGCTGTTCCTTTTGGTGGAAAATTTAGAATTATTGATTTTCCACTATCCAATTGCATCAATTCAGGTATTCGCCGAATCTCTGTGGTTACCCAATACAAGTCCCACTCTTTACAACGTCATTTGCAGCGCGGCTGGAGTTTTTTGTCGGGTGAGTTTGGTGAATTTATGGAAGTTCTACCTGCGCAACAGCGTCAAGGTGAATCATGGTACGAAGGCACTGCCGATGCCGTTTATCAAAATTTAGATATTCTACGCCATTACAACCCAGAATACATATTAATTCTAGCAGGCGACCATATTTATAAAATGGATTATGGTAAAATGATCGCCCACCACGTACAAAAAGGCGCAGATGTTACCGTTGGTTGTATTCCCGTGCCTTTGCAAGAGGCAACAGAATTTGGCGTAATGACCACCAATGATCAACACCGCATTATTGAATTCACCGAAAAACCCGTCAACCCCAAAGCCATGAATGATGACCCAACCCGCGCCTTAG
>JAUZQQ010000026.1 GCA_030950905.1 Mariprofundaceae bacterium
ATGGGTATAACTCTTGGCAGTTGGATACCAAACGTTTTTCAAGAAATAGGCAGCATATCAGAAGGCATTGAAATCAGGCGAATCTAATTCCATCAAAGATTTTGTTGTTCAGCAAACAAAATCGAGTTCTTGTGCCTGTGAAGCAAGGAATGCATCAGGCCGATGCTGCCTCGCAGATTTCAACCGATTAGAGAAAAAGGATGCGCAATAGTAATTCATTCGATTAAAATGTTGAAATTACTCAACATTTAATGAGGTTGCCTTGTCATGGATACCTTTAAAACATTCGGTTTATTTTTTGTTACAGCGCGCAATATCAAGTGCAAGGACTATAGTTCGCAACAAACGTGTCCAGAAGTTCATGAAAAGAAAACCTTAGATAAACTTATACGCTCAGTCTAAATATCACTATCTAATGTTACCTTGATAAAAAAAGTATTTCTCAATATTACATCTTTACTACATAATTCGCAGAATGACAAAAAAAATCACCGTAAAAAAAATACAAAGCATTCGCGGTATTCATGATGGTTTGCCTGAAACCGTTTGCCAATGGCAGCAGGTAGAGTCTGCGGCACGCACTGTTTTTTCTCGTTATGCTTTTAATGAAGTACGACTTCCTATATTAGAACCCACCCATTTATTTGTCCGTTCTATTGGCGAGCAAACAGATATTGTAGCCAAAGAAATGTACCACTTTGTTGATCAAGGCCATGATCATATTTGTTTGCGTCCAGAAGGTACGGCAGGTGCAGTACGGGCCTATTTGCAGGCAGGTTTAACCCGTTCAGGTTTGCAACGCTGGTTTTATGTTGGTGCAATGTTTCGACGTGAACGTCCGCAAAAAGGGCGACTTCGGCAATTTCAGCAGATTGGTGCAGAGTTTTTTGGTGCAGCAGGGCCATTGGCCGACGCTGAAGTTTTGGCCATGGCGTGGCAATTGGTTCATCGTTTGGGCTTGCAACACTTAACCCTAGAAATTAATTCTTTGGGCTGTCCTGCATGTCGTCCTGGCTACCGAGAAAAGTTGGTGCTGTTTTTGCGTCAACAAACAGCAAACCTATGCCCAACATGTATCCAGCGTATCGACAGCAACCCTATGCGGGTACTGGATTGTAAAGTTCCCCAATGCCAACAATACTTACAGGATGCACCCGAAGTCATCAGCCATTTATGTGACGATTGCAACAGCCATTGGCAAGGTTTACAGGCTGGATTAACGGCACTTTCTATTCCCTATTGCATCAATCCGCGCATTGTTCGAGGCTTGGATTATTACAACCGCACAGCATTTGAAATTGTCACGGATCAATTGGGTGCGCAAGGTACGGTATTGGCGGGCGGGCGTTATGATGGACTCGTTGAGTCCTTGGGTGGGCCTGCCACGCCTGCCATTGGTTTTGCTGCAGGGGTGGAGCGACTGGCTCTTTTGTTGCCCGAAACCATGGCAGAAAAAGCAAAGGTCACGATGGTAGCCATGGGCAATGAAGCAGTGATTTTGGCTTCCATGCGCCATGCTGATACCTTGCGTCAAGCAGGGATTGCTACGATTCATGCTGGTGGTGGTACGATGAAGCGACAAATGAAAATAGCAGACCGTGAACAAACACCATTTTGTTTAATTATTGGTGAAGATGAATGCGCGACGGGGCAAGTCATGTGCAAAAACATGCGCAATGGTTCACAGCAGCAGCAAACCATTACGCAAGCTATGAACACGATTCTCCAAGATGGATAAAGTTGCTGTATTGGGCGCAGGTTCATGGGGGACGGCCTTGGCCATGGTATTGGCACGGCATGGGCGACCTGTTTCGTTATTAACCCGCACAGAAGAACAAGCCAAAAGCATTGAGCAACGTGGAGAGAACCTCACTTATTTACCGGGTGTTCCTTTGCCTAAAGGCATTACTGCGACTGCCGAGTGGGAGGAGGCATTGGCATCGGCGAGTATTATCGTGTTGTCTGTGCCTTGCGCTGCGGCAGAATCATTTTTGATTCGTTTGGCGTTCGATCACCGATTGGTTATTGCCACTTGCAAAGGACTTTCGCCCGACAATATGGAGCGCATGGATGAGTTATTGATTCGCCGATTGGGGAAAAAACGCACGGCATTGTTATCAGGCCCCTCTTTTGCCTTGGAAGTAGCACGCGGTATGCCTGCGGCATTAACCATGGCAGCTCATGATTTGCCCACCGCTCATTTTGCCGCCTCCTTTTTTAATGACAGCAGTTTTCGGATTTATCACAGTACTGATCTTGCAGGGGTTGCTATGGGTGGTAGTTTAAAAAATGTTATTGCTATCGCTGCGGGCATCGCGGAAGGGATGAATTTAGGGCACAATGCTATCGCCGCTTTGGTTACACGGGGAATTGCAGAAATTACAAGGCTGGCACTTGCCTGCGGCGGACGCGCTGAAACATTATCAGGTTTATCAGGGTTGGGTGATTTGGTTTTGACTTGTACGGGCAGTTTATCGCGCAACCGCCGTTTTGGCATGGCCTTGGCGGGTGGTTTTGGCATCGCAGCAGCGAGGCACAATATAGGTCAAGTCGTAGAAGGTGAGCGCACGACCCATGCTGTTTGCCAATTAGCCACACAATTAAGCATTGAAATGCCAATCGCTGATGCGGTCAAAAAAGTATTAGACGACGAGCTCTCGCCCAGAGACGCATTGCAAACTTTGCTTGATCGTCCCCAAGGCACTGAGGTATAACCTGAATAATTTATAAATCGCCGTGATGAGCCCCTCGTTCCCACGCAGAGCATGGGAACCAGAAGATGTTGGGATTCGCTTCCCTCACCAGCAACCTACAAGGTGGTAAAGTGTCAACTACTTTTGGTCGAATATGAAGGATGTCGAATATTCGTTACGAGAGAGCTATGGGTGAAGGCATCATGAATGATCATGTCGCTTGTTTTTATGCGCAAACCGCCCACCTTGGTGTTTACTGATCAACAAAGGGCGACCAGCAACGCGAAGGTTCTTTAAAGTATGCAAAACATGGGATGGCATTCCTTCGGGTAAATCTACCGTGCTATAATCATCACGAATATCAATGCGTCCAATATTACGGCTGTTTAAATTGGCTTTGTTGGCAATGGCTCCAACAATATGCTCGGGGCGCACACCATGACTGCGACCAACCGCAAGGCGGTAACGCTCCATGCCTTCTTCTTGGCGCAAGCCACCACCACCACCACCACCGGGGCGGCGAGACGAACTTCGTTCGTGGCGACCCTGTGGTGAACGCTCTTCACGACGGGGTCTGACTTTGGGTTCGCTCAACAACAATGGTTCTTTGCCTTGCCCTTGGTGTGCCAAGGCGGCAGCAATCTCTAATGTTGATGCTTCATTTTCTTGTTGGTATTGCTCCAGTAATTGAAGGTAAAATGACGTATCAGCATTGGCAATGGTATCGCTTATTTTTTGTTTAAAACTGGCAATGCGTTTGTCGTTAATTTGATCGGTGCTGGGCAATACCAACGGTTCTATTTTTTGTCGTGTCGCACGTTCAATGGCACTCAGCATACGACGCTCACGTGGGGTGATAAATAAAATAGCATTGCCACTTCGACCAGCACGACCTGTTCGACCAATTCGATGCACATAAGATTCAGTATCGTGGGGAACATCAAAATTAATCACGTGACTGATTCGTTCTACATCCAGCCCACGCGCCGCGACATCGGTGGCCACCAATACATCCAAGCGTCCAGATTTTAAATGCTCAATGGCTTGCTCGCGTTGGTTTTGTGGCATTTCGCCATTTAGCGCACAGCAGGCATAACCACGCGCATCGAGTTTTTCTACCAACTCTGTGGTTGCATTGCGGGTGCGAACAAAAACGATAGTACCATCAACGCTATCTTCAGCCTCCAAAATACGTGTTAGGGCATCCAGCTTGCGCATGCCGCTGACGATCCAGTAACGCTGGTGAATGGTTTCAGCCGTCGTTGTGCGTAATTTAATGCATACTTCTTCTGCATTTTTTAAATGGCGTTGGGCAATGCGTCGAATATCTCGTGGCATGGTCGCCGAAAACAAAGCAACCTGCCGTGTTTCTGGTGTTTTTTTCAATACCCACTCTACATCATCAACAAACCCCATGCGCAGCATTTCATCAGCTTCGTCCAAGACCAAGGTTTGCAAATGATCAAGGTTTAATGTTCCGCGTTTGATATGATCAATGACACGCCCCGGTGTACCAACCACCACTTGTACGCCGCGTTTAAGTTGTTTTAGTTGGACGGTATAGTTTTGCCCGCCGTATATGGGTAAGACATGGAAGCCTTTGATATGTCTGGCATAAGAATGAATCGCTTCGGCAACTTGAATCGCCAATTCTCGGGTTGGTGTCAAGACCAACGCTTGCACCCCTGTTTTTTTAGGGTCGATGCGTGACAGTAAAGGTAAGGCAAAAGCAGCGGTTTTCCCCGTTCCTGTTTGCGCTTGCCCCAATACATCTTGCCCTTTTAATACAAAGGGAATAATTCGTGCTTGAATCGGGGTAGGCGTTTCATAGCCAAGATCAAGCACCGCTTGCAAAACAGGCTCAGTAAGCCCAAGCGTAGAAAATGATAAGTCGCTAGTATCCTGCGAAGGATCTGATGAAGAAGACATAATATAACCTTAAGAAAAAGATGGTAGATAGAAATAAAACATCGCATCCTATAGTATGCGATGTTAGCATTTGATGAAGGTAAAAGGTGGCTGTTTAGCCGTTCCTTGAAGTATTCGCGTGATTCGTTGAAAGTGCTCAATCGCCTGATTTTTACGTTTCGCGCTTTCGTCTTGTCCTCGAATACCGTTGCTCGATCTGGGGGGGCTATTGCCTATAAATAGGGTAAGCGTTAAATAGGACTCAGTTGCTCATTAGCAACGCTAATACCATCGCGCTGTATTGGCACACTGGCATTTTCGATGCGCCACGCTGATTGATCAGCAAGCAACGCGCTGACTAATTTATGGTTGGTTTCATGACCCGTTCGCACACCTTCAAACGCACCTGCAATAGGCAAACCGGCAAGCGATAAATCGCCCAAGGTGTCCAAAATTTTATGACGGACGCACTCGTCCTCATACCGTAAGCCACCTTCGTTAATGACACGGTATTTATCCAAAACAATGGCATTTTCCAAAGAGCCACCCAGTGCCAGTCCTGCTTTTTGAAGTTGCTCAATTTCGTGCAAAAAACCAAAGGTGCGTGCGCGACTTATTTCACGCGTGTAAGCTTGGCAAGAAAAATCAATGCTCACATGGCGTTGCTTTAACAACGGGTGATTATAATCCAACAAATAAGAAATTTTAAAACCTGTTGAGGGGTAAAGAGCACAACGCTTGTTGCCATCTTTAATTTCAACCTTTTTTAAAATACGCAGTATTTTTTTAGGCTCAGAAAGTTCACGAATACCCGCACATTGGATTAAAAAAACAAATGGCGCGGCAGACCCATCCATCACAGGAACTTCAGCAGCATCGACTTCGATGCGGGCGTTATCAATACCCAAGCCAGCCAAAGCAGACAGCAGGTGTTCCACCGTGGATACGGTAACACCATCTTTGCCCAAAGTGGTGCATAAACGGGTATCACAAACGTGGGCTGCATTGGCGGGAATAGTCACACCAAGGTCTATTCGTGTAAATGAAATACCTGTATTTGCTTCTGCTGGATGCAGTTGCAATTGAATTTTTTTACCCGAATGTAAACCAATGCCACTGCATTTGATGGAATGATCCAGTGTTCTTTGTAGAATCATGTATGCCCCTGCGCTTTCTCATGTCGATCATGGCATAAAGAAAACATCGTACTCAAAATTCACTGCCCATCACACCATAATGACTTCTAGGCGGTTTTTTTCTTGGATATATTTTAAATATAAAATATAAGTATTTAGATTGGCCATAGTTTGAATAATTTTAACGCAAAAACAGCAACAATCTCCCAACCCTAGCATGATAAGTCCCCCAAGAAAAGTGGTGGCTTTTCAAGCAGAGAATGTGTTCAAGGGTAAATCAATGATAAATGTTGCCCCGTGACCCAGCTTGCTTTTTACATGAATATGGCCGCCGTGACCATCAAGAATCCGTTTGCAAATGGCTAAACCCAAGCCAACACCGCCTTTTTCTCGGTCACGGGCATCATCCGAACGGTAAAAGCGGTTAAATAAATATTGCTGGTGTTCAGGGTCAATGCCTGCGCCTTCATCTTGAACATACACCAAAATTCGTCCTTGCCTAACCTTGGCTTGCAACAATACCGTTGAACCTTCTGGCGAATGCTTGTAGGCATTGTTTAACAAATTATAGATCACCCGTTCCAATGCGTTTTCATCGCCGAGCAATTGTAGCTCGTCTTCAATATCACCCTTTAATTGCAAGTTTTTTTGGCTGTATAAAATCAAATGCTGCTGTTGTACTTCTTGTAACAACAAAGAAAAATCAACGGTTTCTTGCGCTAATTCTAACTGCCCTGCATCAGCCCTTGCCAAGGTTAATAAATCATCCACGATGCGATGCATGCGTTCAACCACGGTTAAATTTTGTTTTAAAATAGTTTGGTATTCTGTTACATCCCGGTCTTTACGAAGGGCGACCTCAATTTCCCCCTTGAGAATGGTTAAGGGTATACGAAGTTCATGCGAGGCATCGGCCGTGAAATGTTTTTGTGCGACAAAACTGTCTTCTAAGGCCTTAAACATGGTGTTTAATGATGATACCAGTTCAATAATTTCTTCGTCATGCGCCTGTGACTTTAATCGGCGGGTTAAATCCCCTGCGGCAACGGCTCGCGCTGTGCGGTTGATTTCTTTGATCGGGCGAAAGGAACGCACGGTCATGGTGTAACCTGCCCATGCGCTGATGCCAATAGAAATCAGTCCAAGTGTTCCACCAATCCAATACAACAATGCAAGAAATCCTTGTATTTGCACGGTGCTTTGGCCAAGAAACAGCACCCCGATAAGATCGCCTTCGCGATGCAACGGCAAGGCCAACAAACGAAGGTTTCTTTTACCCAGTAACGAAGCAGTGGACGCGAATTTCATTTTTTTATGATGTAATACATAGTGATAGGCATCCAAAATATCTTTGTCATTTTCTTTAAAAAAATCAGTGCCTGAAAGAAAGAAAACTTGGCCTTCAGAAGAAACCAATTCCACATTACCATCAAACGCTTGGCCAAAGTAGATCAACTCTTCTTTCCAACGGTAAACAGAGTGATGTTCAAGGGTGTCAAGCAAGGTAATCCCTTGATCAAGTAAGACCTCATCCATTTGTTGGTAGACTTGACGAGAAAGAAAAAAATACAACAATACAGCAGAAAATAAAAGAATGGCAAATTCAACAAGAACATACAATAAAGCCAATCGTCCACGAAAGGTGTGTGTAATATGATTGCGCAAATACTTTAACATAAACGATAATCTTTTAACATGAATAATTCACACACCTACAGCACCCTTCCTTGCCACCCCGCTCAAGCCGAGGTTCTTTACCCACAACGCTTTGTGAATTATTTAGCCAAGATCATCGGCTAACCCTACATGATTTTACAAGAGCTGGGAAAAATGGAATACGTTAAATGGGGAAGCCGAACATGTCCAAATTTCAATCTACAAAAGTTTTTGATGGATTCAGTACGGTGTTTCGCCAATGGCGTGCAGAAGATACGCACTGTAAATACATGCACGGTTATAGCGTTTCATTCAAACTCTGGTTTGAGGGAGACCTTGATCAAAGGCAATGGGTCTGGGATTTTGGCGGCTTTAAACGAAGCAAGGGAAGCATTGATAATATGCAGCCAGAGGCGTGGCTTTCCTATATGTTTGACCACACGTTCATCGCTGCCGAAGATGACCCTCATCTGGCGCTATTTAAGCAGATGCATGAACAAGGGTTGGTTCAGTTGCGGGTATTAAAGGATGTCGGGGCTGAAAGATTTTCCCAGTTTATCTACGAAAAGGTCAACCCGTTTGTATTGCAAGAAACCGATGGGCGGGTTCGCGTGATCAGGGTTGAATTCAGAGAGCACTTGCGCAATACAGCAATTTTTGAACCCTGATATCAAACACATATTTTTTCATAAAGGATCATCAATGGAAACAAGTAAGCTCTATTCAAACATCATCACGAATATTGGTGAGGATGTAAGCCGAAATGGCTTGATTAAAACACCAGAGCGGGCAGCCAAGGCCATGGCGTTTCTAACAAATGGCTACCATCATAACCTAGATGAAATCATCAATGATGCTATTTTTGAGTCTGATAATGATGAAATGGTGATTGTAAGAGACATTGAGTTTTATTCATTATGCGAACACCATCTCTTACCTTTTGTAGGCAAAGCCCATGTTGGTTATCTACCCAACGGTAAGGTTATTGGCTTGTCCAAAATTGCCCGAATAACCGATATGTTTGCCAGACGTTTACAAATTCAAGAGAACCTAACCAAACAGATCGCTGAAGCAGTTCAGGAAGCGACAGATGCCAATGGTGTTGGTGTGGTGATTGAGGCGCAACATTTTTGCATGATGATGCGCGGCGTTCAGAAGCAACACTCATGGACGACTTCATCCATGATGCTTGGGGCATTCAAAAACAAGCAGAATACACGCCAAGAGTTTCTTCAACTTATTCGATAAAACGCATGGGGCCAAATAACTCACAAATACTGCCGTTGTTTTGCTGCTTGTTTCGCTGCTGGTAGGTGCATTGTATTTATGCTGCTAATTTACCCCTACACTTGGTGTGTACAAAAAATATGTCGCAAGCCCCAAAAACGAACAAAAACCTACCACATCTGTAATGGTTGTTAAAATTGTACCACTCGCCAACGCTGGGTCGATATTGATGCGTTGCAGGGTCAACGGAATCAATGCCCCAGCCAGCCCAGCCATAATAAGGTTGATCAACATGGCTGTGGCAATGATTAACCCCAAGACCATACCGTTTTCTGGAAACCAAAGCATCGTGATGCCACCAATTAATGTCGCAAAAATAATGCCCGATACTAATCCAACCAATACTTCTCTAATCAGCGCCCTGCGAGCATTGGTAAATGTCACCCTACCCAATGCAATACCGCGAACAATCACAGTTAATGTTTGCGTGCCAGCAATGCCACCCATGCTGGCAACAATAGGCATCAAAATAGCCAGAGCTATGATTTGTTCAATAGTAGCAGCGTATTGTGATACCACCCAAGAAGCAAGAATCGCGGTCAATAAATTCACCCCCAACCACACCCCTCTTCGGCGCGCTGTCAGCATGACTGGCTCCGCCAAGTCGTCGTTATCAGAAAGGGCTGCTAGGCGATACATGCCTTCTGTTGCTTCTTCTTGCACCACATCCAAAATATCATCAGCCGTGATGCGACCAATCAATATGCCGTTTTCATCCACCACGGGTAAGGCAAGCACTTCATACTTGTCAAACATGCGAACAACGTCTTCTTGGTCTTGCTTGGGCGTAGCGCGAGGGAAGCGTCGATCAGCAATATTGGCCACGCAAGTGCTGGGTTTATGCATAAGTAGTGTTTGCAGGGTAAATACGCCGATAAATATATCTTGTTGGTCGACCACATAGACATAATTTAAATTTTCAATGCTATGCCCCCAGCGACGCAATACGGTTAATACCCGATCAATGTCCCAATCATGGCGCACTTTAAACAGCTCTGCCTGCATCAGGCCGCCAGCGGTTTCTTCGCCATAGGCCAATAAAAACTCAACCCCACGACGTTCATCAGGCGCTAGCTTGGCAATGATTAATGGCCTGATCTGTTTATCGACAGATTGCAGCAAATCGGCGGCATCATCAGAATTTAAATGCTCCAAAATATCACCGACCGCTTCAGGGGGGAGGGTGGCCAACATATCTTCTTGTAGGCTTTCTGGCAGCTCTAGCAATGTATCGCCTAACTTATGCGACGGAATTAATAACAGTAAGGATGGGCGTTGGCTCTCTTTGCAGTTGAGCAGCAGCGTTGCGAGTTCATCGGGGTGGATGGTATTGATATGTTTGCGTGCTTTTTTGGGATGATCTTGCGATAAGTGTAAAATTTCTTCGGGGTGTAGCATCGTGCCAGCGTCTGCTTTTTTCATGTTCAATGGTGCTTCCTTGGTCAAAGGTGATAAGAGAAAAAGACGCAGTACAGCAGCTTTAAATATTTAAGCCAGTGTGTTTTTCTTGCATATTCCTCTCATGTCGCTATGTTTCGCCGTCCTGAAATGAGTTTAGGATAAGTATTTAGCGAGGTGAGAAAGTTCATGTCTCTGGCTGTTGAAAAGAAAAACGAAATTATTGCTGAGTATGAAACCCACAAGGGTGATACTGGTTCACCTGAGGTTCAGGTGGCTTTATTAACGGGCCGTATCAATGGCTTAACGGAACATTTTAAAGATAATCATAAAGATCATCATTCCCGCCGTGGTTTGTTGAAGATGGTTGGTCGTCGCCGTTACCTATTGAAATACCTGAAAGTTAAAGATTTTAACCGTTACCGTAGCCTGATCGAACGTCTTGGCCTGCGTCGCTAAAACGAACCTTTTTTTAAAAAGCGGCCTTGGGGTCGCTTTTTTGTTTTTTAGTCTGTGTTGTTACTGTTTTTTTGTTCAGTTGTCGTTGTTTTGTTCGTTGTCGTTAAATAAATACACGAAAAGCGTAAGCGAGATGCGTGGGGTTTATAAAACCCCGAATGTCAAAAGGATTATATGTTTAATATTCAAACAAGTCATGCGACTTTGGCTGGTCGCGAATTCAGCCTAGAAACTGGGCGCATTGCCCGTCAAGCAGGCGGTTCTGTGCTGGCACGTTATGGTGATGTGGTGGTGCACGTTGCTGCAACAGCCGCCAAAACCCCATTGCAAGGGGTGGACTTTCTTCCCTTGACCGTGCATTATCAAGAAAGAACCTACGCAGCTGGTCGCTTTCTTGGTGGCTTTTTAAAGCGTGAAGGTCGTCCTTCAGAAAAAGAAACGTTAACCAGTCGTTTGATTGATCGTCCTATTCGCCCGCTGTTTCCCAAGGGTTATTTTTATGATACCCAAGTGGTAGCCACGGTTATATCCGCCGATGAAGACAACAACCCTGATATTGTAGCCATCAACGCTGTGTCAGCAGCATTGGCTATTTCTAATATCCCTTTCACAGAAATTATCGCTGCCTCCCGCGTGGCTATGATTGATGGTGAATTTGTGCTTAACCCTACCTACGCGCAAATGAAAGAATCAACGCTAGACCTTACCGTTGCAGGAACCCGCGATGCTGTATTGATGGTGGAATCAGAAGCACAAGAGCTGTCTGAATCACAGATGTTGGATGCCGTAATGTTTGGTCAACAAGGTTATGCCCCTGTGCTGGATGCTATCGAAGCATTGGTTAATCAGGCGGGCAAAGAGAAGATGGCGATTGAATTAGCGGGCAATGCTGATGTGCAACAAGCGGTCAACGAAGCCTTTGAGCAAGAGGTTCGTGAAGCCTATGCCGTGATCGACAAACAAGCACGATCCAGCCAAATTGAAGCTATTCGCAAAACCGCAGGCACACGCTTTTGCAACGAAGAAAATGACGATTGCTTTGCCCCCAATGATGTAAGTGCTGCTATTAAATCACTGGAAAAACAAGTGGTTCGTCGTGCTATCATTGATGGTAAACCACGTATTGATGGTCGTAAAACATCCGATGTTCGTGCTATTGATGCGCAAATTGGTATTTTGCCACGCACCCATGGTTCAGCCTTGTTCACCCGTGGTGAAACGCAAGCATTGGTGACGGTTACGCTGGGTGCAGACCAAGACATGCAAATTCAAGAAAACCTGGAAGGCGTTAGCAAACAACGCTTTATGTTGCATTACAACTTCCCCCCTTATTCTGTGGGTGAAGTTCGTCGTATGGGTTCGCCTGGTCGCCGTGAAATTGGTCATGGTCGTTTGGCACGCCGTGGTGTGGAGCCAATGGTTCCCTCTGCCGATGAGTTTTCTTATACCATCCGTGTGGTTTCTGAAATTACTGAATCCAATGGTTCATCTTCGATGGCATCGGTGTGTGGCGCTTCCATGGCGTTGATGGATGCAGGTGTCCCGATCAAAAAAGCCGTGGCAGGCATTGCCATGGGATTGATTTTAGAACGTGATGGTTATGCTGTATTGTCTGATATTTTGGGTGACGAAGATCATCTGGGCGATATGGATTTTAAGGTGGCTGGTACAAGTGATGGTATCACAACCTTCCAACTTGATATTAAAATTGGTGGTTTAACCCGCGAAATCATGCAAGAAGCCTTGGCACAAGCACGCAATGGTCGTTTGCATATTTTAGATGAAATGAAAAAAGCCATCGAAATACCACGGTCGAGTGTTGCAGAGCATGCACCACGCATGATCAGTATTAAAATCAATAAGAATAAGATTCGTGATTTGATTGGCCCTGGTGGCAAAGTTATTAAAGGCATCGTTGAAGAAACAGGTGCCAAGATTGATATTGATGATGATGGTATCGTCAAAATCTTTGCTTTGACCAGTGAAGCAGGCGAAGCGGCACGGAAATGTGTCGAAGACATTACCGCAGAAGTAGAAGAAGGCAGCATTTACGAAGGTAAAGTTGTGAAGCTGATGGATTTTGGCGCATTTGTTCGCATCATGGGCAATACAGATGGCCTCGTACATATTTCACAAATTGCAGCTCACCGGGTTGAAAAAGTCTCAGATGAACTCAAAGAAGGTGAAGTCGTTCGCGTTAAAGTATTAGAAGTTGATCGCAGTGGACGCATTCGTTTATCCATCAAGGCCTTGTTGGATTAACAAAACAGCAATAATCAAGCAGGGGCGTTGCCTCTGCTTGATTATTCAAATATCACCGTAGTTTTTTAATTTTTTTCCCTTTTATAAGAAAAATAGCGGATGCCTTGCCACTGCCTTTGTGGCTGCTTTTAATTCGCCCATTCAGCCAACGAGAAAGCCGCAAGTGTGTGTTTCGATTGGCGGGTAAGGTGGCTCTTTTCCGCCGATTTAAACTGCTAGAGACGATCACTCCCCCCATTTCTTTTGCCAAACAGCGAACCTCAGGCGAAGCATCTACGCGCACAGCAATGGTACCGCGATGGTAGCAAGCCGCTGGCAGGCCTTTTCGTGCTGAAAACACCAATGTTACAGGCCCTGGCCAATGGCTGGCTGCCATGTTTTGTAATGTTTTGCTGCGAAAGCGGGAAAGTTTTAAAGCAACACCAATAGATGCGGCCAACAACAAGAATGGCCCTTGACGTTGCTTAAACCGTTGTAATGCAGTTACAGCCCCCAAGCTCGCTACCACGCCTGCGATGGTTGCGGTTTGATGCGCCAAAAGATCACCTTTTATCAATGACCTTGTTGCCATCAATATCGCTTGCTTATTGGCGCTGACGAACCACCTCAAACAATGTGATGCCTGTTGCCACAGAGACGTTCAATGACTCTACCTTGCCAGCCATGGGAATGTACAACAATTGATCACAATGCTTACGCACCAAAGGACGAAGACCTGCATCTTCTGCACCCATAACGATAGCGCATCGGCCTGTAAAGTCGGCTTTGAACAAACATTGCTCACTTTCTCCTGCCAGACCAAAAGACCAAAACCCGTAGCTTTGCAAGCGTTCAATAGCGCGGCATATATTGCTTTCTTGAAACACCGTAAGTCTAGCTGCTGCACCACAGGCAGTTTTGGTAACAACGGGCGAATACAAGTCTGCCGCATGATGTTTGGGTACAATCACAGCCGCACAATTAGCAGCCTCCGCAGAACGCAAACATGCACCAAAGTTGTGAGGGTCGGTGATTTGATCCAGCAACAGCACCACAGGGCGATCATCGGCATGCAGCGAGTCCAACCATGCTTTTAATGTGCCATGCTCTTTTTTAGAAGCATTTGCTGGTATCACTTTGGCCAAGCAACCTTGGTGATTGGCAGCACCAGCCAAGCGCAACATGGCAGCGGCGGGTAAAAATCGAACGGCAATATTTTGTTTTTTCGCCAAATGAATCAGCTCATTGATGCGCGGATGTGACTTCCCTTTTTCAATCAGTAACTCATTGACTTGATGTTCACTGTCCAACACATGGCGAACAGCATGAATGCCTGCCGTATAACGAGAAGGTTCAACCATAACAGGAACGAAATGCGGCAATAAAATCTTCTAAGGCATGCGCAGGTAAGCTATTAATACCCGCAGCAGCCTTGCGTCCACCACCCGTTGGAAACTGCATACATAAGGTATCTGCATTTTTTTTATCGTTCAATGGCGCACGCACGCTGATGCGGTAACAAGCATCGGTCATTTGGGTGATCAAAGCGTGTGCGCGGGTGGGATGTTGCCGTGCCAATTGATTGCCCAAAACACCTGAGATGCGCCTTGCCCAAGGTTCATTGGGCAATAAAAAAGCGGCAACAGAGGATTGTTCTACAATGGTTTGTAGATCATCGCTCTGCGCAATATCTGAGGCATAACCTTCATCCAACAAGCGGTACGCAGGCGATTCGGCAATAAAGGCAAAAGGATCAGTAAAAAGCGCGACAGCACGGTACAATCGGTCAGGGCTTAGCCATAAATCATCGGTTGTTATGCCATAGGCATTGTAATTAATCAAGGTTCCCAAACGCTCCAAGCTTGCCCATTGATGTTCATCAAGATGCTGTGATTTTACCGCAAGCCGCGCTTGATGGTGAAGGTTATCGCCAAATGCACCCACTGCGCCCCACAGGCACTGCGCCCCTTGTAAATGCTGGTTCACCAACAAACTGGTGCATACTTCAGCCGATGTTTCAATGCATGCAAACAAATACTCTGATACGGGAATATCCCCTGAAAAGTGATGGTCGAAATATTGCACATGTGCTTTTTCATCAAGCATTTGTTGTAAGGCTTTACGGTTTTTATCCAGCGATATATCAAGCACTGTTATGTGATCGCCAGCCTCAACCTTTAATTTTTTCAGCAATGCAATATCCCGCTTTACGCCTGTAACCAACGTACTGTGTTGCGGTCTTTGCAATCGAAGCTGGTGCAGGGCACAGATGCCATCAGCATCCCCATTAAAAACATCATAATAACGCATGGTCACAAGCTAGGCGTAGTTTTTTTAAAGTACAGCCAAGCCATCGAGTGTCACTTCAGCCGTATGCCTAACCCATT
>JAUZQQ010000027.1 GCA_030950905.1 Mariprofundaceae bacterium
ATGAAAACATCAATGGAAAGCAATGCAGCAATAATCACCGCACCACAGCAAATCCAATGGGTTATTGTCTCTTTTAGCTTCTGCCCCAATAATCCCGCCAGCAACGCTGCCAACAATGGCAAACCGGGAATCAACAGCAACTCGGTACTGTTTAGTGTCAACGCAACATCCTGCACCTACAACCTCCCCTTAACCCTGCAACGAATTCATGTCTTCGATCTCTATCGAACGACGGGTTCGATAGAAAGCGACCAAAATAGCCAAACCCACAGCAATCTCACTGGCGGCAACGGTTAGTACAAAAAAGACAAAAATTTGCCCCGATAAATCTTGTAAGTAATGCGAAAATGCAACAAAGTTGATGTTCACAGCCAGCAAAATTAACTCAATACACATAAGAATAACAATCACATTCTTACGGTTCAAAAATAAACCAATGACACCCAACGAAAAGAGCGCGGCAGCAACAATCAGATAATGCGTCAAACCAATCATAACTTCACCTTCACTATTTTCATTCGATCTTCTTTGCGCACATTCACCTGACGAGAAATATTTTGATATTTTACATCATCACGGGTACGCAAGGTTAATACAATCGCACCGACCAAGGCCACCAATAAAATAATTGCAGCAACTTCAAACCCAAGCAAGTATTGGGTGTACAGCATCTTGCCAATTTCAACGGTATTGTTGACTTCTTTGCCCAAATGCCCCACTGCCATAATGGCTTCATTGCTAAATACGCCACTGCTGGCAGCAGCGATAAACTCAATCATCAAGATAAAGGCAATCATGCCGCCTGTGGGCAAGTATTGCAGAAAGCCTTCGCGCAATTTGGCTTTGTTGAGTTCAAGCATCATGACCACGAACATGAACAACACCATCACCGCACCAACGTACACCAAGATGAGAATGATTCCCAAAAACTCGGCATCCAGCATAAAAAACAATCCAGCGGCAT
Source organism: Mariprofundaceae bacterium (assembly GCA_030950905.1). Taxonomy (GTDB): domain Bacteria; phylum Pseudomonadota; class Zetaproteobacteria; order Mariprofundales; family Mariprofundaceae; genus AB-137-C09. The sequence continues at coordinate 965 of JAUZQQ010000027.1, forward strand.
TGAAAAAGCAAAAAATAAGCCACATCACCGAAAACATGGTGTTGCGCGCCAAAATAACGCCTGCACCTGCAACAACCGACATCAGTGCAAAAACATAGAAGAAAAAAGCTTCAATCATGATCCCTCCGTACCTCCTCTATGCCCATCAACAGTAGGGTGCATCGGCTTTGATGTTGCGGGCAATTTGTGCCTCATAACGATCCCCGACTTCCAGCAGCATTTTTTTATCATAAAACAGTACATCCCGTGTTTCTCCACCGTACTCAAAAATCTGTGTTTCAACGATGGCATCCACAGGACATGCCTCTTGGCAAAGTCCGCAATAAATACATTTACTCAGGTCAATATCATAACGGGTGGTACGGCGTGAGCCATCATCGCGTTCTTCTGATTCGATGGTGATTGCCATCGCAGGGCATACAGCTTCGCACAATTTACAGGCAATACAACGCTCCTCGCCATGTTCATTGCGACGCAAGGCATGCAAACCGCGAAAACGTGGTGACAAGGGCGTACGTTCTTCAGGGTATTCGATGGTGATTTTTTTTTGAAAGAAATAACGCCCTGTAACCGCCAGTCCTTTCACCAATTCCAGTAACAACCATGTCTTGGATGCTTTTTGTAATAAACCCATCAGGCTACCTCCAAGGTTGATAGAATGCGATCAGGTCTTGCAAGCCAGGGGTGTAAGTAAAAATACCAATCACCGCAATCCAAGCCAGCGTCCACGGTAAAAATACCTTCCAACCCAAACGCATCATTTGATCGTAACGGTAGCGCGGAAATGTGGCGCGAAACCAAATAAAAACAAAAATAAAGAATGCTGCTTTTCCCAGCAACCAAAACGTACCGGGGATAAAGTCCAAGAATGGAAAGGGTGCATACCACCCCCCCAAAAATAAAATTGAGGTCATCAAGCTGATCAAAATCAAGGCCGCATACTCAGCCAAAGAAAACGTGGCAAACCACATGCCCGAATACTCAACAATATGCCCAGCGACAAGCTCTGCATCGCCCTCAACCAAATCAAAAGGTGTGCGGTTAGTTTCAGCGCAACCTGAGATAAAATAGACCAAAAACATGGGGAACAATGGAATAATATACCAATGCCAGAAGCCGCCTTCTTGCGCATGGACAATGCCAGATAAATCCATGGTTCCTGCTAGCATCAACACACAGACCAACGAAAACCCCATGGCAATTTCATAAGAAACCATCTGGCACGTAGCCCGCACAGCACCAAGCAACGCATACTTGGAGTTAGAAGCCCAACCTGCCAACAGCACACCATAAACAGCCAAGCTGGAAATAGCCATCACATACAAAATACCCACATTAAGATGGGCAATCGACATCACATGCGGCGTATCCCACAAACCAAACAAACGGGTTTCGCCAAAGGGAACGACAGCGAAGGCAATCAACGCCGGTGTTAATGCGATCACAGGGGCTGCAACAAACAAAAATTTGTTTGCCTTGGCTGGGATAATGGTTTCTTTTAAGAACAATTTTAAACCATCTGCCAAGGGCTGCAACAAACCATGTGGGCCGACACGGTTGCATCCCTTTCGTGCTTGCATGAAACCAATAACACGACGCTCTGCATAGGTAATGTACGCCACTGATAACGCCACGGGTACAGCAATGGCCAAAATTTCCAGCACCCACAATAGCGTGGTGACTGCTATGTCCAACCCATCCATGTTATACCCTCCTCATATTGGCGACGCTTTCGCTGGATAAATCACCAGCAGCACCCCGTTTTGCGATAAACAAAACACCCTGTGCGACATCATCACGCACCCCAATATGGTGGGTGTATTCACCCGATGCCGTACGAATAACACAGGCCCCTTCATCAAGTCCCAAATCTTTTAATGTTTGGGGATGGACCAACACATCGGCCATACAAAATAACTTGCCAGCCTCGCACAACAGGGCTGAGGCTCTTGCCCATGCACCTTCTCGGTAGAGCGAAAAGCGACTTACAATATCCAGCGCCATCACCGGCCGAACATTGACAGGCAAGACTGTAGCATGTTTGTTCCGCGCCACAGGCATGCGCCAATTGGCATCAATTTTTCCTGCAAAAACGTCCGCCAAACTGGGCAAGAATCGCGTCGCTTCAGTACGCAGTTCAGGCAAGGAAACAACCGGTGTTTTGCTCGCGCCCATCGCATCGGTTAAGCGCATCATTACTTTCCACAAAGGGCGCTCTTCGCCCAGTGATCGCAATGGTTTATCGGCCATGCGCACCACGCCTTCCATGTTGATAAACGTACCATCCACTTCAGCATAAGATGCCGCAGGCAATTGCACATCAGCAAATTTGGCAATTTCCCCAGCAATCGCACCTACTTGCACCAGTGGAATTTTACCCAGCACACGCCGTGCTTCCATGGGGAACAAACCATCGCCCAACGGGTCACTTCCAATCAACATCAATGCATCCAATTCACCCCGTTCGGCAGCTTGCAATAAATCGCCAGCGCTCACCCGAACATCACCAAATACTGCCGATAATACCGAGGCATTCATGCCCTCAGGAATAAGGTTGCGGCCATCAGAGCCTGCTTCGCCATGACCCGTTGCCCGCATCAATAGATCAATACCGTGAATCAATGCCGCCGCGTCATCGTGGGCGCGAATTTCTTCGCCGACCAATAGCGCACATGAATCAGCCAGCAACGCATCGGCCAATAGCTTGCCTGCTTCGTGACGGTCTGTAATGTTTTTCAGCCATGCTTCCATGCCTGTTGCACCTTTATTGATGCCCATCAGTTGTTGCATGGCACTGGCAATAACCGCTGGCCAATCACGGGGACGAATCAAGGCATCTTTGTTGAGCTTGGTATTGGTTCGATAATTCATGGCACCAATGCGGGTCAGTGTCTGCCCTTTGTTGACACGGCGGCGCAAACGCTGCATTAACATGGGCAAGCGTTGACGCAGATCAGAACCAAGAATAACCACTTCATCGGCAGCCTCAATAGCTGCGCTACTCATGGCCATGCCTTCTTCAAAGGCAAAGGCACGAATATCTCGGCGGTGAAGGTCAAAGGCAACCTGGGCATCGTGCATCACGGCATCGTGCATCAAACGAATAGCAGTCAGTCCCTCGACACTCCAAAATGGCGAAAAAATAATACCAACGCGTTTGCCTTTTAATATACCCACGCTTTTTTTAATGGCAGTTGCCCAATCGGTATCGTTGCCAGCAATGCGCGGGCTTAATAAACGATCATTTGAGCGAAAAGCGTCATAAACAAAACGACCACGGTCGCAAATCCATGCTTCCGCACCATTAGGGTCGTGTTTGATACGAATAACTTCATCGTCGCGGGATTCGATGATGATATCGCAGCCTTGTGGGCACTGGGTGCATGTGCTGTGGTGACGCGTCAATTCCCATGGGCGGGATTGATTGTTTGATGGTTTATCGAGCAACGCACCGACAGGGCATAACTCAGCCAAATTACCTGATAATTCAGAGGACAAACACCCCTCAACAATCGAATCAATGCGCATGTGATCGCCACGATTCAATACGCCCATATCCCCCGTACCAGAAACTTCCTCGGCAAAACGAACGCAACGGGTGCAATGAATACAGCGGGTCATACAGGTGCTAACAAAGGGGCCTAGGTTTTTATCTTCGGTACGGCGTTTCGGTTCAAGGTAACGCCCATGTGATGTACTGTGCTCCATGGTGTAGTCTTGCAATTTGCAATCACCGCCTTGGTCGCACACGGGGCAATCCAAAGGATGGTGAATGAGCAAATACTCCATGATCATTTTGCGATCTTTTTTAAGCATGTCGGTTTGCGTGCGAACCTTCATGCCTTCGTTTACAGGCGTGCAACACGATGCCACAGGGTTGGGCAAACGCTTACCGTTCATCTCGATTTCCACCAAACACATGCGGCAATTTGCTGCAACTTTTAACTCTGGATGGTAACAAAAATAAGGAACATCCACATCATGTTGACGGCATGCTTCCAAAATACTGGTGTTTGCGGGAACGCTTACTTCCTGATCGTTAATAAATAACGTTGTCATACTTTACCCTCCGCCAACTTTACTCTCCGTCAAATAACTGCGTACCTCATCGGGGAACATTTTCAATAAGGATAAAATCGGCGCAGCCGCACCCGCAGCCAAGGCGCAGATGGTACGCCCATCCATATGTCTGGATGCTTCCTCTAAGACCACCAAGTCTTGGGCATTGCAGCGACCTGCCTCCAAGCGAAGCATGACCCGTTCCAGCCAGCCCGTTCCTTCACGGCATGGCGTACACTGACCGCAAGATTCGTGCGCATAAAAATGAGAAAGACGGCGCGTTATAGCCACAACGTCCGCTGTTTCATCCATGATGATGACGGCACCAGAACCCAGCATAGAGCCTGCTTTATGAAGCTCATCGTAAGCCATTGGCACATCGTAGTGTTCAGGCCCTAACCACGGTGTTGATGAGCCACCGGGGATAATAACCTTGGGGACATCGCCATGTTGCAATCCACCGCAGTATTCTTCAATCAAAACATGCAATGGCATACCCATGGGTACTTCATAGTTCCCTGGTTTGTTGACGTGACCAGAAACAGAGAATATTTTCATTCCCGTACTGTTTGGCACACCAATTTGACTGTGCCAATTGCCACCATGCTCTAAAATAGCAGGAATGGTTGTCAACGATTCCACGTTATTCACCACGGTGGGTGATTGATAAAACCCCTCAACAGCAGGGAATGGGGGTTTAAAACGTGGCCGACCAGCGCGCCCTTCCAAAGATTCAATCAATGCGGTTTCTTCACCACAAATGTACGCACCAGCACCGCGATGAACGGTTAAATCCAAGCTGTAATTCGTACCCAAAATACGTTCGCCAAGCAAGCCTGCCGCATACGCCTCTGCAATGGCAGCGTTGATCACATTGGCCTCGTGCAAAAACTCACCACGAATATAAATATAAGCATCGCGAACATTCAATGCAAAGCCAGCCATGATCATGCCTTCAATCAGCAAATGCGGATCCAAGCGTAAAAGGTCGCGGTCTTTAAATGTGCCAGGCTCGCCTTCGTCAGCATTGCACAATAAATAGGTTGGTTTGTTTGTATTTCGCGGTACAAAGCTCCATTTTAAACCTGTGGGAAATCCCGCACCGCCACGACCACGTAGACCTGACGTTTTGACTTCGCTAATAATTTTTGGCCCGTCCATTTCTTGTAGTACGGTAGGCAGAAACGCATAAGCCCCATATTTTTTGGCAACATCAAGTATATGCATATTGGGAATGTTGATGCGATCAAAACAAATCGCTGTTACCTTGCTGGGGTCGGAAGAAATCATGCCACGCCCCCTGTTTCTGCGCCCGTTTGAATGTTGGTAATCAAAGCATCCATCGTTTCTGCGGTGACTTTTTCATGGTAAATATTGTTCACTTGAACCACAGGTGCGCTGCCACAAGCACCAGCGCATTCCACTTCGGCAAGGGTAAACAAACCATCAGGCGTGGTCTCACCTGGCTGGATGCCCAAGGTATTGCACATGTGATCCAGCAATTCAACTGCGCCATTTAACATGCAACTGACATTGGTGCAGACTTCCATTAAATACGTGCCCGTGGGTTGCTCTTTAAACATGGTATAAAAAGTAACAACCTCACGCACTTGCATCAGCGTGACATTCAAAGTATCAGCGACCAATTGTTGTACATTCATGGGTAAATAACCAAAGTGCTGTTGTGCCATGTGCAACACGGGCAACAAGGCCGATAATGGTTGAGGATAACGGGTGACCAAGGCACGAATATCTTCTTGCTGCTGCGCTGAAAATGCAACAGCAGACATCTGCGTGGTATCAACGGTTGTGCTCATCGATCGACCTCGCCAAAAACAATATCTTGCGTACCAAGAATGGTCACCACATCAGCAATCATGTGACCACGGCACATATAATCCAAGGCTTCGATATGGGCAAAGCCTGAAGCGCGCACCTTCATGCGGTAGGGTTTGTTGGAGCCATCTGAAACAATATACACGCCAAATTCTCCTTTGGGGTGTTCAACGGCGGCGTACACTTCGCCAGCAGGCACGTGGTAGCCCTCAGAAAAATATTTAAAGTGATGAATCATTGCTTCCATGTCTTTTTTCATCAAATCACGGGGGGGACTGGTATAACGGTAGTCGTCGGGTTTGATGGGACCATCGTTTGCATCCAACCAATCAAGGCACTGATGAATAATCCGATTGGATTGCCGCATTTCTTCAACGCGCACCAAATAACGGTCGTAACAATCGCCTGTTTTACCAACGGGAATATCAAAATCCATTTTGTCGTAGACATCGTAAGGTTGCATTTTACGCAAATCCCAGGCAATACCTGAGCCGCGCAACATAGGCCCTGTAAAACCCCAAGCCAGTGCGGCATCGGCATCCACTATACCGACATCGACATTGCGTTGTTTCCAAATTCTATTTTCTGTCAGCAGCGTTTCGTATTCATCAATATACGTTGGGAATTGGTTGACAAAGGCACGGATTTTATCGCTAAGGCCAGCCGGCATATCTTTGGCGACACCACCGGGGCGGAAGTAAGCAGCATGCATGCGTGCGCCTGATACTTCTTCATAAAAATCAAAAATAGCTTCGCGTTCACGAAAACAATACAAAAATACCGTCATCGCGCCAATGTCCAAGGCGACTGCGCCCAGCCACAGGCAATGGTTAAGAATACGGGTTAATTCGGCAAACATTACACGAATATATTGGGCGCGTTTCGGCACTTCAAGGTTTAGCAGTTTTTCTACGGCCAAGGCATAGGCGTATTCATTGGCCATCATCGAGACGTAATCAAGACGGTCAAAATAAGGCACGTTCTGCAAATAGGTTTTTTGTTCAAAAAGTTTTTCTGTGCCTCGGTGCAATAGACCGATATGCGGCTCAGCGCGTTCTACTACTTCGCCATCAAGCTCTAATACCAAACGCAATACGCCATGGGCAGAAGGGTGTTGGGGGCCAAAGTTCAGCGTGTAATTTTTAATTTCAGCCACGATCAACTCCGGGCCATGTTTTGGGGGTTAGTTCACGGTTTTCTACTTTATTGGGGCGGTAAACACAACGCCACTGCGTTTCGTCAAAAAATAATTCAGTGCGACCCGTAACAGGGAAATCTTTGCGCATGGGATGACCATCAAAACCATAATCAGTCAGCAAACGACGCAAATCAGGGTGGTGGTTAAAGATGATACCATACATTTCAAAGGCTTCACGCTCAAACCAGTTGGCAGTCGGCCAAACTTCGGATACCGAATCGACCCATTCGCGTTCATTAAGGCTTACTTTTAAACGAATGCGTTTGTTGCAGCGCACCGACAAGAGGTGGTACACCACATAAAAACGATCAGCATGCGCATCGTGTTCGGGGTATTCTGACATATCCACGCCGCATAGATCAATCAGTTGCTCATAACCGCAACTGCCTTTTAAATAATGGCAGGCATCAACAATGTCTTTGCGTGCGAGGGTAACGGTTGCCACATCAATAGCAGCTATTACATCAAGCACACCATCATTAAATTTTTGCTGCAACGCCAACACATCTGCATCGGATGATACTTGCGCAATCGACGCTGTATATAAATCATTCATACTCAGATCCTATCAGCGCGCAATCGTGTTGGTGCGTTTAATTTTTTCTTGCAGCTGAATAAAAGCATACAACAAGGCCTCTGCCGTTGGTGGACAGCCAGGCACATAAATATCAACAGGCACAATACGGTCACAGCCGCGCACCACCGAGTAGGAATAATGGTAATAACCACCGCCATTGGCACAAGAACCCATAGAAATAACCCAGCGCGGTTCAGCCATTTGATCATAGACTTTACGCAGCGCAGGTGCCATTTTGTTGCACAGTGTTCCCGCTACAATCATCAAATCAGCTTGACGGGGCGAGGCGCGTGGCACAATGCCAAAGCGATCCATATCATAGCGTGAAGCACCTGCATGCATGAACTCCACCGCGCAACACGCCAGACCAAAAGTCATCGGCCAAATAGAACCCGCCCGCGCACCGTTGATTAACTTATCAACATTGGTGGTAATAAAACCTTTATCGAACAGGCCTTCTATTCCCATTGCAAAGCCCCTTTGTTCCATGCATAAATATAACCCACCAAAAGAATGAGTAAAAACAAAACCATTTCAATAAAGCCAAAAAAACCAATTTGATCAAGAACCACCGACCAAGGAAAAAGAAAGGCCGTTTCTAAATCAAAGATAACAAACAAGATAGCAACCAAATAGAAGCGTACATCAAAATGCATGCGCGCATCTTCAAAGGCTTCAAAGCCGCATTCGTAGGCAGATAGCTTTTCATCATCAGGTTTTTGCTCGGCCACGCCCATGGTCATCATCAAAGGAGCCGCGCCCATGGCAAAAGCAATTAAGATAAATACAAAGATCGGGGCATATTCGTTTGCAAGGTATGCAGCACCCATCATTTCCTCCTTTGGTATGGTAAGGCATTCGCCAGACCAATTTCGACCCTCCAGCCAAAGCATCCCAGCATTGATGCGGTCGGATTTCTAACAGAATCACCGCATCACCGCAAGAAGAAGATCATAACCTCAAGGCGTTAAGTATTCGTTTTACTTGTTGCATACAGGGAAAATGAACAAAACATCATGAATGTTTTTTCATCATCGTATTGCGCACAGCCTTCTTCGAACCTCTGACCCGAACCTGTTCCTTATTGAATTCGGTAGTAACTTAAGCGCTTTCCAATTTTTATCTGACATATGTGGGTAATGGCGTTGACCATTTGCAAATGCAATTGGCTGACGTTCAATCGCAGGGCGATTTTTTGTAGTGTAAATCCACGGGCTACGAAGAAGATACCTTAGCAGAAAATTTGTGCTTGTGTTTAAACTTTCACGAACTTACGGGTTGTGGTACTAGCTTAGTAACGGATAGCTTACGAGAATTAATGAACGTAACGGGTTAAAAAACGATCCAATGCGTTGGCAAAAGCCATACAATCACCCTTGCCAAAGACGGGGGGCCCGCCTGTGATAACGCCAGAACCACGCAAATTATCTAAGAAGTTACGCATAGCCAACGATTGTTGAACATTGTCTTTGTTGTACAGTGTGCCGCGAGGGTTCAGTGCATGCCCCCCTTTGCCAATAACTTCGGCAGCCAAAGGGATATCAGCAGTAATCACCAAATCACCTGTTGATAAACGCGATACAATTTCTTGATCTGCCACATCAGCGCCTTTTTTCACGACAATATTTTTAATCCATGGTGAACGGGGAATATGCAATGAGGCATTGGCAACCAAGGTAAGCTCTACCTCCAAGCGTTGACTGGCACGGTAGAGTATTGCTTTTATTGCTTTTGGGCAGGCATCAGCATCAACCCAAATATGCAATAGATCAATCTTCTCAGGCAAGAATCCAGCCTGCATGAAACAAATCATCCACAGAGTCAAAATGAAGAAATGTATGGCTGTTTTTCATGCAGCGTAAACGGTACAAGGATTTATCCATCTCTGCCTCGTAAACAAAATGGCGCGAACCATCAATGTTTTTAAAAACAATTTTACCATTTAACGATAAATAACGCGACTCGGTTATCGCAGAACGTGAGCGTTCTAACATTGTTTCAGACCATGTTTCACCCATGATACATCTCCCTCTTGGGTTTTATAGTAGCAGGTAGCCTCTATTAAAAACTTGGAATCAAACCACCCAATGCTTTATTAACCTTATCTTTCGCTGCCTTTAGCGGGGCTTTACTTGCAGCATCTTTTAGTGTGTTAGCAACACCTGTGCCATTGCCCTTAAAAGCATTTTTTACGCCGTTAATAAACGATGCAGCATCAAGCTCTGGGCTGATTGAAGGAGAATCAAACGGGCCAACAATACGCAATGGAATGGTGATACCTGTACGCCCATTCGCTTGATCACCCTGCCCCACCAGCGTTGCCACCAATTTAGGTCGCATATGATAATCCATGGTTGACGTTGGCAGATTTACCGTACCTTTTCCTGTTAAGCGAAACAATGGTGAAGCCATGAACAAATCATTGTTACTGACTATGCCATCACGAACTGTAAAGCTTGCTTGTAACTGGGCAAAGTCCGTGTACTGCGCGCCTTTTTTCTTGCCTAATGTACTTATATTTCGCAGTGCATGGGCTATATCAAAACCTTTAACTTTACCATTGGTCATTTTCACCTTTGCACTGCCGTTTAAAGCGCGTTTAATGGATGTTGGCAGTACACCCTTACCCTGAAAATTTGTTGTCAGTTGCAAACGACCATCCAATTGATCGGAATCAGCAAAGCGTTGCAACAATGGGCCAATATTAACCCCTTTAACAGATACAGACTCACGCCATGTTATGGGGTGATTGTTAATATTTATCCTTGCTTTTTCACGAACTTTACCGCCTGCAATAACAAAAGAAAGAGGGTTGATATTGATCATGCCCTGACTGCTTTGTACATTTAATGCAACATCATTGAACACTGCATTTTTCACATGAAGCTGGCCAATAGAAGATTGCAGATTAATCTTCCATTTGGCATAGGCGCGCAAATCAGGCTCGCTTGTTGGGCTAACTTCTTTAACCGCAGGTGCATCATTTTCGTTATTTGCGCTTGAAGAAAACGGCAACCAAGGATCAAGGTGCAATTGATCAGCATGCAGTCGCAAACGTATATTGGGGTTTTTACCCATCACATAACGCCCCGATAATTTTAACAAGTCTTGATCCAAATGTACTTTCATGTTTTGTAAATTGATGATGCCATCGCTAACTTTTAGTGCCAAAGCAATATCCATTTGTTTCCAAGGGTTGGGGTGATCGGCATACATGGCCACCAGCGCTGGTAGCCATGTTGACAACCATTTTCGGGTAATAACTTCGCTATTAATCTGCATTGCTACAGTAGGAGATCCCTCTTTCTCTAGGGTAATATTGCCTTTGGCATGTAACAAAGATTGTCCATCGAGTGACATATTGGATGACTTTAATTGCAGATGCTGAGCATCAATTTGTTCGACTATCCATTGCAGGCTTATTTCATGCGCAGCTTTTAAGGTAAAAGAACCATCAGAAGTGCGAAGACCATCAGGGCGTTGTTCCACCTGTATATTCATCAGCACAGAAGCCTGTTCTTTACTGCCCAGTAAATCAGGGAAATCAGGGAATATTGCAGCAAAATTCGTTAAAGCCAAATGGCTGCTGCTAAGCTGAAGCTGCACAGGAATACGTTCAACAACCAACCTATCTATATCACCCACTGGGCCAACTTTACCCTGCAACGTAATAGTATCATCGCCTATATTCACCGATGCTTGAACATTGATAGGCCGCTCTTGCTGTACATCATGCAAGGCCAATTGAATGTTTTTGAGCGTAATATTTTGCCCAGTGCTGGCATCGTCCCAAGCAATACGGCCATCATTGAGTAAAATAGACTCTGCTTCAAAAGCAAATGGCAAAGAGCCACTCTTCGTGGACTCACCTTTCGCTTCATCTTTGGGCGGAAGTGAAACATCGCCTTGCAAATCTTGCCAATTTCCTATGCCATCTTTATTGCGTTGCAAATGAATTTCTGGGGCATTCAGTTCAAAACGCTTAAGTTCAATCTTTTGCTGCAACAAGGGCAAAAAAGCCAACTGAACATCCAACCTTCCAACTTTAAGAAAAAAGGGCGCGCTAAAGCCATCAGCATTGGCAAAATTAACGTCTTCTAATTTCAAACCAATCCAAGGGAACAACGATGCCTGCATCTTACCAATGTGCAATGCGCGCCCTGTTGAATCTTCAACCTGCTGCTCAATCTTTATTCGGTATTGATCCACATCAATGATGAATGGCGCAATCAATAATCCACCCAATAGCAGTACCACTGCAATACTAAAATACTTTAAACCACGCATCATTATGCTCTCCTATTGTTATCCCTGATTTTTTTGATGAACAGCATGGGTTAGCGCTGTTACCAAATGCTTGCCCGTGCTCTGCATCAGCATTTCATCTTTTGCCTCAACCATGACACGCAACTTAGGTTCCGTACCAGACATGCGAACATTGATGCGACCTTCGCCTTTTAATGAGGATTCTGAATCTTTAATCAACTGTTGCACACTTTTTTCTTTCAATAAGGGGAAACGCTTGGGCATGATGATGTTCCATAAATGCTGGGGAAAGAGTTTCATACTGCCAGCCAAAAGATTCAATGGCTGGTCTTCATCACGCATCGCACACAACAATTGCAGTGCAGTCATCAAGCCATCACCTGTGGTATTGTTGTCGAGCATAATCATATGGCCTGATTGTTCACCGCCAAAATTACAGCCTTTTTCGCGCATCATTTCCAACACATAACGATCGCCAACATCCGAGCGGTGCATGGTCAACCCTATGCTCGCTAAATAATGCTCCAAGCCCATATTGCTCATGCTTGTTGTGACGACACCACCACCTTTTAATTGGCCATGTTTCATGGCGTGGGTGGCTAAAATTGCAATCACGCGGTCGCCATCAATGATCTGCCCTTGTGCATCGCAGGCAATAAGACGGTCTGCATCACCATCCAAGGCAAAGCCTACATCGGCTTGCTCGGCGATCACCCGTTTACACATCGCTTCAGGGTATGTCGAGCCGCATTCTTTGTTGATATTGTAGCCGTTGGGTCGATCAAACATCACGGTAAGCTTGCAGCCCAATTCACGAAACAAATGCGGGGCAACGTCGTAGGCTGCCCCGTGGGCGCAATCGACCACCACACGCAAACCATCAAAACGCATGTTTCGTGGCAACGAAGCTTTTAAAAATTCGATGTACCGTCCCCGTGCATCATCAATACGAAGAGCTTTACCAACCGCCAGCGCGGCAGGCAGTGGCGGCAGATTATCCATCGCCGCTTCAATCGCCAATTCTACAGAATCAGGAAGTTTAAACCCATCAGCGCCAAAAAATTTAATGCCATTATCGCCTGCTTGATTGTGCGATGCTGATAACATTACACCGGCATCAGCACGCAAGCTGCGTGTTAAGTAGGCCACTGCGGGGGTAGGTATTGGCCCAACCAAATGCACATTCATACCTTGTGCCGTTAAACCAGCACACAAGGCTGATTCAATCATGTAACCTGATAAGCGCGTATCTTTACCGATTAAAACATGGGGTTGATGTGGTAAATGCTGCGTTAATACATGCCCCGCAGCACGCCCCAATTGCAAAGAAAATTCTGCGGTCATGGGGTATTGATTCACTGGTCCACGGACACCGTCGGTGCCAAAATATTTACGCATGTACGTGTATTCCTTATTTCAGCGGCATTTCGGCTGTTTTGGTTTTTATATTGGTATCGCGAAGATAGCCTTGCACAACAAACGTTGCATCTTTTTTATCCAGCTTTAATGCTTTACCCACAGGCACAACAATTCTCGCGGTTAATGTAAAAGCTCCTGATTGCAAGGCAGGACGCAGGGCTTCCGTTGACAAATAGGTTAATTCTTCAAACCAGATCTCAGGCCCGCTTATAGCCACGCTCTTTGGTGAAATGGTCTCATTTTCGACGTGCCAGCCTTCGACCAGATCAAATTTAGGATGAACATCAATATTTTTTCTCACCAAACGATCAACTTGCAATTGTAAACGATCGGGTTGAATGTTATCAACAACCAAGCCAGGCGGTAAATGAATCGCCTCAACCTCAATGGGACGCTCCACCACCACAGGCTCAAGCAAGCCCTCTGCAGAAAGCGAAACATACAGTTTTTTTTCATCCAACGATTTCAATCGGGCTTGCAAGCCACTGATTGTCACTTTAACGTGGTCAGGCAACTCATTGATCAAGACCATGCCATCAGCAAGGCCACGCAGTTGTAAAGAAACATCCATATTTAAGGTGCTCTCACCTTGCCCATGCACTTGAAACCACAACAAAACAGCAATCAATACAGCCCAAGCATAAAGTGTAAGGCCACGCAAACGCTGATTCATGACTTTTTCCACAATGGTGGCGTTGGACGCAATTCTCGCAATAAATAATCCACCAATGCTTGACGGTCCAAGGTTTCGCTTAAACCATGTTGATCTGCCACATGAATATCAGCCCGTTCTTCTGAAACAATAACCACCAAAGCGTCACTTTCTTCGGTTAAGCCCACGGCGGCACGATGGCGGGTTCCAAAATCACCAGGCAAGGTATGGGCTTGCGCCAATGGCAGCAATACCCGTGCAGCGATAACCCGTGCGCCATCATTACTTTGGCGCAATACAATTGCACCATCATGCAGGGGAGCCTTGGGACAAAACAACGTTAAGGCGACATCGGGGGTTAATGGAACATCCATCTTCACGGCACTGTCAGTTAAATGATTCAACCCTGTTTCACGCTCAATAACAAACAATGCGCCCCAATGCCGATGGGTCAAAGCTAGCGCAGAGTCAGCCAAACTGTAAACCAATGATTCAACAGCACTCGCCGAAGATGAGGTCAAGGGATTGATTGCCACTTGCATCAAGCCACGGCGTATTTCATGCTGAAACAAAACCACCATAATCACCACAAAAAAGGAGAAAAATTGAGAAAAAAGCCATTCCAAGGTCAATAGGTTAAAATACCGAGCCAAGGCATAAACCACCATTAATACAACCAAACCCACCAACATTTGCTCGGCGCGTGTGCCACGGATCAAACGCAGCGCAAAATACACAAACAATGAAACAAGGGCAATATCTACAGCATCAATAAAATGAAAGTTTAAATCGTCAAAAAAATGATAAGAAAACATGATTAACGCCGAATGCTTGGGCGTTGAATATCACGCAGGGGGGTTGCGATTTGTGCCACTTCGCGTTGGTGAAGCACATCATGAACACGCAAAATATCTGCCCCCACAAAACAAGCAATAGCCACCGCCGCTGCCGTTGCCCATTCCCGTTCATCAACGCTTTTTCCTGTGATTGCACCAAGAAAGGATTTGCGAGAAACACCCAGCAATACTGGCAAGGAAAAATAGTCGCAAAGCTCATTTAAACGGGCAATCAATTGAAGGTTATCATTCAATGATTTACCAAAACCAATGCCTGGATCAAGAATAATACGTTTTCGAGCAATACCTGCTTGTTCACAAGCATGCAAACGCTGCTCAAAAAAACGAATGACGCAAGCCATAACATCAGCATCATACTGGAGGTTATGCTGCATCGTTTGCGGCGATCCTTGCATGTGCATAAGACAAATATCGGCATCACAATCTGCAAGAACGCTCATGCTTTCAGGGTCAAAACACAAGGCTGAAACATCATTAATCATGCTTGCCCCCATCGTTACAACCTCTTGCATCAGCGCTGCTTTCATGGTGTCTACTGACACATTGCAACCTGCATCAAGCAAGCCTTGAACAACAGGAATCACCCGCTCACGTTCAGTGTGCAAAGGCACGGGGCTCGCACCTGGGCGGGTAGATTCACCGCCAACATCAATAATATCAGCACCTTGATGCCACAGATCAATCCCATGGCTTATGGCATCGCTTGTATTTTGGTGCGTTGCGCCATCAGAAAAAGAATCAGGGGTGCAATTAAGCACCCCCATGATCCGTGGTGTTTGTCCAAGCTGACGATGCCAAGAAGATTTTAGTGCATCGGGCATAACAGCAAACCAACGCGACTTTTAGCTTAACTGTCCTGTTTTAGTCCATCGCCATTTAATTCGCTCGTATCATCGGTCAAAATAGTATCATCCGATGTATCATCATCATTCGTGTTCACAAGGGGGACTGCCTCATCACGTTGAATAGCTTCGCCAGCTAAAATTTGTGTTATTTCTTTGCCTGATAATGTTTCATACTCCAATAAAGCCTTTGTTAAACAATGAAGGTCATCAAGGTGGGTGGTTAAAATGCTTTTGGCTTGCTCATAAGAAAGATCAATAAAACGACGAATTTCAGTGTCAATAAGGCGCGATGTTTCATCCGAAACATGCTGTTGCCTGGCCACAGAACGCCCCAAGAATACCTCTTCTTCATTTTCACCATACTGCAAGGGGCCCAATTTGTCGGACAAACCCCAGCGGGTCACCATATTGCGCGCCAAACCTGTGGCCATTTGAATATCGCCCGCTGCCCCAGACGTTACTTTATCGTAACCAAAAATCATTTCTTCGGCAACACGCCCACCCATGGCTATGGCCAAATTGGCATGCATTTTTTCTCGCGATTGAGAGTATTCATCTTTCTCGGGCAAGCGCATCACCATGCCCAATGCCTGACCACGTGGAATGATGGTCATTTTATGAATGGGGTCAGATGCAGGGCAGTGTACAGCAACCAAGGCATGACCCGCCTCATGGTAAGCGGTACAACGCTTTTCATCTTCAGTCATGATCATAGAGCGGCGTTCTGCGCCCATCATCACCTTATCTTTGGCTTCATCAAAGTCGATAGCCCGAACTTTATCTCGGTTAAATCTTGCTGCAATCAACGCCGCTTCGTTCACCAAGTTCGCCAAGTCCGCGCCAGTAAAACCTGGCGTACCACGGGCAATAACCTTGGCATCAACACTGCTTTCCAATGGCACTTTTTTCATGTGAACATGCAAAATTTGAAGACGGCCATTCAAATCAGGGCGACCGACAACCACCTGACGATCAAAACGACCAGGACGCAACAACGCAGGGTCAAGCACATCAGGACGATTCGTCGCCGCCACCAAAATTACCCCTTCATTGGATTCAAAACCATCCATTTCAACCAGCATCTGGTTCAATGTTTGCTCACGTTCATCGTTACCGCCACCGACACCAGCACCACGATGGCGACCCATGGCATCAATTTCGTCAACAAAGATAATGCAAGGGGAGTTTTTCTTTGCTTGCTCAAACATATCGCGCACACGGGACGCACCCACGCCGACAAACATTTCAACAAAGTCAGAGCCAGAAATAGAGAAGAATGGCACGTCCGCTTCACCAGCCACAGCCCGTGCCAGCAGTGTTTTACCCGTGCCAGGAGGCCCAACCAATAATACACCTTTGGGTAACTTTCCGCCCAAACGGGTGAACTTGTCAGGGTCACGTAAAAACTCAATGATTTCAGTGACTTCTAGTTTTGCTTCATCACAGCCTGCAACATCATCAAAGGTAACTTTGTTGGTGTTTTCATTCAGCAATTTGGCGCGGCTCTTGCCAAAAGACAATGCACCGCCTTTGCCCCCTCCCTGCATTTGGCGCATAAAGAAAATCCAAACACCAATCAACAACAGCATAGGAAACCAAGAAATCAATATGGATACCAAAAAAGGCACTTCAGCAGGATGTTCTGCTTGCACCTCCACTTTGTTGGCCAGCAAACGCCTGACCAAATCAGGATCATTGGGCGCAAGCACCGTAAATGTTTTGGTGTCGCCAGAAAGGTCACGGTAAGTGCCAGATATTTGATCGTCTGCAATCACCGCCTTGTCTACCATACCTTGATCAACACGCTCAACAAACGCAGAATAACTCATGGGTTTACTGACTTCTGAGGGCGCAGCAAACATATTGAACACGCTCATCATGACAAGACCAACGGCCACCCATAACAATATATTTTTACCCATGCAGCCAAACTCCCATTACCCGTAGAGGGTTCTTCTCAATTGATTTAATTTTTTATTGCTTTGATATTTGTTACCGTATCAAGCACCGAATCATCTATATAAGGGCATCCATAACAAGAAACAACCCTGTGACAAACGCGGAAGTCTGCCTGAGCAGCCTAAAAAAGTCATGAATGACTCAAGTTTTTTCCGAATCAAGCACCGTTAATTGCGCATATTTAAGCATTAAATGGCGCAAACCATACCCGTCAAACTGAATGCTAACCCTACGCGCAGAACCTTGCCCCTCCATGGTCATCACCACACCCGCACCAAAGCTGGGGTGAACAACCTTGCAGGCGATGCAAATTTCTCCAAAGAATTCATTTGTGACCACAGCGGCACTGCTAGATTGCCAAACGGTATGCAATAAATCATTGCTTAAATTACACATAAATCGGCTAGGCTGGGGGTATTGGTAATCACCAAAAACACGGCGGCTGCTTGCCGATGTTAGCAACAAACAATCACGCGCTCTGGTGATACCGACATAGAGCAGTCGTCGTTCTTCAGCCAGGCTTTCACACCCTTCGTTCAACGCCCGTTGATGGGGCAATAAGCCTTCTTCTACCCCGCAAATGGCAACGGTATTGAACTCCAGCCCTTTGGCTCGGTGTAAGCTCATCAATTGCACTTGTTTTGTTTCTGTATCATCAGCGGTTTTTTGTGCATCAGCGATGCCATCGCTGCTCTGCAACAACGCGGCAAGATCTAAAATTTCAATCGGGGTAAAACCTTGGAGCAACTGCATTTCAATATGCGCGCGCAATGATTGTAGATTTTCTTTGCGTGATACGGCTTCCAATTCACCCTGTGCTTCCAAATATTGAAAGTAACCTGTTTGCTCCAAAACGGCAAACAGCCCGCCATCACCTGCTTCACGTTGGCTGATGCCGTTGCGAACATCAGCCACCACCGTTGCCAAAAAATGCAGCTTTTTAGCTGGCACAGAAACATTGTTTTGATGTGCCAAAAGATCCAACCAATCAGATACCCTAAGCCCTGAGTCTAACCACAATGATTGAATATTTCCCCATGTTTTTTCGCCAATACCGCATTTGGGTTTGTTTGCGATACGCATCAAATGCATGCCATCCGCACAAGCGTTTACCAACGCCCAAAAACACAATGCATCTTTCACTTCCACGCGCTCAAAAAAACTTAAAGCACCATGAATGCGGTAGGGCAACGATAGCTCTCGAAAAATACGCTCGAGTGGCAAAGACTGGTGATTCGAGCGGTACAATACTGCCATATCTGACCATGGCACACCCTTTTGATGGCGTTGTTGCAAAACTTCTGCGATGCGCCGCGCCTCGTCATGCTCATCATGGCAAGCTTGCCACGCTGGGATTTTTCCTGATCCGCGTGTGGGGCGAAGTTGTTTTTGGTGGCGATCTGAAGCCTCTGTAATAACAGCATTGGCAAGGCGCAAGATGGCTTCGCCTGATCGGTAGTTTTCTTCCAAACAATACACCCCCGCATCGGGCCATTGTTTTTGAAAGTCCAAAATATGCCGAACATCCGCACCACGCCAGCCATAAATGCTTTGATCATCATCACCCACCACCGTTAAATTGCGGTGATCTTTACACAGTAACGAAAGCCACGCATGCTGCACAGGATTGGTGTCTTGGTATTCATCGACCAACACATGATCAAAGCTGCATCGCATAGCCTTAGCAATCACCCCATCAGCACGCAACAAACGCACACAATGAACAATAAGATCGGAGAAATCCATTCGTTCTAATTGCTTTAGTTGTTGTTGGTACAAGGCATACAAAGGCTGGAGTGAAATAGGGGATGGTGAATCTACGGCAATATCTTCAGGCATCTTTCCTGCATGTTTGTGCTGTTCAATCCAATGCAGTAATTGCGCGTGATGCAATACCTTAGGGTCAATATTTTGTGCTTTGAGCAAGCGTTTGATCAATGTGCGTTGATCGTTGCCATCAATAATTTGAAAGCTGCGTGGGTAGCCCACGCTGTCGGCATAACGGCGCAGAAAACGCAAGGAAATCGAATGAAACGTGCCCGAAACAATAGTGCCTGCATGCTCACCAATCATGGCATCAAGACGCTCTTTTAGCTCAGATGCAGATTTATTGGTAAATGTTACTGCCAAAATACGATACGGCAGCACCCCGCACTCGCCAATAAGATGGGCAATACGATGCACAATGGTACGCGTTTTCCCCGTGCCTGCACCCGCCAAAATAAGCTGTGGGCCAGCGGGTGCTTTAGCGGCGCGTTGCTGCTCGGCGTTTAACAAAAAAATAACCCTTCGCAGGTGGGTGTAATCACCTACTCACCATGTTTAACAATCAATTTATGGTAGGTCGAAAAAACAGCATTGCGTGATAAAATCCCCAACATCTCCCCTTCTTTTGTCGCCGACATGACGGGCATTTGCTCAAAACTTTCACGATCCAGAATACGAATCGCATCCAGCAAGCTATCATCTTCTGAGACACTGATGACATGACGGTTGGCCACTTCAGCAGCCACCACAATTTGATCCAAGGTAGCATCCAATAGCCAGTGTTGTAGGTCAACAAAGGTGACAATACCAAGCATCCGACCCTTGGCATCAATGACTTGCACACAACCTTTGCCTGAATCCACATAGGCCTTTTTTAGCAATGCCAACGATGCATTGGCTGCAACAGCAGGAATTTTACGGCGGGGAATACGGCTGATGGGTACAGCGCGCATCCAAGAGCGTTCTAGCCCCCAGTTTGGTTCTAGCCCTTTTTCCTCAAGTGGCTCGGTTAATACCGACTGAGCACCAAAGGCGCGCTTGGTCAATGCTGCAATCACACAGGCAGCCATCAAGGGCATCATGATTTCATAATTGCCCGATAATTCAAAAACCATTAAAATACTGCTGATGGGTGCTTGCAACATGGCTGCCATCATAGCCCCAGAGGCAACCAATGCATAAGCACCATAAGTCTCTGTAATAGCAGGAAATAAAGCATGGACAATGATGCCGAAAAAGCCGCCCGCCGTCACCCCAATAAACAAGGAGGGACCGATCATACCGCCGCCAAAACCACCCGCCATACACACCGTGCTGGTAACGGCCTTGGCAAGAAACAGTACAGCAAGAAACAGTACCAGTGGTGTGCTTAAACCCCACAAATGTACGTTGGGTTGCTCGGTTAATACCGCATCCAAAGTGCCATAACCGATCGACATAATCTCTGGTATGAACAATGCACAAAAACCCAAAATCAAGCCCGCTGTTGCAGGTCGCAACAATGGATTGGGGACATACAGGGCAAATTGCCGCCTTGCTATCGGCATGGCACGAATAATAGCAGCAGAAATAAGCCCACAAAAAACCCCAAGCACAACATAAATAAGCACTTCCCACGATGAAACCAAGCGAAAGTCAGGAATGGTAAACGCAGGCATATTGCCAAAATAAGAACGTGAAATCACCGTGCCAATTACAGAAGCCAACACAATGGGGGTAAATGTTGTGACTGCATAATCGACAAGAATCACCTCTAGGGCAAACATCACCCCAGCAATCGGTGCATTAAACGACGATGCAATGCCCGCTGCAACCCCGCAACCCACCATGGTTCGCATTTGTTTTTCATCCAGTTCAAGCAAAGAAGAGACGTGAGAAGCCAGTGCAGCTCCGAGAGCCACCGTTGGTGCTTCTCGCCCCATACTCGCACCACTACCGACCGAAATCATATTGCTGGCAAGTTCACCGATGGATTTTCTTGGGCTTAAATAGCCACCCCGCTCCGATAATGATTCAATAACCCCAGGGATTACCTTGGCCTCATTGGCGGGTAAGATATATTTATTGATCAAACCAACCATCAAACCGCCACACACAGGCGCGAGAATATAAATATACCATGGTGTTAAATGAATCGCCGCTGACCATGTAGGGGCATGCACCCACCATTCACTGATTGCCTCAATACCCATACGCACAGCGAGTGCCCCATAACCTGCCAGCACACCGATAACAACCGCCAGCATGCCAAGATGAAAGGACTCATGGCGCAGCATCCAAGCATACATTTGCTGGTAGGTTGCTGCTATACCATTGGGTAAGATTCGTACTTTCAAGTTTTTATGTGTGGCAAAGACATAGGCTTAATTACTGATCTTGCTCGTCGTCGCCTGTGGCAACATCAATAACAGCCCCTGCAACTTTAAAAGGAACTTTGATAACTTCGGTGGTAACATCCACGGCTGTACCAATCACTGTGCCGATACAGCCTGTACATACGCATACTGCCATGCATGCCATAAAAAAAGTTTTCTTGGTCATTGTTATTCCTCTTGTTGCAAGACCAAACATGCCAACGGCGGTAAACAAAGAGACAATGATAGCGCATGCCCCATCGCCGCAATCGGTTCGCTGACCACACTTCCGTCATTGCCTATGTTATCACCACCATAACATGCCGCATCACTGTTTAACCGTTCTTTGTATACACCCTCGGCAAATACACCCAAACGATAATTTTCACGTACCACAGGTGTCATGTTCAAGACCACGTAAATGACCCCTCCATTTTTATCCATACGCACAAAACTCAGCACCGATTGTGCATGATCGTTACAATCTAACCATTCAAAACCTTTGCTTTCAAAATCAAGCTCATGCAAGGCGGGGGTATCACGGTACAAATGGTTTAAATCACGAACCAATATTTGCAAGCCTTGATGGGGCATATGCTGGCATTGATCCCATTGCAAACTGCTTGCTTCGTTCCACTCCAGCCATTGGCCAAACTCAATGCCCATGAACTGCAATTTTTTACCAGGGTGGGTAAACATATAAGCATAAAGCAAACGCAAATTGGCAAATTTTTGCCCATCATCGCCAGGCATTTTTTTGGCCATCGAACCTTTGCCATGTACCACTTCATCGTGGGAAAACGGTAAGATAAAATTTTCTGTGTGGGCATAAACCAGCGAAAATGTCATTTGGTTGTGGTGGTAGCTGCGGTGAATGGATTCGTGTTTGAAATATTCAAGGGTATCATTCATCCAGCCCATGTTCCATTTCATGGTAAAGCCCAATCCACCCAACCATGTTGGCCTAGAAACCATCGGCCATGAGGTGGATTCTTCGGCCATGGTGACAGTGCCCGGAAAACGCTCATGCACCAAATGATTAAATTGCTGAAGAAAGGCGACTGCTTCTAGGTTTTCACGGCCGCCATATTGATTGGGAACCCACTCACCTTCTTCTCGAGAATAATCCAAATACAACATCGAAGCCACAGCATCGACGCGCAAACCATCAAGATGGTAACGATCAAGCCAAAACAATGCCGAAGCAATTAAAAAATTACGCACCTCATTGCGGCCAAAGTTAAAGATGTAGGTTCCCCAATCTTTATGTTCGCCCATACGCGGGTCTTCATGCTCATACAACGGCGTGCCATCAAAACGGGCTAGACCATGACTGTCTTTGGGGAAGTGTGCAGGAACCCAATCAAGAAATACCCCCAGGCCATGCTGGTGGCAATAATCGACAAAATAACAAAAATCATCGGGCGTGCCAAAACGGCTGGTCGGGGCAAAATAACCAACGGTTTGATAACCCCAAGAGCCATCAAACGGGTGTTCTGTGATCGGCAGTAATTCAATATGGGTGTAACCCATCCAGCTACAGTATTCAACCAATTGATGCGCCAAATCACGGTAATTTAAAAACGATTCGCCATTTCTTTGCCATGAACCAAGATGCACTTCATAAATGCTCATGGGTTGATCCAACGCTTGATGTTTGACGCGATTTTTCAGCCAATCAGCATCGTTCCATACATAGGCATGGCCATCATGCACGACACTTGCGGTATTCGGACGAAGTTCCATTTGCTGCGCATAAGGATCCGTTTTTTCTAACAGTTCTCCTGATTGGGTGCGCACCTCATACTTGTACGTTTCACCACTGCATAAGCCTGGAATAAACAACTCCCAAATGCCCGAAGCGCCTCTCACACGCATGGGGTTTTCACGGCCATCCCAATGGTTAAAGTTGCCAACCACGGAAACACGCGAAGCAGAGGGAGCCCAAACAGCAAATGCCACGCCTTGCACCCCTTCATGGTTACGCAAATGCGCACCCAAAATATTGTATTTTTCAAAGTGATTGCCTTCACCAATCAAATGCAAGTCCATATCGCCCAGCAACGGAGAAAAGCGATAGGTATCGTCTTGTTCCCAGCTATGCCCATCCGCATGAAACAAGCGCAAACGGTAATCTGTAATATCTATCTTCTTAGAAAAACGAAGACAAAAAAGATCAGTCCCTTCGCTGCGTTTCATGGGAACAACATCACCATTGTTTAAAACAACAGAAACATTGGCCAAACGTGGACGAAACACACGAATGGTATGGCCGCCTTTTTTTCTTCGGTGGCAGCCCAAAAAAGAAAACGGATCATGACTGCGCGCTTCAAGAATTGGCTGGGCTTCAGCAGGAATAAGTACCATGGTGTACGCTCCGTATTATGTTTTCATAAAAGTAGAATCTAACCAGATCACAACGACTTGTAACCACCGAGCTGCCCCTTAAACTATTCAACGCAGTGGTGTGGGTGTTTTAAGGGTGGTTATCCATGGTGTGCTTTTGCCTGCATCTCTTCCCATGTGGCCGTTGCTGTGCCAACTTTTCCAACGACGACACCAGCAGCCTGATTGGCCGTTGTCGCGGCTTCAAGGGCAGAATAATTACGAGACAAACACGCCGAAAATACAGCAATAACCGTATCACCTGCCCCTGTTACATCAAAAACATCACGGGCAACGGTTGGAATATGATGGCAGCAATCACCATCAAACAAGGTCATACCACATTCAGATCGGGTAATCAGCACCCATTGTAAATCAAGTGTATGGTGCAAATGCTTGGCCATGGCATACACATGTTGATCCTCATTGATGGCAGCCATGCCACTCATAAGCGCGGCCTCTTGAAGGTTGGGGGTTATAAAACTTGCGCCGTGATAAGCACATGTATGCTCAGGCTTGGGGTCAACGCCCACCATACAGCCGCATGCTTGTGCAGCATCAATCAATGCACGAATCATCGGCGGCGTAAGCACACCCTTGGCATAATCGGACAAAACGAGCACTTTGGCATCGACCATCATGGACTGGGCATGCGTGAGCAACTCTTGTTGAATAGCATCACTTAATGGGGTCAACCATTCTCGATCAAAACGAACAATTTGTTGATGGCGTGCAATAACACGGGTTTTAATGGCTGTTGGCCGACCGTTCTTTTTGGTTAATACAGCCGAATGATCGACACCCAAGAAGGCAAGCCGCTCATGTACCCACGCCCCCGGCTCATCATCGCCAACCACGCCAAACATGGCACAAGGTTGCATGAGGGCATGCAAATTACGAATAACATTCGCAGAGCCACCCAGCCTGCGATCACTGCGCTCCACATTGACCACAGGAACCGGTGCTTCTGGCGAAATACGTGTGACATCCCCCCAAATAAACGCATCGACGATAATATCGCCAACCACCAAAATCATGCGCGAAAACGGCTTTCAAGCGTCTGCACAAAGGCATCAGCTTTGCGGTATTCATGCCAATAACCGCGCAGCTTGGCGATACGGCGGGATAAATAATCAGCGCGACAATGGTAACTGAAGGTGTTGAATTGATGTATCGAAGCGCGAACATGCTGAACCTGTTTTTCATCGGGGATAATATGTTCAGGCACGGCTTGTTTGCGAAACAACATTTGAATATCGGGGTTGTTTGCATCAGTAAAGCGTTCTATGCATTCAAAGCCACAACGCTTGGCCAACAAGACCAATGTTTCTGGTGAAAAATTATACGTATGGGCAAAATGAAACAAACGTGAAAAAGTAGCAAAAGGAGCGGTTACATTGGGGCATTCCATATACAACAAGCCATCATCACCCAATATACCTCGGATTGCCATCAAGGCACGAACAGGGGAAGTGAAATGTTCAATAACATGCACCAACAATACCATGTCTTGATCTCCCTTCAAAGGCAAGTCAAACAAATTACAGTTTTCAATTGCAGCTTGTAAAATAGCACGGCTGTATTGATTAAATTGTTTATTCGGCTCAATCCCCCGCGCTTTTATGCCGCGTTCTTCCAATGATTTAACGGTACAGCCAATACCAGCACCCACTTCAAACACGGCAGTAGCTGTGGTAAGGTGTGGTATTAATTGATCGGCAATACGTTGACCATTGTGCCAAGCGCGCATGATTCTACGGGGCGAAGGCGTATTTTCCCCATGGTAATCACGGCGATACTGTTGCCGATAATAAGCAAGCATATCAGCCTCACTGGGCATCGGTTGATGGCAGAGCAAACCACATTGCAAGCATAAACCCGTATGCAATACATGCCCTTTTCGATCACGTTGGCTAACGGTTTCAAAATAATTTCCACCACACAAATCACAAGCCTGCGTTGATGGTTGCTGTATAGGCATGAATATTAATCCTTAGGGGGTATATTTTCAGCCTTAAGCTGACCGCAGGCAGCCGATATGTTTTGGCCACGCGATTGGCGAACAACAGCAACATAACCTGCGCTATTCAGGGTTTGCCAAAATTGTTGTACCGCAGCATCGGATGATCGGCGGTAGCTCGTGCCATGGTGTGTATTTAACGGCAGTAAATTTACCGTACAAGGCAGATCTGCCAACAAATCAACCAAGGCCATGGCATCTTTTAGCGTATCATTTACACCATCAATCAACACATATTCAATCAATACACGTTTGCGTTTTGTTTGCGCTGAGAAATCACGCAACACCGGCATCAATACAGAAAGAGGGTATTTATGATTCACTGGCATTAAATCGTTGCGCACAGTATCGTTGCTGGCATTCAATGATACAGCCAAATTACACGGTAGATTATCAGCTTGCATGCGTTTAATCGCAGGCACCAGTCCTGATGTAGACAATGTAATGCGCCGTGGCGACAAGGCTATTCCCGCAGGGTCAGTCGCTATCCAAACAAAACGAGCCACTGCATTATAATTATGCAATGGCTCGCCCATGCCCATCAGCACAACATTACGAGGGTATGAACCCATCAACCATTTGGCCTGCATCAATTGGGCGATCATCTCACTGGTATGCAGGTTTCGTTGCAAACCTGCCGTTGCTGTCAAACAAAACGTACAAGCCATGGCGCAGCCAACTTGACTGGAGATGCACTGGGTGATGCGCCCCGCAGCAGGGATCAAGACCGATTCCACCTCTCCACCATAAGGCAGACGAAGCAACATCTTTTGGGTATGGTCAGTATCCACCTGGGTGTGCAACACGCTCACCGATGGGTGACAAACATGGGCTTTTAACCAATGGGTAAAAAGTTTCGGCAGCCCATGCATGGACAAAAAATCCCGTTCGCCACGACGAAAAATACAAGCGCGAAGTGTATCGGCGTGAACCTCTTTTACCCCTGCCTGCCGGCATAAATCCAGCAAATCGCCATGCAGCATTGCGGTAATCGCAGGTCGCGCAAGGATTGCAGCATTAATAACTTTTTACCCTCAAAGTCGATGAAAAAGCATCTCGGTTACTTAGCGTTTGTACTTACAATCCGTATTTGGCCTTGTTGCTTGCGACAGCTTCAGCAGAAGGAACGTCCTGCTCTTTAACCTCTGCCAATGCATAAGCATCACGCTTGCTATCACATTGTTCATTCAGCGCAATATCACCTTCAAAAACATCAGGGACATCTTCCTCTGGGTAAATTGCTTCCCACGGGCATTCTGGTTCGCATACCGCACAATCAATGCACTCATCAGGAGAAATAAGCAACATATTGGGGCTTGATTCACTGATTTCTGTGGGTTGATAAAAACAATCCACGGGGCAAACGGCCACACACGCAGTATCGACACAATCTTTACACAATTGGGTGACAACAAAAGCCATAAGTTTTACCTCAACTTATTCAATACAAATTCCAAAATCGGCGCACAAGCTAAAGAGCCTGCGAAAGAATAGCAAACCAAGCCCACACACCAGCACTCATGGTATAAAAAAACACCTGTAAAAAATTATTGAAATAAAATATTCAAATCCAACAAGGGGTATTGTTCGCCCTTTATTTCTATGGTTCCACGTATATTATGATGACCATCAGACACGGGCAATAAATCTTCACGTATTTGAACCACCTGACTGATAGAATCAACCTGCAAGCCCACTTTCATACGCGGATGTTTGTACAGTATAAATCGGGTATGTTCAGCAATAGCTGCCAATTCCCCTTTAAGACTTAACACTTTTACGGGGTCTACAATGCATGCAACCAAGCCATGTATATTGCAGACCCCAATCAGGTGGTTTGGGGCCATTGGCACCGATGTTAAACGCTGGGGGCGAACGACTTTTTCAGCTTCTTTTACTCGAATTAAGAATTTTTTTTCACCGATATGCACCAGCATCAATTCTTCATAATCAATCTGTGCAGAAATAGCCTCTTGCATGGCCGCATTGGCGGCTTCTTCCTCTGTTTTAGCGTTCGTATCTTTTGCTGTTAATTGCTCACTCATCGACAGCTCCTTATTCTATTAAGCATTTAAGATGCGATCATACATCCGTAAAATTTTACGCACCCGTGCTTGCAATTTCATCGGCTCTAACGGCTTAAAAATATAATCATCAGCACCTGATTCTAGCCCAAGCACCTCATCATCTTCGTCGCGTCTTGACGTTAACATAACCACAGCAATACCATTGTAACGCTTTTGCTCACGAATCTTCAATACCAATTCAGGGCCTGTCATATTGGGCATTTCATAATCGGTCAAAACAAGGTCAATTTGCCCAGACATTCGCTGCGTGGTCTCCCATCCTTGTTGACCATCTTCGGCCTCGATTACATCATAACCCTCTGATTGCAATACAAAACGAACCAAGCTGCGAATACTTTTGGAATCATCAACCACCAAAATAGTTTTTTGATCACTGCTCGTTTTTTTAGAGCTTTGTACGGCTGCAGCCGCAGCCAGTTCATCGCCCAAGGTCATGAGCGACCCATCTTCATTGAGTCGATCAGACAAACTAAATTCTTCTAAGGGCAAGGAGTTGCGCAATACCTCATCCATCGTGGTGATGCCCATCAGTGCCTTATTAAGACCATCTTCAAACAATGAAAACATGTGTTCTTCACGGGCTGCTGTGGCCAAATCACGGTTGCTTGCACTGCGTGCAATCATGTCACTGATCCGATCGCTTACATACAATACTTCATGCACGCCGACGCGGCCTTTGTAGCCAATATTCATGCATTCTTTGCAACCCACTGGCACATACAGCTCAAACCCCTCGGGGAAGCCAAAACGCTCCGCTATTCCTTCGGGAACCACTTCTTTTTTCTTGCACTTTTTACATAAACGACGCGCCAAACGTTGCGCCACCACCATGCTGATGGCCGAGGCTGCCACAGCGGTATCAATATCCATTTCAACCAAGCGTGATATCGTTGATGCAGCATCATTGGTATGCAATGTTGATAATACCAAATGCCCTGTTTGTGCGGCATGCATGGCAATATGTGCGGTTTCATTATCACGGATTTCCCCCAACATCACCACGTCAGGGTCTTGGCGCAAAATCGAACGCAGTGCGGCTGAAAATGTCATGCCTGCCTTGACGTTCACCTGCACCTGATTGATCCCTTTAAGCTGAAACTCAACAGGGTCTTCCACGGTCACAATGTTGGTTTCAATATCGTTGATATGATTAAGAAAGGAATAAAGCGTGGTTGTTTTTCCACTGCCTGTGGGGCCTGTTACCAGCACTGCGCCCGTAGGCCTTGCTATGCATTCACGAATACGTTGATCGGCACGTTTTTCAAAACCCAAAATGTCCAAGTCCAGTGATAAACCACTTTTATCCAAAATACGCATGACACATTTTTCACCAAACAAGGCGGGCAATGTAGACACACGCACATCAAAGCTCTTTCCCCAGAGTTTTATTTTTAGACGGCCATCTTGCGGTGTTCGGGTATTAGAAATATCCAACTTGGACATGATTTTTATACGGGAAATGGCCACGTGATGGACTTTAACAGGAAATTGTAAAGCCTTACGCAAGCGACCGTCAACACGCATGCGTACAACAGTGGCGCGTTCGCCTGCTTCAATATGAATATCTGAACTACCAAGCTTCATGGCTTGTACAAAAATACCATTGATCAACTTAATAATCGGTGATTGCGCGGCTCCTTTTTTGATGGAAGCAATGTCGGTATCTTCTTTTTCTTCCTCTTCTTCCACATCCATCTCGTCACCACCGAGACCAGTCATGGCATCTTCAAAGGCCGCATCACCTTGATAAAAATCACGTATTTTTTTACGGATCACATCAGGTCTTGCAAAAATAGCACGAACCCGTTCACCCAGCTTAAATTGCAAGGCATCCAAGGATTGAAAATCCATAGGGTTGCCCGTTGCGATAATCATTTCCCCGTTTTTTTCATCAACAGGGACAAAACCATAATCGTTACATAATGACTCAGGGCATTTTGCCAGCAGCTTTTCAGAGGGTGTGAAGTGAGCAATATCAAGAAACGGGGCTTTATAAAGCCCCGCAAGTATTTGCATGATTTTTTCGCCATCGACGCCTTCAAGCATCAAGATGGAATACAGCAAACCAAACTTTTTTGTCTCTGAATTTGCCATTGCATCGTTTAACTGTTCGTCAGTTACGACACCTTGCGCAATCAGGTGTTGCCTGTGTTTCAATAGCATGGACTATTTATTTTCCTCATTATTTATTCTTTCCAGAGATTACAGTGCTAGGGAAGGTAAGCCCACTTCGTCGAAAATCAAGTGCTATCCTATCTTAAACGAAAAGCCCACCCTACGCTGTAACCACTGAAACCACCCTTGTTCTACCAGTGTCGGCATGCGATCGTGCGTGGCGCGATAAAATAACCAAAACCCCAGCAGTAAAAAAACCGCTTGCCCCAGCCACATGACCCACCATGCAGCATCGCCGTGGGTCACTTGTTGATGCAAGGCCAATTGCACATTGTAGAGCAACACCATCAACGCAATCCCCAAGATATAAGCGCTGGATTTGGATGCCCGTTTGACCGTATGGGACAAGGGCAGACAAAACAAAAACAATACCAGCAACGTTGTTGGCATCAACAAACGACGGTGCCATTCGGCCACAATATCAGGGCGGGCATTGCCCTCTTGTATTGCTGCCAACAATTCTGTGCCTTGCATTTCAAAAGAACGCGCTTGCCACGTTGGTATTTTAAGCAAACCCAAAGCACCAAGATCCATGCCTATTTGATAGCGTTCAAAAGAAATAGAGCGCAATTTTTTGCCATCGCCTTCTAATCGAACGCCATCAAACAAAGTAAACCGCAATACATCGCCAATACGCTCCAAGGTTGCAGATTTGGCCATATACACCACCGAAACCGATGAACGGCGGTCTTCTAGCATAAAACCCTTGAAGCGACCATCAGCATCTTGGCCTTGCACATAAACGGTAAAATTTTCTAAATCTTGATTAAAACGAAGCGGTTCAAAACCTGGTGCTGGCTTCATTTTTTGAATAGCCATCAACAGACCTTGAAATAACTTTTGCCCTTGCGGCATCCATTGCATGGCGGTGACTTCCAGCAACATAGCCAGCACCACGGCAAGCAACAACAACGAGCGAAACAAGCGCAAAAACGATATGCCTGCCGCACGAAAAGCATCCATCTCGCTGGTCTCGTACAAACGCAGCACCACATGCTGCATGGCGAAGAAAAAAGCCATCGGTACGGTGATCAATAAAAAATAAGGAAGAATCGCAAACAGCATAGAGACCATCAGTCCCCACTCAATGCCTTTGTCGGCAAACAGGGCGAGTAATTTTAATACCCGCCCCAGCAAAAGCATACCTACCACCACGATCAACGCACCAACAAAAGGCATAAACCATAGCCGAAGAATATAACGATCCAGCACCATATTTTTGCCTGCTTGCTTACTTAATGTAGACCTTTACAGCAACGCCTTCAAACGTGTATTGACCACCGAAGGGTTCGCTTGACCACGGGTTGCTTTCATCACTTGCCCGACAAAAAAACCAAATAATTTATCCCGCCCACCACGGTATTGTTCCACCTGTTTAGGGTTTGCCTCAATGATCTCTTTGATCAGGGCATCAATAGCCCCAGTGTCTGAGACTTGCTTCAAACCTTTTTCTTCGATGATTTGATCGGCAGATTGCCCTGTTTTTATCATGGTGTCCAAGACATCTTTGGCAATTTTTCCAGAAATTGTACCGTCGTCGATACGATCCAACAGTACAGCCAAGGTTTTTGCATCAATGGGTGCGTTGCTGATGTTTTGCCCTTGTTCATTCAAACGGCCAAGCAATTCATTGGCCATCCAGTTGGCACAACGCTTGGGGTCTTTAGGGTGCGCTGCGACGAGTTGTTCGTACCAAGTGGCAAGATCACGGGTTTGTGTTAATACATCGGCATCGTAGGCGGACAAGCCATATTCCTCTTCAAAGCGTTGCCGCAATTGTGGGGGTAATTCAGGCATGCCAGCACGAATAAGTGCCACTTCTTCGGCAGAGATCCGAAGCGGTGGTAGATCGGGTTCTGGAAAATAACGGTAATCATGCGCTTCTTCTTTGCTGCGCATGGAACGAGTTTCGCCTTTGACAGAATCGTACAAACGGGTTTCTTGCACCACCGTGCCGCCATCTTCGATTAATTCAATTTGACGAATCACCTCGTATTCGATGCCTTGTTTGATAAAGCGAAATGAATTTAAATTTTTTAATTCAGCGCGTGTTCCCAAAGGTGCGCCAAACTGACGAACCGAAACATTGGCATCGCAACGAAATTGACCTTTTTCCATATTGCCACCTGAAACATCCAAAAAACGAATCAATTGATGCAATTGTTTCAAATAGGCGATGGCCTCATCGGCACTGCGCATATCAGGCTCGGAGACAACCTCCATCAACGGCACACCTGAACGGTTTAAATCAATATGCGAAACAGCATCTAAACCTTCGTGCATGGATTTCCCTGCATCCTCTTCCATATGAATACGGGTGATGCCGATGCGTTTTTTCCCATCGTTGCTGGCAATGTCCAAGTAACCACCGTCCACTAACGGCACGGAAAATTGAGTGATTTGATAACCTTTTGGTAAATCAGGGTAAAAATAGTTCTTGCGATCAAAACGTGATTCTAAATTAATGGTGGCGTTGATGGCCAGACCTGTAAGAATCGTTTTATCAACAGCAATATGATTTAATACGGGCAACTGCCCTGGCATACCAAGGCAAACGGGGCAGGTTTGACTGTTTGGTTCTGCGCCAAAAGCGGTGGAACATCCACAAAACGCCTTGGTTTTGCTGTTGATCTGCACATGGACTTCAAGGCCAATGACAACTTCCCAACTCATGCTGCATCTCCTGTAAATAATGCGGGGTGTTGGCGATGCCACGCTGTTGCTGCTTCGTACGCTGCTGCGGCTGATAGTACAGCCCCTTCTTGCCAAGCAGGGGCAATCCATTGTAAACCAACGGGCAAATCATCAGCCATACCGCACGGCTGCGACAAGGCAGGTAAACCCGCCAAGTTGACGGCAATGGTGAACACATCGGATAAATACATGGTCAAAGGATCATCGGTTTTTTCGCCAATACGAAAAGCGGGAACGGGGCTGGTTGGCGTAGCCATTACATCAACGTGTTCAAAGGCATGTTCAAAATCTTGACGAATCAAGGTGCGAACTTGTTGTGCCTTTAAATAATAGGCATCGTAGTAGCCTGAAGATAACGCGAAAGCCCCCGTTAAAATGCGCCGTTTCACTTCTTCGCCAAAGCCTTCATCACGGCTGCGCGTGTACATGTCCAACAAATCCTCAGGGGAATCACAACGATGACCAAAACGAACCGCATCGTAGCGGGATAAATTTGCCGATGCTTCTGATGGTGCAATCACATAATAAGCGGCTACCGCATACTTGGTGTGGGGCAATGAAACATCGATGATTTCTGCACCCAATTTACGGCATTGTTCCAGCGCAGCATCCACCGATGCACGCACACCATCATGCATGCCATCAATAAAATATTCACGCGGGCGCCCAATTTTTAGCCCTGTCATATCACGCGATTCACATGCGCCCAACCAATCAACACGGGGCGCATCGGCGACCGAGGTGGCATCGGCAGGGTCATGACCGCTGATTACAGCGCCAATCATCGCTGCATCCCGTACGGTTTGTGTCATCGGGCCTGCTTGATCCAGCGAGGAAGCAAAGGCAATAATACCACGGCGAGAGACGCGCCCATAGGTGGGTTTTAAACCTGTAATACCGCACAAGGCCGCAGGCTGACGAATAGAGCCACCTGTATCCGTGCCAATCGCAGCAGGGGTTAAAGCCGCTGCCACTGCCGCTGCCGACCCGCCCGATGAACCCCCCGGAATAGTTGCTGTATTCCAAGGATTTCGGCATGTGCCAAAAGCCGATGTTTCGGTCGATGAACCCATGGCAAATTCATCCATGTTTGTTTTACCGACCAAAACTGCGCCGGCTTCTTTTAAGCGGGTAATGACATGCGCATCGTACGGTGCATGGTAATTATGAAGAATCTTAGAGCAGCATTGGGTGGGACCATTGCTGGTACAAAAAATATCTTTTACTGCAATAGGTAGTCCTTCAAGCAGCCGCGCACCATGGGTTGCACGGTAGGCATCCGATGCCCCTGCCTGCGCCAACACATGCGGTACATTGCAATCAACAAAGGCGTTCAAGCCAGGGTTGTATTTTTGGATTCGATCCAAGTAGTGCTGCGCAAGGGCAACGGCTGTTGTTTCGCCAGCGTCTAAACGCTGTTGTAAACAGGTTAATGAACTAAAAGCCATGGGTTCCTCTATTCAATTACTTTTGGCACAACGTACAGGCCCGACTCGGTTAAAGGGGCAGGTTTTTGCAAGGCATCGCGCTTATTGGTATTGCTCACAACATCAGCACGCAAGGGCATCGCCGCATCATGCGGATGGGCAGTTGCTGTTACACCATCGGTATCCACTTCGGCCAATTGCTCAATATAAGCCATAATACTGGTTAATTGCGGGCCTAAATCGCGGGTCTCTTGCTCGGTTAATCGTATGCGTGCCAACATGGCAACTTTTTTGACATCAATATCCACAGATGGCCTCGTTTTATTTTTTATCATCGCCCGTACCCATCAATCGCCTCTACAAAGCGTATCAACCAATTGCTTCACGCTTGGAACAAAACCATTGGTATACAAAGGATCATCTGCAAAACGGTAGGCAGTATGGCCTGCAAACATCAAATTACGGTCGAGTATACCGTCATGGGCAATGTCTTGTAAGGTTTTCTGAATACAAAAACTGCGGGGGTCAGCTTTACGCCCCGTTGTTCCTCGGTCATTTGCCGCCCAGTTAGAAAATTTACATTGGGACAAACACCCCATGCAATTTAACTGATCTTGTCGGATCTCTTGTGCTTTTTCTTCGCTGGCAAAAATTAATGTGGAATCAGGCGTGGGCAAAGCTTTGCTAAAACCATCGTTGATCCATTCTTCGGCGCGTTTGGCATCCTGATGGGTAACAAAAACGATTTTGTCGCGAACCCCAAAAGTAAATGCTTCAACATGATCACCAGCAGGGTGATCAACAAAAGCGATTTCACGATCCGATCTAGCATACAACTCATGAAGAAAAGAATTGTATACAGCAGAAGAATAAAAACCCGTTGGTGAAAAACGATTCAACTGAATATCACCCTCTTTTAATTGCAGCAAGCGCGCCTTCCATGCATCGGAAATAGGGCTTTCTTGGGTCATTAATGGCCGCGTGCCTAATTGGAAAACAATCAAGCCAATCTCTGGATTGTCTAGCCAATCGGTCCATTCACGCAAGCACCATACCCCACCAGCCATTACAATCGGAGTTTCTTGCAGACCAAATTCATTCATGGTTTTGCGCAATAACGCAACACGTTGGTACGGTGACTCTGGTTTTTTAGGATCTTCTGAGTTGGAAAGACCATTGTGGCCACCAGCAAGCCATGGGTCTTCATAAACCACCCCCCCCAGCCATTCGGGGGCTTTGCGATAAGAGCGCAGCCATAAGGCGCGAAATGCACGCGCAGAAGAAATAATAGGGTAATAATACACCCGGTGTTTTGCCGCCAATGGTGCAAGACGAAAGGGCATACCAGCACCACAAGTCACACCGTCAATAAGATGAGAGGCTTGCTCCAATACGCCGTTTAGTACGCGTTCTGCACCACCCATTTCCCACAACACATTCATGTGCAAGCGACCACGCCCAGCAGCAATTTCGTGGGCAACACGCGCCTGACGAACACCACCAGCAATAGCCTGTGTTACCAACTCTTCAAACCGCTCTTTGCGACTCCGACCATGGTATACGGTGCGCACAATATTGCCTGATTCATCAAGCTGATCGGCATTAACCGCAGAAAATGTGCCAATGCTGCCAGCAGCAGCCCATGCGCCAGCACTTTCCCCCGTAGAAATAGCCACACCTTTTCCGCCTTCAACAAGCGGTAATACTTCTTTGCCTGAAAGCATCATTGGAGAAATATGAAATGACATGAACGTCCCTTAAATCCAGTTTTCCATTGCAAAATACGGCGTGTTTAAAAAAACAGCCGTTGCGCAATCAGCCCAAGCTAACGCGCATGCACTTTTTTGACCAGTTGATTTTTCCCACCGTACACCCACCGCTGTAAAGGAAGTCAATGCATACCCGGTATTTTCATGCCAGCAGCCATTTGAGCCATCATGCGCTGACCTTTTTTCCCTTTAACTTTTTTCATCATTTTTTGCATTTGTTGAAATTGTTTAAGCATGCGATTTAATTCCATGACGCTGGTTCCTGAACCAACGGCAATGCGTTTTTTCCTGCTGGCATTTAACAGGCGGGGAAACTGCCGTTCTTTTGATGTCATGGAAGAGACCATGGCTTGCATGCGTTTGAAAACAGATTCATCAATCTGTGAAACAGTGTCCGTAGAAAGTTTAACGCCAGGGATCATTTTCATCATGCTTGACATGCCCCCCATTTTTTTCATCTGCCCCAATTGATCAGAGAAATCCATTAAATCAAAAGTGCCTTTGTTCACTTTGCGCGCCAGCCGAGCCGCTTGCTCTTCATCAACATTGGCCTGTATTTTTTCAACCAGTCCGACCACATCACCCTGACCAAGGATGCGACCTGCCATACGTTCTGGATCAAACACCTCAAAGGCATCAACTTTTTCACCTGTGCCAACAAAACGAACGGGAACTTGCGTACTAAAAGCAACAGAAAGTGCAGCACCGCCACGCACATCGGCATCTGTTTTGCTTAAAATGCAGCCCGAGAGGGAAACCGTAGCATGAAAGTCTTCAGCAATTTTTAAAGCTGTTTGCCCTGTCATCGCATCAAGCACCAGCAAGCGTTCGGCCGCTTGAATGCCCGTGGCAATCTCTTCAATTTCAGCCATCAACCCTTCATCAACCACTTGCCTGCCTGCTGTATCCAAAATCAACACATGATGGCCGCCAAGCCGCGCCTGATGCAGTGCAGACTGCGCCATTTTCAAGGCCGAACCAGCTTCATTTTCAGTTGAGATATAAGGCACGCCGACTTGGCTTGCAAGTACACGCAATTGCTCACGGGCTGCGGGGCGCGTCGCATCAACACTTGTTACGGCAACCTTCTTGCCTTCTTTTTTTAACATACGTGCCAATTTGCCAGCAGTGGTGGTTTTGCCTGCACCTTGCAAGCCACAGAGCAAAATAACAGAAGGAATGGCCGCGAGATTCAAGGGGCGTTGTTTTCCACCTAGAATGTCGCCCAATACGTCGTGAAGGATTTTAATAATAACTTGCCCTGGCTGTAGGCTTTTGGCAACTTCCTCCCCGAGTGCTTGCTTGCGCACCTGTTCTATAAGGTGGTACACAACAGGCAAGGCCACATCGGCTTCTAATAATGCCAAGCGCATTTGGCGCAACGTAGCATCAAGGTCAGCCTCAGTAATGCGAACGGTTTTTCGCAGCTTGGCAGTAATATCACCCAATTTTTGACTTAAACGATCAAACATACAAAACTCACTTTTGTGGCCAGGGGCTGTCCTAGGTTACTGTTTAAAAATAAAAAGGCCTCCAAATGGAGGCCTTGGATTTTGGCTGGGGGACAAGGATTCGAACCTTGGTTGGCGGAGTCAGAGTCCGCAGTCCTGCCGCTAGACGATCCCCCAAAGGCAGGCGGCGAACTTTAACCGTGTCAGGCAATGTTTTCAACAGAACAAAGATAAGTTGTCGGATCATGGCTTTTTCATTAAAAATTAAGTATGGTACAAGCTGAAAATAATACAGATAAAAATAAAATATCGGGGTTCAAGCAATGGTTTTTCGTTGTGGACAAACCTATTAATAGGTTTATGTTTCGGTTGCTTGTATGCTTAATAATAATAGGTTTTTCTTGCTACAAAAGGTGATAATATGCCCCTCGACTCAAATTCACTGATAATCGCCTCTTTTATTAGGCAAATGAAAAGATCCTACGTGCAAGCATACGGCGAGACAAAACCACAATACGACGAAATAACGGCATGGGCAGGTCACCTTGCTTTAGAAAACCTCAGCAACACCAATTCTTTGTACCACAATTTAGATCATACTATTTTGGTGGCTTCCGCTTCCTTGGTTATTCTTCAAGGAAAACACCTATTGGATGGTTGTGTTACCCCTTCAGACTGGATGCATTTCATGATCGCTTCGTTGTTTCATGATATTGGCTTTTTACCGGGCATTTGCCAAGGTGATGATGGTGATGACTTGGTTATCAATGCGCAAGGCGAGCGAAAGCACTTCCCTAATCGAGGGACAAATGCAGCATTGATGGCCTACCATGTCGATCGCGGGAAAATTTTTATAAAGGAGCGTTTCGCACATCAATTGGCATATAATATTGATGTTGATCGCATTGTGGATTATATTGAAATGACACGCTTTCCTATTCCTGATGATCAAGAACACAAAGAAAGTCATGGTTATGGCGCATTGGTTCGGGCTGCAGACTTAATCGGTCAATTGGGTGACCCTGCTTACATAAAAAAAATACCTGCGCTGTTTTATGAATTTGAAGAAATTGGCGCTAACAAACAATTAAACTACAAAACACCCGGTGATATGCGCGAAAAATACGCACCTTTTTTTTGGAAATGTATTCATCCCTACCTTGCTGATGCCGTACGCTACTTGCAAGTAACACAGGAAGGGCGACAATGGATCACCAATCTAAACGCCCATGTATTTTCCGCAGAACATCAACAATTTTGAATACCGATGCGCTAACCCACGCCATTGAATTAATTCAAAAAAAATCCATCACCCCAAAAGACCAAGGCTGTCAAGACTATATCGAACAAGTATTAGATCCCCTTGGGTTTTCTCGCGAATCTATTGATTGTGGCGGCGTATGGAACAGTATTTACTGCCGCAAAGGTGAATTGACTGGCTTGCTTGCTTTTGCAGGGCATACCGATGTTGTACCAACAGGCCCTGCTAATATGTGGCTGCATCCACCTTTTTCCGCCGTTGTGGCAATCGATAACGCAGGCAAAGAAATTTTACATGGACGTGGGGCGCAAGACATGAAGGGGGGTATTGCCTGCTTTCTTGCTGCCGTGCTTAGGCTTCATCAGCAAAATATAAACATGCCAAGCTTGCAATTGTTGATCACCTCCGATGAAGAAGGCGAGTCCATTGACGGTACGATTCGCATCGTTGAAGCCTTGCAAGAAAAAAAAGCCTTGCCTGACGCTGTGATTGTCGGTGAACCTTCTTGTCGCCATTATGTGGGTGATACCATTCGCCGAGGGCGACGTGGTGTGGTGCAGGCACGGATTGTTTTTCAGGGTAAACAAGGCCATTCTGCATACCCTGATGATGCAAACAATGCCATTCATTTGGCATTGCCAGCATTGCATGCCATTGCTGCTATCCATTGGGGGCAAGCTTGCGATGGGTTCCCCGCGACGAGCTGCCAAATCAGCAACCTGAATGCTGGCACGGGAGCCATCAATGTAATCCCTGGTGAGGCGGTGGCAAGCCTGGATATTCGCTACAACCCCAACAACACCTTTGAAGATATTCAGGCGCGAGTTGACGCTTGCTGTATGAATATTACCTGCCATATTGAATGGAACCATACAGCGATAGCATTTTCAACGCCTGATGGTGCTTTTCTTGATCTTGTTGACCGCAGCATTTTTCATTGCACGGGCATTAAAACCATTCGTGATACAGGCGGCGGTACATCTGACGGACGTTTTTTTGCTGCCGCAGGTGTGCCCGTGGTCGAGCTTGGTCTAACCAATAGCACTATTCATCAAATGAATGAATGCGTTGCTCTGGATGAACTGACAACCTTGACCGATATTTATGCTCATATCATTGCATCTTTTGGCGATATTATGCCCCATCACTCCAACCAAACATGATAATGCGTAACATCCTGTTTTAACCTAAACAAGGTGCGCGGATGCAAACCTTGTGCCAGCACTTCTTCCTGAATGGTGGTTATATTCATGCCTTGCTGGGTTAATAACTGTTGTATATTTTCAGGGATAATTGATGACAATGTATGCGCCTCATTGGCTGGCATGGTTATACAGAGGTCTTCTTCGTCAGGGCGGGTTATCTTCACCTTTAATGCCCGCGCCATGCCCTCGGAAATTTCTACTGGGGTAATATTTTGAGGACGTGCTTGCCATGCTTCTGCTTGGCCACGAACCGATTCGCTTACCGCTAAAGTAAGTATTGGCCACCATGGTATTTTCACCTTTAGCAGAGCCAGTTGTGCGGTTAAACCTTGAAAAATACGCATCAACAAAAACAAATCAGCAGGCCCCGCCGAACGGAACCACCAACGTTGATCCCCGAGCAAGGTTGCAGCCTCTTTGCCGGGGTGCCATGTTTGAACATCAAAAGGATGATCCTCAATCAACGGTCGAAACAATGCATGGCTTAAAGCAGGCAGTTGCGGGGCAATAAAAGCAAGTTTATCTGCATCAAAACCAAGGGCAGCATAAACATCAATCATATTAATAGCCATGTCACCACGCTGCGCCATGATCAGCTTTAACAAGGCCATGCGGCGTGTTTTTGTAATGGTAATGGTACAGCCAAAATCCAGTAAGGTAAGTTTCACACCATCGTTGCCATGTTGCACCATCATGTTGCCAGGATGCGGGTCGCCATGCACCAAACCATGGACAAACAAGCTTTGAAACAAGGTCATCATCAATGTTCTCGCTAAAGAAATACGCTCAGCCAACGGCCAATCTGCGGCTGTCGCCAAACGTTGCCCTTCGCACCATTCTTGCACCAGCACTTGGGCATGGCATAAGTGCGATTCAACCTTTGGAATCATCAAGCCGGGTACGTCCAACTGTGAAAGAAACATTTGTTGCGTTTTCATTTCGTGGCAGTAGTCCAATTCATGGCGCATGTTATCTGCCAGTGTTTGGCGGTAAGCTTCCAAGTCAAATTGCCACCGCTTAACAGGCCCAACGCCCGGCATCAATCCCGTTATACGCATTTCTGAGGCAATGGATTTTGCAATACCAAGGTATTGTACTTTAATCGCCACCACCCGACCATTTTTTAATAGGCCCCTATGCACCTGCCCCAGCGAAGCCGCAGCCTCACTTTCTTCAATATTGAACAATACCTCCTCCAATGGGCATTGCCATGCTGATTCCAAAACGGGGCGCATGCGCGATAATGGCCAAGGTGTGACACTGTGGGTTAAGTTTTGAAATTCAGAAGCATCGCCCATTCCAGCGAGTACCTGCCCCATTTTCATGGGTAATCCGCGAGCATCGGCCATCTGTAACGATAGGGCGCGTCGTGCAACTGCGCGGGCATCTTCTGTATTTGCTATCCGCAGCTTCCAGACACTGTATGCCATGCGCAACCAATACCATATTCGTATGATCATGTTTGGCCATAGCCATCTATGAAATAACGATCAACATCAATCCCTTGCTCTTGCAATGTTTCGTAAAGCTCTCGCTGCTGAAAATCAAGCGTGGCATCTTTTAATGCCTGAATCGCTACGCCTTCTGTAACCAGCAAGTCGCCCTCGCCAAGGCATAAAAACTCTGCGCGTTCGGTAATGCGCGCACGGGCTTTGTTGCGAAAGTCTACGGGGACAATACGCAATACATGGCGAACAAGGCTATCAACCTGTTCATCCCAAGGTAGGTTTTTAGGCAGTGGTGGCAGTACGGCCAGTTCATCTTCATTAAGTGTGCGGCACAAACAAAGTTGCAGCCCGCAATCGGTATTAAAATGTTGCCAGCATAATGCGCCTTGCTGCTGAATACTTGCATCCATGGCATACACGTGGGGTAGTTTTGATAAATACGACGAATCCACAGCCATATCCGTGCTATGCAATTGCAAGGCTACAGATGAAGGCTTGCCTGTATGCAACACAAGAGTGATCGCATCATTTTTTGCCAACCAACTTTCATCGTCTTGATAAAAACATTTAAAATCAAATGTATCACGAAGAAATAACGCTGCCTTTTTGGGCACTGGAACACTAAAATGAATAGCCATTGCATAAAACATGGGGGAAACCCTTAGAGAAACAGAGAGATGTTAGAACAAATCAAGGCAAAAATTTTAACATTAACAGTCCACCATTGATTGCGCTCGAATCACTGCTGCCCGTGTCTCTACTTCTTCAACCAAAATATCAATAATGTTTGCCGACTTTACCTTTCCTGCTTTTGCACCATCGCAATACAAGGTATGAATAGGGTAGCCCCCTGTAATGCCAAGGGCTACCTCTTGGGCTTCTCCTGGGCCATTCACGACACAGCCAATCACTGCCACATCCAAGCTTTCTTTAATGTGAGACAAGCGGTTTTCCAGTTCTGATACCACCTCAATCACGGCAAATTTTTGTCTTGCACAACTTGGGCAAGCAATAAGATTTACGCCACGGTGGCGCAAGCCCATGCTTTTAAGAATCTCAAAACCCACCCGAACTTCTTCTTCTGGTTCGGCAGCCAATGAGACACGAATGGTGTCGCCAATACCATCGACCAGTAGCAAACCAAGTCCAATGGCCGATTTAATACTCCCAGCAAAACGACTGCCTGACTCAGTAATACCCAAGTGCAAAGGGTAATCCACCATGGTTGCCAACTTGCGGTAGGCCAGCACGGTCATCGGGATATTGCTCGCTTTAAGTGAAATTTTTATAGCATGAAAGTTCATATCTTCTAATATATGAATATGGTTCATCGCTGACTCTACCATTGCATCGGCACAAGGTTCGCCATATTTTTCATACAGGCTTTTTTCTAGTGAGCCAGCATTGACACCAATACGAATCGAAACAGCACGTTCACGCGCTGCTGCAACCACACGTTCGATGCGTGAACGCCCACCGATATTACCAGGGTTTAGGCGCAGTCCATGCACGCCTGCATCCAACGAAGCCAGTGCCATTTTATAACTAAAATGAATGTCGGCAATAATTGGGATGGTGGTTTGGTCAATAATCTCAGGCATGGCTGCTGCTGATTCGGCATCAGGCACTGAAACACGCACCACGTCTGCCCCCGCTTCAGCAATGCGTGTTATCTGCGCCACTGTTGCATCAATATCAGTGGTGGGGGTGTTGGTCATCGATTGCACGGCAATAGGGGCATCACCGCCAATACAAATACTGCCAACCTGCAAGGTTCGGCTTGTACGTCTTGCTTGTACAATGGTATCACGCATGGTTACGTGCCACGAATCAAATGAAGACGCTCTTCCACTTGCAATGCTCGCTGCAAAACATCGCTGTACGCTTTATTGCTGGGCATAAATTTCACCGCCTTGTGCCAAAAATCCACGCTTTCGTCTACCTGTTCGGTAGAAAAGTCTTGCCGCCCTTTGTTGAACCATGGTTTTCTATTCTTGTTCATGCTCACAACGCAATGCTAGAATTTATGCTTGAAAATAGAAAGCCCTGGACGGGTATTTTTATTTTTAATATGTTTTTCACACAGCTGTTGCTTATTGCGTAATAAAAAAGATAATTACTTATTTTTCTAAGGATTATAAATATGTCAATGGAAAAATCCAAGGCTATTGTTTTGGCAGCCGTCCAATCAGGTGATTTTCTTTTGGCATCGCAAACATGTATCGCTTTGGCAAAAGAAACCAAACATGATGCTGAATTATGGGAAATGGCAGCGCAACTTTGCAATCAGGCAGGGCAGCCCAAAGCAGCCGCAACATGTTATGCTTACAGTGCTCGCGTGTTTATGGCACAAAAAAAACCAGCCCAAGCAATCAGCATGATGAAGCATTATGCTGCGCTTAGCTATCAAGACCCACAACAAGCTTGTCGCCACTTGTTTTTTGCCTGTCGTGCTG
Source organism: Mariprofundaceae bacterium (assembly GCA_030950905.1). Taxonomy (GTDB): domain Bacteria; phylum Pseudomonadota; class Zetaproteobacteria; order Mariprofundales; family Mariprofundaceae; genus AB-137-C09. Next base: position 45,132 of record JAUZQQ010000027.1, read on the forward strand.
GCGGGCTTGATTGCAATATTTGCAGCATTCGTGAGGTTTCACAAGATGTTTGTTGCATGTTGTTTCGAAACGATGATTTTTGGCGTAATATCCCTGATCAAGCTGTAGCCACCTTGTTAAAAGGGTCAAGTGTTCATCGTTATGCTGATGGCGCGTATATTGCCAAAGAGGGAAGCAAAAGCACTTCGATATACCTTGTTTCTCACGGCAGCATTCAATTGCAATTAAACGCTGTTAATGGCGGTCAAAAATCACTTTCCACCATTCATACAGGCAGTGTATGTGGTGAGATTTCTTATTACCTTCAATGGCCTGAGCGCGTTTATTCTATCATTGCAGGTGATGATTGCGAAGTGGTAGAAATTCCTTATCAGACATTGCATAAACTTTGTCAGCAATACCCTGTTATAAAAAAATGGATGGATCATCATTTTGAAAAAGATATATTGGAACATATACTGGCCAATATACCTTTTTTTGAAAAGCTAGAAACATTAAAGCTGTATGATATTTCCCAACAAATGCAGCCAAAGGTGTTTGCCGCAGGAGACGTTGTTTTTCAACAGGACGACATTCACGACTTGGATCTTTTTTTGATTCAAACAGGTTGGATTAACTTAAATTATGAATGGCATAACAAAACCTACCATCTATGCACGCTAAAGCCAGGTGATGTTTTTGGTGCTGTGGCTATGATTGAATCAAAACGAAAAGTTACAGCGCGGTCTATTGCAGCGTGCAAGCTTATGTGTTGGTCTGAGTCGGACTTTAAAGCTGCCTACGCACAGTGTTTTCAGCTTCGGGACAATGTTGCCGAAAGCATGGCGCGTTACCAACATGCATTGGATGAAATTCGCCAATATGATCCCAAATCAAATGCACCACAGCCTGAAATTGATCGCGTGGTGTTATTGGATGCTATGTATTGCCGTAACAATATTGCTCAGGCCTACTTCAATACCTGAAGCAACACGCTTTACAGGCGCAAAAGAAAAACGGTGGTATGGTGAAGCACCAAGGGTGCGCAATGCTTCCATGTGCTGCTTGGTTCCATAACCCTTGTGTTGAGCAAAACCATAACCCCTATATTTCACATCGGCCATGCCCATCAGTCGGTCACGCACCACTTTGGCGACAATCGAAGCCGCCGCAATAGAAGGCTCGGTATCGTCCCCGCCAACAATGGCTGTTGCTGGCATGGTGAGTGTTGGTAGGCGATTGCCGTCTATCAGTACGTGGTCTGGGGTAATGGCAAGTGCCTCGACTGCCATTTTCATGCATTGCAAGGTTGCTTGTAAAATATTAAGGCGATCAATATCAGCAGCAGACAGATAAGCCAACGCATAAGCAGATGCATGTTGGCGCAAATGATGGTAAAAAAACAAACGCTTTTTTGCACTAAGTTTTTTTGAATCGCGGTATTTTCCAAGGCAAGGGTCATTGCTGTCTAAAACAACCGCAGCACAAACCACAGGCCCTGCAAGAGGCCCACGCCCTACCTCATCAACACCTGCAACTATTTCTATTTTTTTAGGAAACATCCGATACCTGTTGCCAACGTCGTAACAGCAACCAATATGCAGCCCCTATTTCAAGCAACAAAATTGGCCACTGTATAAGGGGGTATGCTTGTTCTGGCAAAGGCAGTAAAAACAAAGCCAGCCACTCTTGCGTATTTGCAGCAAAAAAAATTGCGGGTAAAATACTGTAACTACAGGTCAAATAAACAACCATCGCAACCCTATTGGAAGGTTTAAAATGGGGGCGAAAACGCACCCATAGCAATAAAATAAAGTCGCGTACGGCAAACAGTAAAAGACTTAGCAAAAAGAACACACTATTGGCAAGCTCAAGAAGCTGACTCGATATAAGGAAAAAAGGCAATACAAGCAGAGCGAGGGCAAGGCTTACCAACCAGCAGGGGATTAATTGAACCAATTCTTTGCCGTTTGCAGCACGCAATGCTATCAAACCACGTTTAATATCAAGTGCCGTAGTATCTTCGAGAAAAAACATAAGATAAGCAATGGTCACAGCCAAAAGGAAAGCAATGGCCAAAGTAACTGACCACGGATCATGAAGATTCAAAAAAGCAACATCAACAAAAAAACCTGCCATATATACCATTAAAAACAGCTCAAAAACAAGCCAGACAATAAAACCTTGACGCATTTGCAACTCAACCCGCATCAGCCGGTAAAGACCAAGCAATGCCCATGCTAAAAACAAAAGAGCACTGGCATTGATAAAAATAGTTTTTGGAATCTCCATCCCATTCCATAGGGCAGGCGTATTTATATTAGCCAGCGCGCCAACAAACCACGGTGCTAGCATCAGCAACACCAATATCACATACGGAAAAGATTGATTGCGACCCGATAAACCCATTCGGTTGATCGAGCGCAATGAAAACAAAAGCGTCAGGGCTTGCAACAAAAGGCCTGCCAACACAACAAACAATGCAAGTGCAGCACGCAACGGCCATGCTTCAGAAGAGACCGACAGGTAAATAAGCAAACACCAGATCACACCATACCATGTAAACAAGGTACTCCCCAGCAACTTCCCCCATACCAATTGCCACGGCGACAAGGCAGACATTCGTTGCGCGTGCCATGTTTGCCCACGCACTTCACCAAGCAGGGATTCTGAAGCCAAATGTGATCCCCATACAATAAACCATGGTGCAATGAGCATTACCATTTTGCTAACACCAGAAAAATCGTTTGGACCATTATCCATATACCACACCATTAAACACAAAAGCCCAATAATAATAGGCAGGCCAATCATACGGTGCAGGCTTAATTCTAGCCAAACATGACGCATAAACTCAGGGTTTTTAGCGGTCAAAACTGAAGGGGTCATGGTGTCTCCTGTGTCGCCAAGTACGCATCTTGTAAAGAAGACTGGTATTCATAAAAAGACAACACGGGTACCTCATGGGCAATCAATGTACGCAATAATTGCTGTCGTTTATGGGCGTCATCATCAAACAAAAAGCGAACCCCTGTTTTGGTTTCATGAATAGCACCCGTATTGGCTATAAGTTTGATCTGATTGATGGCATCTTGCCGCGCGGTTGCAGAAGGGGTGAGTAATTCTAATGCTAACCACAATTGGGCATGATTTTGCAAGGTATTGTGTTGATGATCAACGATTTTACCTTGTCTTAAGACAATCATGTCATCGCAATAGGCATCCAATTCGCTCAAAATGTGGGAAGAAACCAGTAGCGTTACGCCTTCTTTTTTTAAACGCAAAAAAACATCGGCCAACGAATGTCTTGCTTCAGGGTCAAGCCCTGAGGCGGGTTCGTCGAGCAATAAAAACTGCGGTTGATGGACAATGGCTTGGGCAATGGCCAAGCGTTGACGCAAACCACGTGACAGGCTACCCGCTTCTTGCATCATTCGATCGGTTAATTGCAACAAATCACTGGCTCGCGTTACAGCAGCAGAAACTTGCAACCTTGGCAAACCATGTGCCAAAGCAAAATAGGTTAAACATTGCTTGACCGTTAAGCTATCATAAAGCCCAAAGAAATCAGGCAAAAACCCAATGTTTCGATGGGCTTCACGCGGGTTAAGAAACACATCGCAAGCATTTATTTTCACGCTGCCTGAAAAGGGACGTGTTAACACCGCCAAAATACGAAGCAAGGTGCTTTTCCCCGCGCCATTTGGCCCAACCAATGCGGTGATTGTCCCCTTGCGAATATCAAGAGATACTTGATTCAACGCACGCAATTGTGGGTATTCAAAACAAACATTTCGCACTTGCATCATACAATAACGTCCTTGTTTTTATAGAGATTACCTGAAGGGATAGCTAAATATTGAATCGAAAATGCATCACATCACCGTCGCCAACTGTGTAGGTTTTTCCTTCTAAACGCATTTTACCTGCATCTTTAGCGCCAGCCTCACCAGCGTAGGCAATAAAATCATCATAAGCAATGGTTTCTGCGCGAATAAAGCCTTTTTCAAAGTCTGTGTGAATCACTGCCGCAGCCTGCGGTGCAGTATCACCCCGGTGAATTGTCCATGCACGGACTTCTTTAACACCTGCGGTGAAATAGGTAATGAGGTTTAACAAGGTGTATGCTTCGCGAATGACCGTATTAAGCCCCGGTTCAGCAAGCCCCATATCAACCAAAAACTCGGTGCGCGATTGGTCATCCATCTCAGCAAGTTCAGCCTCAATTTGGGCAGACACAACGACCACCCGCGCCCGTTCTTCGGCGGCATGATGCCGCACCCTTTGAACCAATGCATTGCCATCAGGCAGCGAAGCATCATCGACATTGGCAATATACAGAACAGGTTTCATGGTCAATAAACAAAGATCTTGCAAGGCTGTTAAATCATCATCACTGAGGTTTTGTCGGCGCACGGTTATGCCGTCTTCTAAACTTTTTTGCACCCGTTCTTGTACAGCCAATAACGCACGGGCCTCTTTATCACCTGTTTTGGTTAATTTTTGGCTGCGCTGAATCACTTTTTCCATGCTGTCTAGGTCTTTAAGCATTAATTCTGTGTCAATAATTTCAATATCAGACAAAGGATCAACGCGGCCTGCCACATGGGTGACATTGCTGTCTTCAAAGCAGCGAACCACATGGGCAATAGCCGAGCATTCACGAATATTGGCCAAAAACTTATTGCCCAGACCTTCACCGCTCGCAGCACCAGCAACAAGACCTGCAATATCGACAAACTCTACCACCGCATGTTGTACCGCTTGTGGTTTTACAATAGCACTTAATGCATCCAGTCTACTATCAGGAACGGGAACGATGCCAATATTAGGGTCAATGGTGCAAAAAGGGTAGTTGGCAGCTTCTGCACCACCACCATTTAAAGCATTAAATAACGTTGATTTCCCAACGTTGGGAAGGCCTACAATTCCGATACTAAGTGCCATAATTTCCTCGTCTTTAGCAAAAGTTATTTATGTGGGGTTGCGTTGCAAGTGAATGGCATTCGCCGCTTGGGCAATATCGCCATGAAGAATAGTGGGCAAATGTGTTCTTAGAAGTGCAAAAGCCGAATGTTCATCGGCGCGGTCTGAGACATCGGCCTGCCCTAGAACCCATGGCGTAATATCACCATGGGGTGGCCTGCCAATGCCAATTTTTATACGGTAGTAATCGGCATCGGGCAAATGTTGGTGCAATGAACGAAGTCCATTATGACCACCATGACCGCCACCTTTTTTTAAGCGTATTTTGCCAGAGAAAAGATCAAGATCATCGACAACAACAAAGGCATCCATGCTCAATAAATGGTAGTAATGCAACAAAGGGGCAATCGCCTCACCACTGTTGTTCATAAAAGTTTGTGGTTTAACCAATAATATTTTCTCGCCAGCAATATGAGCCGTAGCAATCAACGCACGAAATCGAGGGAGTGAAGAAAATGCCACCCCCTCATGCTCGGCGATAGTTTCGATAAAACGAAAACCAATATTATGCCGTGTATGTTGGTATTGTTGCCCAGGATTGCCCAAGCCAACCAACAGTTTCACTGCAAGGTTGCCTTAAGACTCTTTTTCTGCTTCTTCTTCTTCGGTCTGTTCTTCAGTCTCTTCGTCGGTCTTAACGCCCTTCACCGTGCTAAGGTTTAAAATCGTAAAATTGACTTCATGCGGTGCAGTAACACCTTCGGGCAACGTTACATCTTCAACATGAACAGTGTCTCCTAGATTAAGTTGCGAACAATCAATTTTAACATGCTCAGGAATAGCATCAGCACGGCAGCTAACTTGCAATACATGACGAATCATATCAATCTTGCCGCCTTCAATAACACCGGGTGCTTTTTCAAAATTAATGGCCAGCACAGGGATTTCAATTTCCACAGTATCGCTGCCTTTCACACGAAAAAAGTCAAGGTGGATGGGCGTGTCTTTGATGGGATCCCATTGTACTTCTTTAAGTAAAACATGTTCTTCATCTTTCTTGTCGGCTATTGCAATGGTTAAAATCGTGGTGTGGAATTGTTCCACATTCAACGCCTTGCCTGTATCATTGGCATTTAAGGTAACAGGAAGCTCAGGCTTGCCGCCACCATAGATAACAGCGGGCAAGTACCCAGCAAGACGCAAACGGCGGGAAGCGTTGCGCCCCGTTTTTTCACGTAACTTGGCATTTAACAGTATAGAATCGCTCATAAATTTCCTTGTATACCCTTGCTCATGAATAGCAGAGAGAGAGAGTTTGTTCCTGACGGGTATGCCCGTAGCAGGTTTGGCTTAAATTATTCAGGAATAACGCAGCCTAGGAGGCTGTCCGAGATCACACTTAAAAAAGGCGGCGCATTATAGACAGCGATGCCAAGGGAGGCAATGATTAATGTCCTGCGCAGGTGCTTTCAACCTTGCAGGCGAAGTGTAGGGCATAGGCGCAGACATTCAAATCAGCATGAATGGTAAAGAACGAGGGAGCAACATCGCAAATCACCAGTGATAAAAATCAGAGCGATGAAGGATCGGCACTTTTTACTGTCCCAGTGCATTTGCCTTGTTGGGTGGTACTTTTGGTTTAACCCTAGCAAGTCCATTCTCCAATATTAGTTGGATGACTTTATCATAGGCCAATCCATGCTCAATTTTACATGCTTTAGGAAAATAACTGGAATTAAATATCATGCCAGGAACCAAATTAGCCTCAATAAAAAAACAATCTCCTGTTTTGTTGGCTTTAACATCTATCCTGCCAAAATCCCTCACACCCAAAGCCAAGAAAGAATCAATAGCAAGCTTTCTCACTTTATTTTTCATTTCATCATGCTCAATTGATTTCAGCTCTTCCGAATCATCTTTTTTTACCTTTCGCCCTAAAATTCTAAGTCCATTTTTTGATTTCGGTGGGACTATTTCGATAGGGGAAACTATTAATTCATTGCTTGAGGTATTTATTATAGCGACTGTAAATTCTTGTCCATCTAAATATTCTTCTACCAATACAGGGCTATTAAATGTGTTGTATAACGATAATACTTTACTTTCAAAGTCTGTATAATTTGTTACAAAAGACAAGTCATCAATTCCATTTCCGTTTGCTGCATTTATAGGTTTCAAAAATAGAGGGAATTTAATCGGCAGTTCATTTGCACATTTATATTGCCTTGGAACTGCCATAAAATATTCCGCAGTTTTAATGCCTTTGTTTGCTAAATTTAATTTAGCACTAATTTTATTGGAATCGAACCTCAAAACATTCCTTGATGAACCTGTGAAATTTATTCCATGATGTGAAAAATATTCACTCAACCAAATGTCATCTTCATTGTGAAGTGAAATATATTTTACAGCTAATACAAGCAAGCTTGGATTCCTTTTCACAATATTCCCTAAATCTTCTTTGGTTCTACATATGCTTAACCTTACATCATAACCCATCCTTTCGATTGAATAAAATACGCTATTGCAAGCTTTTAGAGTTCCAAATCCTGTTTCGTTTAACGCCTCATTTGGTGTTGTTACGATTTCAATTTTCAATACGTATTCCCTTCCTAATTCTCTAAAAGTACTTGGTAGTTTTGATGCAACTAACGTCGCAATATAGCGTACAGCAGCGTGTATAAATACGCAAGAAAATAAAAGTGTGTATCACACAGTTCATATATTTCTTGTTGTATTTTTTTCGAGCCATATCATAGCCATTTTTGGTGCTGGCTGTTGTATGATTTAATAGCCCATGCGCCGATTTCCATATCAACCAAAGGTAAAGAAAAAGTACGTGCCCTCGCCCTCCTCCACCATGCAAGAAGAAAAAAAATACAAGTCTCGAGAAACCCCTATTGCCATCATTGGTATGGATGGTTTGTTTCCTGATTCACCGACGCTGGATGATTTTTGGCGCAATATTACCAGCAAGCATACTGCCTCCCGAAGGCCTCCTGCCAACCGTTGGTTGCTTGATGCCGATACTGTTTATCACCCAGAAAGGGGGCGTGCTGATCGCGTCTATTCCAAACAGGCATGCTTTCTTGATGATGCATGGTTGGCGCATGATCCATGTAAAAACAGTGCGATGGCTACAGCAGCGCTTGATCCCATGTTTCATTTGTTGCTTCGTGTTGGCAGGGGAGCGTGGCAAGATGCGGCCGTGGATAGTGCATCTGCTGCACGCACGGGGATTATTATGGGCAACTTGGCTTTGCCTAGCGAACAATCGTCTGCGTTGGCGCGCCGTTTTATTGACCGTACCTTAGAAGAAAAAATTCTAGCGCAGCACGCCAATCACGCACCCATGGCTTTGGATGCAAACAATGCCCATGTTGCAGGTTTACCCGCTGCTGTCTTGGCCAAGGCATTGGGGCTTGGGGGCACGTGTTTTACACTGGATGCCGCCTGTGCCTCGTCGTTGTACGCCATTAAACTGGCGATGGATGAATTGCGCGCCCATCGTGCTGATGTGATGCTGGCAGGCGGTTTGTCGCGACCTGATTCGCTGTACACGCAAATGGGCTTTTCCCAACTGCAAGCTTTATCCGCTACGGGTGTGCCTGCGCCATTTGATGCCGCTGGAGACGGTTTGGTGGTCGGTGAAGGCTGTGGTGTTTTTGTGCTTAAACGTTTAAGCGATGCCGAGGCGGATGCTAATACCATTTATGGCGTGATTCATGCCGTAGGCGTAAGCAATGATCTAACAGGCGGCTTGCTTGCACCAGAATCAGAAGGGCAATTGCGCGCCATGCGGTCTGCTTACCAACAAGCGGGCTGGTCACCTTCGGATGTTCAAATGATCGAATGTCATGCACCGGGTACACCCGTGGGTGATGTGGTGGAATTTGAAAGCATGGCACGCCTGTGGCAAGATTGTAATTGGCAAGCAGGACAATGCGTTATTGGTTCAGTCAAATCAAATATCGGTCACTTGCTCACCGCCGCAGGTTCAGCCGCCTTAATGAAAACATTGCTGGCCATGAAGCACGGCAAGCTTCCGCCCACCGCAAACTTTCACCAAGCTGCTGAGGGTATTACCCTAAAAGATAGCCCTTTTCAGGTATTGCAAGAAACACAAACGTGGGTAGCAACGGGTACGCCCCGCCGTGCAGCTATCAGTGCCTTTGGCTTTGGTGGGATTAATGCCCATTTATTGCTCGAATCATATGCCCCCAATAGCAGAAAAAAGATAATATATACTCAAAAAAAGGCAGAACCCATTGCCATCATTGGCATGGCTGCACACGTCGGCGCATGGGACTCATTGGCGCGCGTGCAACAACAATTGTTTAGCAGCGAAACAGTAGAGCCGCAACCATTAACCCATTGGTGGGGGGCTGAGAAGAGCCAATGGTTGGCTGCTTTGGGTATTCAAGTTGAGCGTGTTGTTGGTTATTGTATCGACGAAATTAGCGCGCCCCTTGGTGCTTACTGCATCCCGCCGCATGAAATGGCTGAGATGTTACCCCGTCAATTATTAATGCTCAACCTTGCGGCCGCTGCCTTGCTTCATGCTGGTGATGATGATTCAAGCAATACAGGTGTATTTATCGGTACAGGGCTGGATATGCAGGCGAGCAATTTCAGTGCGCGTTGGGATGTTGCAAATAAAGTGGATGAATGGCTTAAAATATTGGACATTGATCTTGATGAGGATGGCAAAGAAGCATGGACCACCAGTATTCGTGATGCCATTAGCCCGCCATTAAATGCAGGACGAACCATGGGTGCATTGGGCAGCACAGTGGCCAGCCGTATTGCCAAAGCCTTTCGCACGGGGGGGGCTGCATTCACCGTCTCAGCGGAAGATCAATCAGGTTTGCGTGCGTTGGAAGTTGGGATTCATGCCTTGCAATGTGGTGATGTTTATCGCGCGTTGGTCGGGGCTGTGGACATGACCACCGATATGCGTTTATTTTTAAGTCGCCACGCACGGATGCAGACAAAAGAGTCCTTACCGCCCTTGGCGGATGGTGGTGGTGCATTAATTTTAAAGCGCGTTGACGATGCGCAGCGCGATGGTGATTGCATTTATGCCATCATTGATGGTTTTGGCACGGGCTTTGATGTATCTACATCCCTAAAGCAAGCCGTACACGACAGCCTAAAAAACACGCCCGATCAGGCTTACAAAACCCCACAACGCCTTGGTGATGCAGGTGCAGCCAATGGCATACTTGCGACCATTCATGCGACATTATCGTTGCACCATCGTTTGCGAGCCGAAGTACCAAGCAAGGCATGGCTCAATAATCAGGCGGAAGGCAAACGCCAAATACTTGTTTCTGGCCACGGTATGGATGGCAGTTATGCCCATATTTTACTGCAAGAAAACAAAACTTCTTTGCCCAGCACCGCGCCAGCGATTATGCCCAAAGCTGGGTTGTTTGTTGTTTCTGGCACTGCCCCGAATGCGCTCATACAACAGCTCGAACAACTGGCGATACGCATCAAGCAATATGAAGGCAGCATTCATGATGTTGCTTGCCAAGCGTACCAGCATTTTTCACCAGGGTCATTATGCTTAAGCATGGTTGCCGATGATGTTACCATGCTCTTGCAACACATTGCCTACGCCAAAGAATCGTTGCAGACAAACCCCACGGCATCTCTTGGTGGGCATGGCAGCATCCCCATGCCCCAAAAGCATTTAAAAGATCGCGTTTTTTATAGCCACAAGCCACTCGCCAATAGAGGCAAGGTGGCTTTTATCTTTTCAGGTTCGGGCAATCATTACCCCCATATGGGAAAAGATTTATTGGCGCACTGGCCTCATAGTGTTGCAAGCCAAGAGCAAAAGAGCGATTGGCTCAAAGCGCAGTATTTACCCGATGCCGTATGGCAAAATAACATCCAACCCCTATACCAAGATCATAATGCGTTGGTGATTTCTCACGTTGCCTTGGGTACAGCCATCAGCGATATACTGCGCGGTTTTGCTCTGCATCCATCAGCGGCAATGGGTTATAGTCTTGGCGAGTCGACCAGTTTATTTTCGCTGGGGGCGTGGTCAGACCGTGATGCCATGGTACAAAGACTGAAAGCTTCACCCTTATTCACCGAAGAATTGGCAGGTGTGTGCCGAGCTGCGCGCAAGCAATGGCAATTGAATGAAAGCGAAACCGTTGATTGGGTGATCGGCATGGTCAACGTGGCTGCAAGCCGTGTGAATGAAGAACTGCCAGCATTCCCAAGGGCTTATTTGCTGATCACCAACACTGCCACAGAATGTGTAATTGGTGGTCAACGCACGATGGTAATGGCTTTGGTGGGTGCACTTAACGCCCACTTTCACCCCTTGGATGGGGTCACTACCGTACACTGTGACGTGGTCACGCCTGTGGCCGATGCCTACCATGCTTTGCATTTGTTTGACACAAAAACCCCTAAAGGCATTGATTTTTACAGCTTTGCCAGCGGTGAAAAATACACGGTTAATCGAGAAAATACAGCCAATGCGATGCTTGCGCAGGCCATGCACAGCGTGGACTTTCCTCGGCTTATTGAACAAGCCTATGGCGACGGTGTTCGCATGTTTTTTGAGATTGGTGCAGGGCAATCCTGTTCACGTATGATTCACAGTATTTTAGGCGAACGCCCCCACCTTGCACGTTCTTCTTGCTTTGCTGGCGAATCAGCCAGTGGCCTTGTGCTGCGCACGTTGGCACAGGCTATAGCTGAGGGTCTTGATGTTGATCTTTCAAATTTATACCCTACGCCAATAAACCAAGATCACGGGCGCACGGTAGCAGCAAGCAAGGCAGGTCTTGCCTTTTCTATAAGCTTGCCCAAGCGCAAAACAGGTATTCTCAAGACGATGCAGCCAACCCCCCAAAAGAATACGCCGCCAAGCCATACCATGGCCACAGCGTCAGAAACAAACGATTGGACATTGCCTATCCGCACGGTATTGGCAGCCAAGGCCGAAGCGCACGGGCAGTATTTGCAGTTTTCTACGGTCATGCAACATGCCATGCAACGCAGTCTTACCCTTGCCGCATCCATGCCTAAACCCACGGATCCGCAACCACCATTACCCATGGTAAGCACGCCACCAAACTTTTTAAATCGTGCGCAATGTTTGGCTTTTGCGGTGGGTAATATTGGCGATGTGCTCGGTGAATCATTTGCTGCCATTGATCAACACCCAACACGGGTACGGCTGCCCGATGAACCCCTCATGTTGGTGGATCGCATTGTACATATCGAAGGTACGCCGCGCAGCATGCGCCATGGTCGTGTGGTAACGGAACACGATGTAAACGCCGACCGTTGGTACCTTGATGCGGGACATATCCCGACTTGCATTGCCGTGGAAGCAGGTCAAGCTGATTTGTTTTTATCGGCGTATTTGGGCATTGACTTTATCACCAAGGGCAAGGCCGTGTACCGCTTGCTTGATGCGGTCGTTACCTTTCACGACAGCTTGCCTGTGGTGGGTGATGTCATTCATTATGACATTTATATTGATGAGTTTTTCTGCCAAGGTGATACTTGGCTATTCCGCTTTCATTTTGAAAGCACCGTGAATGGTCAAGCTTTGATGTCTATGCAAAAAGGATGTGCGGGGTTTTTCACCCAAGAAGAACTCGCTGGAGGTCAAGGCATTGTTCACACCGCTTTGGATATGCTGCCACAACAAGGTACGCTGCCGCCAAATTGGCAAGCACCACTGCCGATGCAGCAAGAACAATGGGATGATGGACACATTGCCGCTTTGTATGCTGGTGATTTAACGGCATGTTTTGGCGCACCATTTAATAACCTGAACTTCACCCCCTACACACTTCCCCCTCAACCCCATTTGCGTTTGGTGGATCGTGTCATTTCGCTTGACCCTTCAGGTGGTCGTTACGGTATTGGGCAGATATGCGCCGAAATGGATATTCATCCCGATGATTGGTTTTTAACCTGCCACTTTGTTGACGATCAGGTGATGCCCGGCACGCTGATGTATGAATGTTGCATGCACACCTTGCGTATTTTCTTGTTGCGCATGGGTTGGGTGGGCAAAGAAGGAGAAACTTGGTGCGAACCTTTGGTGGCTATTGATAGCGGCCTTAAATGCCGTGGTCAGGTACTTGCCAGCACCAAGTTGGTGACCTACCAAGTAGACATCAAAACATTGGGTTATGAGCCAGCGCCTTTTGCTATCGTCAATGCACTGATGTTTGCAGATGGTAAACCCATTGTAGAAATCACCAATATGTCGGCATGCCTTCGTGGTTTAACACAAGAGAGCGTAGAAGCACTGTGGCAAGCACAAATAACGCAACAAATTCCAGTCCGCAGCGTATTGTACAATACCGAAAGAATCACTGCCTTTGCGATAGGCAAACCCTCTGAGGCCTTTGGTTCACGGTATACTGTTTTTGATGAACAACGAAAAATTGCCCGTTTGCCAGGGCCGCCGTTTCAGTTTTTGGATCGCATCATGGATGTCCAAGGTGAACCGTGGGTGATGCAAGCAGGTGCAAGCGTGGAAGTAGAATACACCATTCCCAGCGACGCTTGGTATTTTGAGAGCAACCGTCAAAAAAACATTCCTTTTAGTGTATTGCTGGAGATTGGTTTACAACCTTGCGGCTGGCTCGCGGCGTACATTGGTTCGGCATTAAGCTCAAGCATTGATTTATCGTTCCGCAACCTTGATGGCAATGCTGTTCAACACCGTGCAATCACGGCAAGCTCTGGCATATTAACCACCCACGTAAGCATCACCAATGTTTCAAGCAGCGGTGGCATGGTGATTCAAAATTATGATTTTGAAACCCGTGATGCCCATGGTGTTGTATACACAGGAAATACAGTGTTTGGCTTTTTCTCCAAAGCCTCATTGTCGCAGCAAGTCGGTGTGCGCGGTGCTAGCCTCTACCAAGCAACAGTGCCAGAAACAGAAAGAGGGCAAAGTTTTGCCTACCCTACGCACTTCCCTTACCCCGCCCGTAAAATGCAAATGATTGATACCGTTGATCTATTTGTTCCCGACGGTGGAACCCATGGCTTGGGGTTTATTCGGGGAACAAAAAGAGTGGATCCTAATGAATGGTTTTTTAAGGCGCATTTTTACCAAGACCCTGTCTGCCCTGGTTCGCTGGGTTTGGAATCATTCTTGCAACTGCTTAAAATCGCGGCACTTCAGCGTTGGGGTGAATACAATAATGGAGAAATGCAATGCATTGTACTGGGGAAAAACCACAAATGGAACTACCGTGGGCAAATTATTCCCAGCAACCAACAAGTAAGCGTTGAAGCCATGATTACAGCAGTGGATGAATCGGCACGAATGCTTACTGCCGATGGGTATTTATCGGTGGATGGAAAAACAATTTATCAGATGTTTGATTTTACCATCAAGTTGGGTGGATAAAAATAACCTATGAATACACGTTCTATTATTCCCGAAGTTGCAGTTCCACGCGCTACGTTGCAAAAAATGCAAGACTTTGCAGCGTTAATGCTTGGGCTAAAAAAACAAGCTGCGTACCAACAATGGATTGCCAAAAGTGTTCCTGCCTCAGCCATGTTGGGCAATGATGATGCCCCCATATTAATGGGCTTTGATTTTCACCTTAGCCCTGATGGTCCTAAATTGATTGAAATCAACAACAATGCAGGTGGTTTGTTTACAGGCATCAATGGTTGGCTACCGCAGCCCGCGATTGATGGCTGTTTAACCGAGCGTTTGCTGCAAATGTTTCCAGAACATTGGCAGAGCATTGCTATTGTTGATGCCGATATTGAACAGCAATTCATGTTCCCCGAAATGCTCGCGTATGCGGGCATGCTGCGCGAGGCTGGCCGCGATGTCTTTGTGTGCAGTCCCGAAGCTATTGTGCGCCGTAATGATGGCTTGTATGTAGAGAATCAACGACTCGATGCTATTTACAACCGTCATACCGATTTTTATTTGCAAACGCCTGCGATGGCACATATTTGCGACGCTTTACAACACCAACACATTGCACTGAACCCATTCCCCCGTAGTTATGCGTTATTGGGCGATAAAAACCGCATGGCGGATTGGTGGCAAGCGGATGTCTTGGAGCAATGGTTTTCTGCCGAGTCATGCGCCATTGTTCGGAATATTGTTCCGCAAGTGCAACGCCTGCAAGATGTTGATGCTGATACGGCTTGGTCGCAGCGCAAGCGTTGGGTATTTAAACCGCCCGACAGCCATGCGGGCAAAGGCGTGGTGCTTGGTAAGGCCATGTCGCGCAAACGCTTTGCCTCACTTGACCGTTGCACCACGCTGATGCAGGAATATATTCCTGCCAGTGAAATCACCAGCGAGCATGGTGAGACTTTTCGTTTTGATGTGCGTCTGTATATGCACGGTGCAACAAGCATCGCATGGGCAGGACGCGCATGGCGCGGGCAATTAACCAATTTTAGAGAGCAAGGAAGTGGCTGGACAAGTATTCAAGCGGTGGACGATCGTTGTTGAGCGTTGCCATCATCGTTCCTGTTTACAACGAGGAAAAAACCCTTGGCACGTTTTTGCCCCTCTTGGAAAAATTCGCTTGTGATCAATTGATCATCGTTGATGGTGGCTCGCAAGATGCTAGTCAAGCACGACTGAAAAAACAGGGGATAACTTGGGTACAAGGACGAAAAGGACGCGCCAAACAAATGAATGATGGTGCGGCTGGGTGTACTAGCGATGTGCTGTTATTTCTTCATGTGGACACGCAACTTCCGCCACGGGCGATTGAATTCATTCAAATTGCCATGCAAGACAGGACTACCGTCGGGGGTCGTTTTGATGTACGCCTTGATGGCAAAGAACCCGTATTCCGATTGATTGAAACACTGATTAACTGGCGGTCGCGGTTGAGTCGAATTAGCACGGGGGATCAGGCCATGTTTGTACGCAGGCATGTGTTTGAGCGCGTGGGTGGTTTTGCCGAGCAAGCACTCATGGAAGACATTGCGCTTTCCCGTTGTTTAAAACGGCATGGAAAGATTGCCTGTCTACGCCACACCGTCACCACCTCAGCCCGCCGCTGGCAATACCATGGTGTGATGCGCACGGTGCTGTTGATGTGGCGTTTGCGTTTTTTGTATTGGTGCGGCGTAAACAGCAACACTTTAGCCGCGATGTACCACGATGCGCGATGATTGTCAGTGCATTATCATGGCCAAAGCCCCCGTTCTGGGTCATGTAAAAACCCGTTTAACGCCCTGTTATTCCCATACTGAAGCGTTGGTATGGCACAAAAAGATGTGCTGTGCCGTTATTGCGCAGGTCAAAGCCTTGTTTAAGCACACTGTATTGGCCACCGATGATGTTGGCCATGCCTTTTGGCAAAATTTTGACTTAACGTTGATGGATCAAGGCACAGGAGATTTGGGGCAACGCCTCACCCATGTGGTACGGCAACAGAGCATAGCAGCTTGGCGACCGCTTCTATTCATTGGCACAGACTCACCACACATGCCAGCCACACGTTTGCTCGCCGCCGCCGATGCACTACAAGATCATGATGTGGTTATTGGGCCTGTTGAAGACGGTGGTTATAATTTAATCGGCATGGCCATGCCGATTTCAGGTTTATTTTTGCACACCGACTGGGGAACCTCAAATGTTTGTGCGCAAACAATAAAACGTGCCGAAGCGTGCAGTATTGCCATGCTGGATATGCACTATGATATTGATACCCCTGAAGATTTACAGCGTCTTTTGAAGTCCGCTAACCCTATTATTAAATAGGTGAGCGCGCTCTTTTCTTGCCTACACGCAGGGTTGTTCTGTGTGGCTCTTTGTAAATGACAAGTGGGAAAGCCAAGTTAATTCTGCATAATTGCCAGCCAACGTTTTAAAAACTTCCCCTTATTTTTATAAATACCCTACTAAGGATGTCCCCATGCGTTTTATTCATGCAGCAGATTTGCATATTGACAGCCCGTTGCGAGGACTTAGTCGCTATGAAGGCGCGCCTGTTGAGCAACTGCGTAGTGCAACGCGAGAGGCATTTAAAAAACTGGTGGATCTGGCGATTTATGAAAAAGTTCAGTTTGTTATTCTTGCGGGTGATATTTATGATGGTGAGTGGCAAGATTTTCACACAGGGCTTTTTTTTCGTGGCGAGATGATTCGTCTGCAACAAAAAGCCATCCGTGTTTTTATTGTTCATGGCAACCACGACGCGGAAAGTGTGATAACACGCCAGTTGGATTTACCCAGCAATGTGAAGGTTTTTAGCAGTCGAAAAGCTGAAACGGTTAAGATAAATGAACTTTCAGTGGCGATTCATGGCCGTAGCTTCCCCAACCGTGCGGTTGATGAAGATTTGGTTCCCAGTTACCCTGAGCCAATCACAGCTTGCTTTAATATTGGTATATTACACACGAGCCTGAGCGGTAATGCTGCCCATGATACGTATGCGCCCTGCCACAAAGAAACGTTGATTGAGAAAGGTTATGATTATTGGGCATTGGGTCATGTTCATATGCGAGAAGTGGTCTGCGATATGCCCCGCATCATTTTCTCTGGCAACTTGCAAGGTCGCCATGCCAAAGAAACAGGGGCAAAGGGCTGTGAACTTGTCACGGTAAAATTAGGGATGATTAAATCTGAGTTCGTCGCTTTGGATGTGGTGCGCTGGCATCAAATCAGTATTTGCCTTGATCGTATTGATACATTACAAGCCGTTGCCACTGCTTTTCGAGAAAAACTTAAACCGCTACTGCTTGAAGCTGACGATCAATTGCATGCTGTGCGTGTGCAACTGAATGGTTCAACCGATTTGCACGCCATAGAAGCCAATCAGCCGGGCACCTTAGATGCAGCCATTCGTGCGGCAGCTCAAGATGTTGATGACAGTAAAATTTGGATTGAAAAAGTAAAACTTTCGCTCATTACTCGGTTAGATAGAACGCAATTGGGGCAACGTGATGATGCTATTGGCGAGCTTGTTCATTTGGTGGATATGATGGCTCAAGATGAACACGGGCTTACACGTTTAATCGAGCAAGAGATAAACGCTGTTTTAAAACTGCCCCATGGCATGGATAACGATGGTGACATGGCATTTGATAACCATGAAACACGTTTGAAATTATTACACGATGCTGAGGCAACCGTGCTTGCTCGCTTATCAAATATGGGAGAACAGTCATGAAAATAAAACGTTTATTGCTTCATGCCTTTGGCCCCTTTAGCGAGAAAGAGATTGATTTATCAGCCCCTACAAATGAAAACGCTGGCCTTTTGCATTTAATTTATGGCCCCAATGAAGCAGGGAAATCATCGGCATTACGCGCCATGGGTGATTTGCGTTTTGGCATCCACGCCCGTAGTGCAGATAATTTTATCCACGATTATAAAAAACTTCGCATTGCAGCAGAATTTATTGATAGCAATGGTCAAGCTGTGTGCCTGATACGCCGCAAAGGTCGTGGTAAAACACTGGCTATGTTTGATCGAGAAACAGGTGAAGAAATTGAAGGTTTGGATGTTTCCAGAGAACACCAACTGGCTTTAACTGATGGTTTGGATAAATCAAAGTTTGAGTCCATGTTTGGTTTAAACCATGAACGTCTAAGAAAGGGTGGGCAATCACTGCTTAAAGGTGAAGGTGAATTGGGTTCGGCACTGTTTGAAGCCAGCACGGGCACGCGTGGCATCAATGACATGATCAAAGAACTGGATGATGAAGCAAGAGACTATTTTAGTCCGCGTGCTTCTACTTCTCTCATCATGGCTGCAAAAAACGAATGGAATGAACAGAAAAAGATCTACAACCAAGCATTAAGCCGACCCAAAGCATGGAAAGATTTAAACAACGCTCATGAAGAGGCGAAAGAATATTTAAATACAATCGATCAGAATTTAGAGAAAAAACGTCGGCGCAACAATGAACTCATCGAATTGCGTACGGTCGCGCCTTTATTACAGGCATATGATCACGCGCTTTATATAGTAGAATCCTTGCAGGATGCACCAAATATTCCCCAAGACTCGCGTGAAAAACGTTTGGCAGCCGAGCAAGCCATTACCCATGCCGAGCAAGCTATTGAAACGGCTGAGTCTGAATTGCACCATTGCCAAGAGGGTTTGAACCATCTGACCATAGAAGTTATTTTACTCAAACATGATGATACCATTGAACGCTTGGCTGCAAATATTGAATCGGTGCAACGAAGTCATATTGAAGCCTTAAAACAAGCAGCCGCTATCCAACAGCATAAAAAAACATTGCTTGAGCGGGTCAAACGCATTTCTTCTGAGCAGTCTATTGATCAAATGCTTGCTACTAAACCATCCGATGCGGATGCCCTTGAATTAAACGAGCACTTGGATGCCATCGCCCGATTATCTGAAAAACATAAAGGTTTAGAGGAGCGTATTGAAGATTTTGGTGAGACAGAAAAGCCGCAGATCAAGCACGAAATACTTTCAAGCGACCCTGTTACACGCCAAGCTTTGCAGCAAACGCTGAAAGAAGCCCAAGCACTTGGTGATATTTCTCAACAAAAATCCAATGTATTGCGTGAGATAAGAGAACTTGAAAAAAAACTCGCCCGTTCTTTGACTGATTTGAATGCGCGCTCTGATCATGAACTTCGTATCCGCAAGGTCATGATGGAATCCCAGATCAATGAGGTTCAAAACAAACAACGTGACATAAATACTGCCATTCGAACTTTAAAAGATGAAGACGAGCGATTACTTAACGACCTTGAAGAACAAAAAAATAAACAGCGGCAACTAAAAGCAGGGGGGCAGATGGTAACATTTGATAGCTTGCAAGATGCCCGGAAAAACCGAGATAAAACTTGGGCATTGATTTGTCAAACCTATATTGAGCCGATCTCGGATGCTTTTCAGCAAGGCGCTGATCAAACACTGCCAAAATATTTTGAATTGACACAGCAGAAGTCCGATGAACAAGCCGATCTTTTGCGAGCCGATGCAAAAAGGGCGACGCTTTTTGAAGCCAGCCTCGCACGCATGGAACGTATAAACAAAAGACATGCCATGATTGTTGAGCGTTTAACCCTACATTTCAACAAGAAAAAAAGGCTTGATCTAACATGGAAAGAACAATTAATTGAGGCCAAATTGCCTTTGTTGCCCCCTGAGGCTCTGCGTGAATGGCAAATGGCGCGGGATTCAAGTTTGGATATTGCAGATCAGTTGACTGAGAAAAAAAGAAACCATGATGTTTTTCTTAAAAATGAACACAAGGCAGTATCAGGGCTTGGCATCGCATTACAGGCCGTGAATATAAAAATTTCATCTTCCCCGCCGCTTTCTCAATTGATGGAACAAGCAACTTTATGGGAGAAGTCGGCAACAGAAAATGATGCCAAACGCAATGCCGATGCTAAAAATGCAAAGGAGCGAGAAGCAGAATACAAAAAAATATCGGCGCAATATGAAACCATCAGCCACGAGCTTGATGGCCATAAACGCACCGTTCAGAACTGGTGTCCACGGCTTTTTTTAAACGATAACAGTGGTGTTGAAACGATCAAAAAACGCTTGCTTGAGCTTGATAGTATTTACCGTGATGACTTGTCATTAAGAGATTCAGAATTAAGACTTGAACAATCACAAGCCATTAGGGCTGATTTTGAAAAACAGGCATCTGAATTGGCGAATTTACTGGGCGAGCCCAAGCCAGACATCGCGGCTGATTTTGCATCCTGTTTGCGCAAACGCCTTTTAAATACGCGCCAACAAGAACAAAAACGAATCACCTTAGAAGAAAGCCAACAAGCATTCAATATTTCAAAATTAAAAGCCGAAGATGAAGCGGTAAAACAAACGATTGTATTAAAAAAACTTTGTAAAGCTGCGGCTGTTGATCAACCTGCGAAGTTGCCTGATCAAGAAGAACGAGCGACGCAAAAACGCGAGGCTCAGCATAACGTTGAAACGCAGAAACGCATGCTACAGCAAGCTTCCAATCACCCTGAAAAGGATTTGCGTGAACGATTGCTTGGACAAGATATTTTTTCGATTGATACTGAAAAAAAAGAATGTGGTGAAAATATTGCCCGTTTGGAAAAAGAGCGGGTGACTGCACGGCAAAGAGAAGAGACCACACGTATCGCATTAGAAGCGATTGATGCATCGGATAAAGCAGCGGCAGCACAAGAAGCGATGGAATCTGCTGCTGCCAAATACCGAGAAGCGATCCAACCTTGGGCTAGGCTTAAAATTGCCCATAAGCTGTTACAATCTGCTTTAAATACCTTCAAAAAACGCGCACAAGCACCCATGGTGGCATCGGCATCCAAGTACTTTGCCATTATAACCGATCAGCGTTATATTAGGTTGATGGCGGATGAATCTGAAAAAGTCCCCGTCCTTGTTGCCGAGCGAGAGGATGGAAAAACCATTCGGGTTGAAGCCATGAGTGCAGGTACGGCTGATCAACTCTACCTAGCATTACGCCTCGCCTCGCTTGAGCTTCGCAGCAGTACCAACAGCCAAATGCCGCTGATACTTGATGATGTATTGATGACCTCGGATGATCAACGCAGCAAAAATACCTTAAAAGCGCTGGTGAAGTTCGCACAATCGGGGCAAGTCATTTTGTTTACCCACCATCAGCATTTGATTAACCTGGCTAAATCCACGCTCCCCAAGCATGAGCTTATGGTGCATGAGTTATGATGGTTCTTTAGGCTTCCTTTTAAGACAGTGAGGGGGGGTCATGCGAGGGGGTCAGGCTTGAATACTTGAAAAACAGCTAGTAAAAAATCAACTTTTCAAGCCTGACCCCCTTCCTTCATTAAGACAGAGGACAAGCTCATGTCAGCAGCCAATTATAATAGTCAATGGAACCATGAATGGTATAAATCGTACAAGGAGAAATAACAAATGAGTCATTTGGTACATTGTTTTAAAATGCGTGTGTATTATGAAGATACCGACCATGGACGGCGTGTATATTATGCCAATTACCTTAAGTTTATGGAACGTGCGCGCACAGAATACTTGCGTGACTGTGGTCTTGAATTGGATGTTTTGGATGCCACAGAGCATGTGCAATTTGCCGTTACGGGGGTAGACATTCGCTACCTGCAAGGTGCTGGTTTTAACGATCTTTTGGAAGTGGAATCCACCCTTAGTATGGCGCAGGGTGCGCGTTTGGCTTTTCGGCAGGTTATTTATTTGTTGGATCGAAAAACCGCTGAACGCACCAGCCAATTAACAAGCGCAGATGTTCAACTCGCCTGCCTTAACAGTGGCAACCACCGCCCTTGTCGGATTCCTGAATCAGTGATGCCTGTGCTTAAAATCCATCAATCGGATTAAATCCAGTTACCGAAGGGTATAACGACTTCCCGGTAATGATTCGATAATCTGTTGCATTTCTAAGCCCAACAACAACGGTGCCAATGCTGGAATCGTTGATTGGCATGCCTCAGCCAATTGATCCAAATGCAGAACTTCATGCTGCAACGCCCGAATAATATTTTGTTCTTCTGCATTGCATTGTTTCATCAGGGTGACCATGGCAAGTTCTTTGTCCATGGATGATGCAGCTTGATGCCAATCCAATGCTTGCAACACATCGTCTGCCGATTCTGCAAGTGATGCACCTTCACGAATCAACTGGTGGCATCCTGCATGTGTTTGATTTAACACAGACCCAGGTACGGCAAATACATCGCGGGAATAACGCACGGCATGCCGGGCTGTGATCAATGAGCCTGAAGCAATATCGGCTTCCATCACCAATGTTGCTGTTGATAAGCCCGCAATAATTCTATTCCGCTGTGGAAAAGATTCTGGCCTTGCTGCTTGTTCTGGTGGGTATTCGCTGATCACGCAACCGCCATGCTCAATGATTGCACTTGTTTGCCGTTGCTGCATGGGGTACAAACTGGCCAATCCACAACCGAGTACTGCCACAGTCGGCGTTGCGCCTGCCAAAGCACCGCCATGGGCAGCGGTATCAATACCATAGGCCATACCACTGATAACCATGACCTTTTTTCCAGAGAAATATTCGCACCAACGGCGGGTGATTATTCGCCCTTCTTTGCTTGCTTTTCTAGCCCCAACAACAGCCAGCGACCATGGATTTTCAAGTGCAGTAGAACAGCCCTGCAAAAACAATACCAGTGGCGCATCGTCCAATGCTTGCAACAGCTTGGGGTAAGCAGGGTCATCACGAACCAAGATGTGAATGTTGTTTTTATTGCACAACGCCGCCATGGCATGGGCAGTATCTGCATTGCTCTGCTGCAACATTTTAATCAACTTGGGGCCAACGCCATCTTGCCCTTGCCATGCTTGGGCATCAGCCTGCCAAAAACTTACTGCGGAACCAAAGTATGAAATCAGTTGATTGCCAATATAAGGGCCAATGCCACGCACAAGGTACAGCCGCAAACACGCCAAAACAGCATCTTCATCCATCGTTTTTACTGCAATAGCGGCAACAAATTAGCGTTCTCCCATTCAATGGGTGGCAGGTCGCACATGATCGCCCATGTGTATGGGTGATACCGCCTCTGTAACAAAAGCCATGGCACTGTTGGGCGTAACAGAAATGATCATAATACGTCCAATACGCTCCATCGGTAATTGTACATCATGCCCTGTCACCACATCTTCAATGATACGTCCAGCATGAAAAATAACGAATTTCATACCTGGGCGTAACCCTTGTTTTTTACCCAGGTTGATAGCAACAATCTGACTGGAACTCACCTCTGTGGTATCATCTTGCAAATAAACCACCCGCCCTTGCATATTGTAAAGGGAAACAGAGGATGAAATTTTTGTTTCTATTTTGATGTTGGGAACCAACATATCACCACGTGAAATTTCAGAAAAGGCATACAAAACACGTCCTTTATAAACACCGCCCTTAATATCTACAACCTCAATCTTTCCCAAATGGTGCATTAATGTCCCCAATTCACCACCATTTTGAATATCGGCCACGGCATGTCCTTTGCGAAAAACATCAAATTGTTCCCCCCGCAGGACAGCCCTAGAAAAACGCAAATAAAGCTGGTCACCCTCGCCATAGTTAAGGCGATGCATTTCAGAATCTAAAATATAACCTATGGATACAAAAGATTTTTTAGGATCAATAAAATCACGCCGCAACATCTCTGGAAATTCAAACGTCTGCTCAATATTACTTTCAAGCCGCTCGACTTCTTTGACAATGATACTTGGCCGAGGACGCACGGTGGTTAAACCACCCAATGTTTTAACCTCCCTTGGTGTCATTAGCCGTTCATGGTTCATTTTTGACGCTGCAGTATCAGTGCCATTAAAAGATGAATGCCGAGGTTCTTGGGCAAGTTGCTTGGGCACATGGGCAGCATCAAACCAAATTTTATTGCCCGGATAAATCAAGTCGGGGTTGGTGATGTAAAGATTACGATCCCAAATACTCATCCAGCGTTGGGGGTTTTTAAAAAAATGATCGGCAATATCCCATAGGGTATCGTTCTTTTTTACAATATACGGTTGCGCAACCGATGTTTTTAACGCCGTACCATTGGCATTATCCCCCGTCATGCCAAGTGTCGGATAAAGAATGAATCCAAGGCACGCGATGAATCCATATACGATTTTTCGAATCAACATCTCTCGAATCAGCATAAATAGCCCCTATTTTTTTCCAATCGTTGGTTCTTCATGACGCAACAAACGCTGAATATTGCTAATGTG
The DNA here is from genome assembly GCA_030950905.1 of Mariprofundaceae bacterium. Taxonomy (GTDB): domain Bacteria; phylum Pseudomonadota; class Zetaproteobacteria; order Mariprofundales; family Mariprofundaceae; genus AB-137-C09. The sequence continues at coordinate 69,742 of JAUZQQ010000027.1, forward strand.
GCGAATGATCACAAGTGCCGCTAAGATTAAAGCAGCCAAAAGTGTTGCCCTCCCGCCTGTATGCGAGAAAAAAACCAATACGGGAACCAATGCCGCAGCGACGATTGAAGCAACGGCAACATAGCGGGTGGTGAAAAGCACAATCAACCATGCTGCAAAAGCTGTTACACTGATCCATGGCAACCACGGCAATAACACCCCAAACATCGTAGCCACGCCTTTGCCACCACGAAACTTTAAATAAACAGGGAAAATATGACCGACAAAAGCGGCCAAGGCGACACATACGAGCAATATTTCATCGCCATGGCGTTCTGCCAAAGCAACCACCAATGCACCCTTGCCCACATCGGCCAGCAAAGTCAATATGCCCACTGTTTTCCCTGCGGTGCGCAAGGCATTGGTTGCGCCAATATTACCGCTGCCATGCTCGCGCGGGTCTTTGTTGCTTAAAGCTTTGCTAAATAACAAGCCAAAAGGAATACTTCCCAACAAATATGCGCCGATACACCACAGCCAAAATGTAGACGTTGCAAGGAAATCAATCATTATAGATCATAAAGATCATAATTTACGGTAACTTTTTCGATTAATGTTTAATTGTTGCTGAAGCCGTTTTGCTTGAACACCATTGATATAGCGCGGTAAAACAGACTCAACCGATGATGGCGAACCAAAACAAACAGGGAATGGTGTGTCGCCATCAACAACATTATCTGATTGAAGCATCGTCAATTGATCGGGGGTTAGCGGCGGCACAGGTAAAAACTGTAAGACTTTGGCCAGCATGCCTGCGATGGCGTTGGGTACGGGCAGACACAAGCGTGTTCGTTGTTTGTGTGCCAACAATACATCAACCAGTGTATGAAAGGTGTATGATGTTGGTCCGCCAAGATCATAACTTTGCCCAACGCTTGTCATACTGCCCATGCTTTGAACAAAAGCACGGGCAACATCTTCTACCCACACAGGTTGAAAACGGGTATTGCCTGCAATAACAGGAAAAACAGGAAGAAAGCGAGACATCACATCAAGCTTGTTAAAAAAATCATCCTCCTGTCCAAAAATAACGGAGGGACGCATGATTGTCCAATCAAGGGGTGAATCACGCACCAGTTTTTCTGCTGCATGTTTACTGCGCCCATACGCACTCTCACTTTGACCGCTCGCGCCCAATGCACTCATATGAAGGTAGCGTTGAACACCCAAGGCCTCACAGGCCTTTAGAATGTTTCGTGTGCCGTGCACATGCGCAGCATCAAAAGTATAACAGCCACGTTCAAACAATAACCCGACCAAATTAATCACACCATCCATGCCAGCCACGGCTTCCTTCAAGCCTTTGCCACTGCAAATATCAGCTTTGCATAAATCGCTAACACCAGCAACCAATAAATACCTGGCCTTTTCAGGATGCCTACAAGCCACGCGCACTTGATAACCTGCCATCAAAGCCTGCCGCATCACTGAGCGTCCAACAAAGCCACTGCCACCAATAATACAGATGTTTTTCGCCATAAAATCCCCTCCATTTAAGCCCATTATGCAACGCCTTTGCAAGCGGTCTATCCATCAGTATTGATGATAACATCGTACAACAGGCTGCCAATACAACAAAGGATAGCATTAACGGTAAAGACTACAAATATGTATTTCGGCATTAAAACATGCGGCTAAGCATTCATCATAAATAAGGTGGGGCTCTGTGACCAATACGCTTGAATTTACCGCGATCATCCCTACTTTTTTAAAGGGGGTTGCCATTTTTAATGCAGCGTTTTAGGCTAACAATTTTTAGAGGACATACTATTATAACAACCCATGGATATTAACAAATTTACATCGGTCTGGGATTTTGGAAATATGAGCCTTGGGGAATTGGTTTCCAACCCCTTTGAGCATATCAAAGAGCGCTTGTTTGATTACAAAACGAACCCTGATGTTGAAAGTATCAAAGAATTGCGCATGCTAATACAAAGCTATTTGCGAGAGATGAACAGCAACACCAACACGCCGCTATCGCATCGCTTGCGCGTGATTGATGCGCTTGGTTCGTATATTACCATCTTGCAAGAGATTGGTGTGCCAAATTTGTTGGAAAGTTATGATAAAGTTATTGCCCCTATTGCCGAACGCGCCGATAAAAAACCCCTCTTTGCCGAAGCCTTGGTGGAATTGGCTGCTTTATCTTACCATTTGACGCTTGCTGATTTACAACGCACCCTGATGCAATACCGACCTGTATCACTGGTATCTATCCGTCGCGCATTGTCGTTGATGCATACTGTATTAAAAATATTTCGCAAGCATCGTTTACCATCAACCCCTTGGTTGGTGCGCTTAACCCGATTGTATGTGTTGCATGAATTATTGCGCATGGTTAATACTTATGCCATGACCACGGAAAAACAAAAATCTGCGATCATGCAGTTACACAAGCATATGGAGGGGGGGCTGGCCGTAAATCTGCGTTTTTTCTTTGCTGGTGAACATGTTGTTTGCACGGGTTTGGTATTAATGACCGACCCACAAAAACCACACGCTTCTCCGGTGCGTTCCTTGCGCTACGATGCAGTCATAGAGCACGATACTATCGTGATTGATCTTGATGCCATGGCGCAAAAATCTTTGGCTGAAATGCGCCATGCCGAGAAAAAAACAAGTCCACAACATCAAGGGCAACGTGACGATTATGTGGTGATTTCAAATGCCTTGCGTGATGCCATAGCCTTGGGGGACATGATGCGAGAAGTCATGTACACCCGTCCCCGTCAACACCCCCGCCATCGCCCTCAAGGGAAAAAGAGCGTGGCTCTGCAAACAAAGCTGGATAAAGGCTTGCGTCATTTGTACAAGCAGCAACGTTATTTGAACGATCATATGACCATGAAAACACCCGATGCTGTTAATTTATGGCACGTGGTAGATATATCAGATGGTGGCTTTTATTTGGAACAAATGCCCATCAGGGAGCGGGTTAAATCGGTATTTTCTGCGCACCAGTATGAGGACAAACCCCCACCGATGGAAGTGGGAATTGTCGTCAGCTATGCCTTAATTGAACCTGCTACCCACCAATTAAAGGACAACCCACAAGTTGAATTATTGGCGTGTGGAATCGCCAAAATATCTTGGTTTCGTATTAACAGCAATGACCTAAAAACTATCGGCGTGGCCAAAGTTATGCGCGGAGAAATCACCCAAATTAAACGCATTCGTGAAATGAACGCAACGACACCCAGTGATCAATTTTATGCGTGGGTGGAAACAGTCGATGATACGCACAAAAAACTATGGTCAACACAGAGTCAATTAACATCAGGGGCACCCATTGCCATAGGCAACAACAACGAATTACAAAAAGGCCGGGTTGTTAAAATGATTGAACGGGGCGTGAATTATGTGGTTCATTTATGCAAAATGGATACAAAGGATGGCACACCATGACGTGGCAAGTCCTTTTTTTGTTGCTATGTCTACTTCCTGCATACGCTTCTTGGGCTGAGGTTTACCATTGCAAGACTGGGCGTGGTACCATCAATTACACCAATGTTCCATGCATTGATAAAGCCCCACCAAAGCCTATAAAACGTGAGTTTATTGCAGGAAAAACGGCACAATGGGTGGATCCATCCCAACTTGGCAAACAAGCTTTGGTGAGCGTCTTAGAACCCATTCAGACCCATGATACATTGCCTGTCAGCGTTCAAGCTGTTGTAGCAAAGGACAGCTACACAACGGCAGTTGCGCTACCATTAACAAAAGAAGAACCCTTGGCGAACACCGCAGCCACCGCTTTTATCAACACCCAATACCAAACAGGCATGCGTTGGTTGCTACGCACCAGTGGAAGCTATATGACCTACGAACAATACGAAATCACCCATGTAGAAAATCAAATCATCACTTGGACGCGCACCTTGCTCAATGGTAAAAAAGAACCCTTTGCTGGTGGCCTAAGTGAAGCATTCACCATGGATCTTCGCCAGCAGCCAAGCACATCAGATGAAGCAATAGAATTACGCCTTGCTGGTTATGTGTTTGATACACACAAACATCAAACCGAACAAGCAATAAGCTGGCATGTCAGCTTGTTGCCATTGATTACCCCTTTGATTCGTTACCGCAGTGGCGATGAAACGGTATTGGTGGAGTTTAACCCCTGATGATGACAACGATTTTGAACACCATGCAAGATTGGTCGTTTCTTGGTATTCCTGTTAACCGTTGGTTACTGGCGTTATTGTGTTTGTTTGTGGTGATTGTTTTACAGCGTTATTTAAACCATGCACTGCACACATGGGTCCGCGATTTTACATCAAAAACGCGCACCCAGTTGGATGATATTTTATTAACCGCTGCCGAGAAACCCGTGAGTTGGTTGATTCTTATTTTTGGTATCTTGATTACCCTGCATGTGTTGCAGCCACCCATGCCATTTCTTTCTGTATTGGCGGTTGCCGATAAAATAGGGCGACTGGCAGCCATTGTAACCAGCATATGGTTTGCTTGGCGCATGGTTGATGGTCTGGGTATATACTTTGAGGTCAAGGCAAAAGAAACCGACTCGCCACTTGATGATCAATTGATTCCCTTTGTACGCAAAACCTTAAAAATATTTTTATCTATCACGGGGGTGCTGGTGGTTGCCCAAAATATGGGCTACTCCATTTCCGGTTTGTTGGCTTCGATGGGCATTGGTGGCATTGCTGTCGCCATGGCAGCCAAAGACACGGTGGCCAATGTCTTTGGTTCGATGATGATTTTATTGGATCGCCCGTTCACGGTTGGTGATTGGATCAAAACCAAAGACTTTGAAGGCGTGGTCGAAGACGTTGGCTTTCGTTCTACCCGTGTCCGAACATTTGCCAAAACATTGGTCAATGTACCCAATTCACTGATGGCAAACATGGTGATTGACAATATTGATGCACGATCCAAACGGCGTATAAAAATGCGCATAGGCATTACCTATGATACCACACCCGTGCAAATGCAAACGGCAATTGAAGGCATTGAACGTTTGTTGCGTGAACATACGGGTGTTGACCAAGAGTATCTATTGGTAAAATTTGATGAATTTGAAGACTCATCATTGTCGATCTTTCTTTATTATTTCTCATCCAGCCCCGTCTGGGAGGAATACTTGCAAGTCCGTCAAGAGATTAATATGCAAATTATGGATTTATTAAACGACTTGGGTTTAGAATTTGCCTTTCCCACACGTTCCATTCAGCTTGTTTCATCCGAAGAAGTATTGTAACCATGGCAAGACTTACTACAGGAATTAAGCTACAACAAAAACTATCAACTCAATTAAAGCTTGGCCCTCAAATGGTGCAAAGTCTCAATATGTTAGCCATGAACAGCCTTGATCTTGAGCAATGCATTAATCAATACCTAGAAAGCAACCCTTTGCTGGAACGTGACATTGAGCATGCAGATGAATCCAATGATTCGAGTCTCGGTAAAGAAGCAGATATTATTGTGCATGCTGAAGGTTCAGATGATGGTTGGGACTTTGTCCATAGCAGTCATTGCCGCGATGGTACTGACCTTGATGGCGAGCAACAATGGCATCAACCTGAGCTTTCCTTGCATGACAAGTTGCATCAACAACTTGAATGTGAGCCCATGGATCAACGTGTGCGAAGCATTGCCACAGCGATTGTGGATTCACTGGATGATGATGGCTATTTTCGCGCGGATCCTGCGGATATTAGCCTGTTGTGTGCATCAACTATCGGTGAAGTCTGGCAAGTTTTATGCAAAACCGTCCAGCATTTTGAACCAGCAGGCGTAGGCGCACGCGACTTATCTGAATGTTTGATGTTACAACTTGAAGATATGGGGGGGGATGCCATAGTATTGAAGGTGGCTGAAAAACTGTTGTTGCATGAAGGTTTAACATTGCTTGAATCTGATTGTGTCGTGGCAAAACAACTCGGCTGCTCTACTCTAACGGTTGCCCAAGCAAGAGAATGCTTGCGTAGGCTTGATCCCAGCCCTGGTCTTAGCCAAGCAAGCCCTGATATATATGTATACCCTGAACTTTATTTCAACCTTTTACGCGATGGTACCATCGAAGTGGAAGTGCGGCGCATGAACGGCAGCAATATTCGCTTAAGCAATCAATGGAAAAATCAACAATGGTCAGATGCAGATAAGCCATTTATCAAAAATGCAGAAAAAGAAGCACGTTGGTTACTGCAAGTACTTGCTCAACGCAATGAGACCATTATAAAAGTCGGTATATTTTTAAAAGCGCATCAAAAAGATTTTTTAAAATATGGTGTAGCCAGCATTAAACCATTAACCTTGGCCACGGTGGCAGCAGCCTGTGGCGTACATGAGTCCACGGTTTCTCGGATCACCAACGGAAAATATGCGCAAACCCCCTTGGGTCTGATTGAACTGCGGCACTTTTTTTCTGCGGGTATAGAAACCCGCAACGGTAATATGATTGCTGTTGCGCAAGTGTCTCGGCGCATCAAACATATGATCGAAAAAGAACCCGCGAGCAAACCATTGTCGGATCAAACAATTAGCCAACAATTAAACCATGAAGGCATCACCATCGCCCGTCGCACCATTGCCAAATACCGTGAACAACTTGGCTTTCCCTCCAGTTCACAAAGAAAAAAAGCACAGTAATACGAATGTCTTCTAAGCTACCGCATCATCACTGCGCAACAACAAGGTTGGTTGTTTTTCACCTTCCACTACCTCACGGGTAATCATGCACTGTTCTACATTTCCCATGCTGGGAATATCAAACATCACATCCAACATCGTATTTTCTAAAATAGCACGCAGCCCCCGAGCACCTGTTTTGCGGGCAACGGCCTTTTTCACCACGGCCTCTAATGCATCATCAGCGAAAATTAACTCGACACCATCGTAACCCAACAACGCTTGGTATTGTTTCACCAAGGCATTTTTTGGTTCTGTTAAAATAGCAAGCAATGCCGTTTCATCCAATTCATCCAAGGTGGCAACGGCTGGTAGTCGACCAATGAGTTCAGGAATAAGGCCATAGCGAATCAAGTCTTCAGGCTCAACCTGTTTAAACAAAACACTGGCATTGTTCTCAGCTACTGCCTCGACATTCGCACCAAAGCCAATAGAACGCCGCGACCCACGTTGCTCAATAATTTTTTCTAGCCCTGCAAATGCACCACCAAGAATAAATAAAATATTGGTGGTATCAACTTGAATAAACTCTTGCTGTGGGTTTTTTCGTCCGCCTTGTGGCGGCACATTGGCAACCGTACCTTCAATTAATTTTAACAAAGCCTGCTGCACGCCTTCGCCCGATACATCGCGGGTGATCGACGGCGAATCGGTTTTGCGCGAAAGTTTATCAATTTCATCAATATAAATAATACCACGTTGGGCTTTTTCAACATCAGAATCGGCAGCTTGCAAAAGTTTTAATACAATGCTTTCAACATCTTCACCGACATAACCTGCTTCTGTTAATGTGGTGGCATCAGCCATAACAAAAGGCACGTCAAAAATATCGGCCAGCGTTTGTGCGAGCAGTGTTTTTCCTGTTCCTGTTGGGCCTAGCAACAAAACATTGCTTTTGGCAATCATCACATCGTCTTTATTGTTGTGTTCAATGCGCTTGTAATGATTATAAACAGCAACAGAAAGCAATCGTTTGGCATTTTCTTGACCAATCACAAAGTCATCCAGTGACATTTTGATTTCCATCGGTTTGGGCAGTCCTGTACTGCCCTTGGTTAAAACCCCATCTTTGCCATCGGTTTCTTCTACAATGATTTCGTTACACAATTCAACACATTCATCGCAAATAAAAACCGAAGGCCCTGCAATAAGCTTTTTAACCTCATGCTGCGTTTTGCCGCAAAAAGAACAATACAATGTTGCATCGTGTTTTTTAGTCATGGGAGAACTCCAGATTAAGTATCTTTTATTTCTGAGCGCGAATGCAATACTTTGTCAATAATTCCATAATCGCAGGCTTCATTGGCCGTTAAAAAATAATCGCGTTCGACATCTGCTTGTAGCTGCTTTATCGGTCGACCCGTGTGTTTGGCAAGCATCGCATTTAAATGGTCTTTTAATTGCAAAATTTGACGCGCATGAATCTCAATATCAGTCGCCTGCCCCTGAAAGCCACCCAAGGGTTGGTGGATCATCACCCTTGCGTTGGGTAAAGCAAAGCGTTTTCCTGGCGCACCAGATGCCAGCAAATGCGCACCCATACTTGCCGCTTGACCAATACAAAGCGTGGATACATCACAGGCAATATATTGCATGGTATCATAAATAGCCATGCCAGACGTTACCACGCCACCGGGGCTATTGATATACATATAAATATCTTTATCTGCGCCTTCAGCTTCTAGAAACAACAACTGGGCAGTGATCAAATCTGCCATGTGATCATTCACTTCACCACTCAAAAAAATAATGCGCTCTTTGAGCAAGCGAGAATAAATATCATAAGAACGTTCACCGCGCGGTGTTTGTTCAATAACCATTGGAACCAAATTCATCAGAAAAACTCCTTTGGATGAATATCGCAGTTACTTTTTTTAACCGCTAATGAACGCGAATAAACACGAATGAGAGAAAAAAGAAAAACCATTGGTATCCTAGAATTTAAACAGGATAGAATTTATGCTTGTGCAGCGGCTTCAGAAGTTTCAACATCCAACTCTTTTTGCAGTTCAGTAATTGTTTTTACAACAGTAGTCACTTTACTGTGTGCCAACACATAAGCGACACACTTCCGCTCCAGCACAGCCGACTCAACCCTTTCCTTGTTTTCTTTATTGCTTTGCATCCAATCAATATAAGCATCACGCTGTTCTTTAGGATGCTCCTTGGCCATGGTATTAAGTTCCGTCAGAATATCATCATCGCTGACTGTTAAATCTGCTTCTGTGCGAATAGCCTGAAAAACCATAGAAATTTGCAATTTAATATTCTCAACAGCAGTAGCATGTTCAACAAAGCGCGCTTGCTCTTCATCACTCAAGGCCGCGCCACCCTCTTCCATCCGTCGTTTTTCGTAGTGTTTTACTGCTTCGGCCACATGTTCCTGTAAGATCCGATCAGGCACACTGATTGGATTGGCTTGCAACAATGCCTTTTCAATCGAATCGCGTGTTTTTTCTAAAGTTGCTTTGTTTGCTTCAAGACCAAGGCGATCTTTTGAATCAGCACGCAAGGCTGCTTCATCAGCAAAGCCCAACAAGGATGCAAGATCATCGACAGCATCACACGCTGTTCCTTTCATTACTGTTTTGAGTACCACATTAAAACATGCGGCTTGTCCCGCCAAGGCTTCAACGTGGTAGTTTGCAGGAAACTGCACCTCAACCTTTATATTATCGCCGGCTTTAGCGCCTATTAACTGTGCTTCAAAACCGGGAATATAACTTCCTGAACCAATGACCAATTCAGCATTTTCGGCATTGCCACCATCAAAGGGTTCATCACCAATATAGCCTGTATAATCCATGCATACTTTATCGCCTTCTTCCACAGCCTTTTCTGCCGGTTGATAACGAAATTGTGATTGCATCAAGCGGTCAAT
>JAUZQQ010000028.1 GCA_030950905.1 Mariprofundaceae bacterium
CTACTGTTTTTAATAGAATTCGACCCTCTGTTTTTTAACCATGGGGAACACTGGATTTTTTAAAGTGAATAAATTTTGCTCACCCTATTAAATACTGTAAGGGGAAAATATGCACTTATTATCATTGTATGCCTTTATGCAAAGGGTGTTTTTGCCACAGAGATATTCACAGTTGCTGTGGCTTCCAGTCTATACACGACACTACAACAGCGAACCCTTGAATTTAACAAAAAACACCATGCCCAAATAAAAATTGTATTTGGTTCAACGGGACGCTTGTACAATCAAATACAACACGGTGCGCCATTTGATGTGTTTATAGCAGCAGATAAAGAACACCCTGAATTGCTTATAAAACAGCATAAGGCTTCCATGAAGCGCGTAATTGGGTACGGTTACCTTGGATTGTTTATTGACCATCAACAAAGCCAAGATATACAACGCCTTGTTCAAACAAACATTCGGCGGATTGTTATTGCCAATCCTAATGTTGCACCTTTTGGGCGGCAAAGTAAAAAATTACTGCTAAAGAAGACATTATGGGAAGCATTAAAACCCAAGCTAATATACGCTCAAAATGCGATGCAGGCAAGGATGATGGTGGATCAAGGTTTGGTCGATGCAGGTTTTGTGCCAGTGCGTAAAAACAGTCCGTATTTTGCACGCATTCCATACGTGGCTGTATTGTTATCCGATCATTTATTGGGGAAGCGTTACCTCCAATTTCTAAACAAGCATGATTGATGCATTATGGATCACTTTACAACTCGCCTTGATCACCACTGTTATTTTACTATTTATTGGTGCGCCATTGGCTTATACCCTCACTTTTAAAACATTCTTTGGCCGCACGGTATTGGAGGTGTTGGTCGCCTTGCCATTGGTCTTACCGCCAACCGTCTTGGGCTATTATATTTTGTTGATCATTCAGCCTTCTGCTATGGTGGGAAGCATGTGGCAAGTCATGTTTAATCAAAGTTTGGCGTTTTCATTCTCAGGCATGGTGGTGGCCTCTGTTTTTTACAGCCTTCCTTTTTCGGTTCAACCCATGCAACAAGCTTTTCGTGCTATTCCTGTTGTTTGGCTGGAGCTTGCTAAGGTACAAGGTTTAACATTCAAAGAGACGTGCTTGCATATTATTTTCCCAGCATCCAAAAGTGGTATTTTGGTGGCTGTAGCACTTGTGTTCGCCCACACTATGGGGGAATTTGGTGTGGTTTTAATGGTTGGCGGCTCGATTCCTGGTGAAACCAAGGTTGCCAGTATTGCTTTGTTTGAATTTGTAGAAATGCAGCAGGGTGATGACGCTTGGTTGCTGGCATTGATTCTTTTGGGAATTTCTTTTGTAATGCTATCAATAGTTTATAGCATTAATAAAAAACCCTTGCTCACAGGAAACATGGATCAATGATTCATAGCATAGCTATTAGGCAACAATTTGGTGCATTGTTATTAAACGTTACGGTTAAATTTGACAATGAAATCATTGTTATTTCGGGAGAAAATGGCGCAGGAAAAACCACATTATTGCGTTGTATGGCGGGACTTGAAAAAGTCTCTGGCATCATTAAAATCAATAAAAAAATATGGTTAAATAGTGCTGCTAAGATTATTGTGCCAACAACCGTGCGTAATATTGCTTTTGTGTGGTCTGATGCTGTATTGTTGCCGTGGCTGAATATAGAAGACAATATAATATTGGGCGGTAAAAATGATGCTGCATTATTGGCCTTCATTTGCAGTGAATGTGGTATCAATCATTTGCGTCACCGCATACCAAGCATGCTTTCATCTGGTGAGGCGCAGCGGGTAGCCTTGGCCAGAGCCATTTATCGCAAGCCTTGTTTGCTGCTACTTGATGAGCCTTTTTCAGCCCAAGCACCGAGTATTCGCTGTCGTTTGCGTATATTTTTGCAAAACATACAACAACAATGGGCTATTCCTATTTTAATAGCCAGTCATGATCCAGAAGATGCAAGGGTATTGGCGCAGCAGCATTGGGACATGCAAGAGGGATCAATAGTAGTTGTGAACAGTTCAGGTTAAGCCTTTTACGCGTTGACCACGCTTTTCTACAGCATTGGCCAAGCGTGTCCAACTGCTGTATGGCAGTTGCTCACCACGGCAGCCTGGATCAATGTCCAATGCGGTAATATCTTGTGCGGTCAATATATTACGAAAGTTATTGCGCAATGTTTTGCGTCGATGGGCAAACCCGATGCGCACACAGCGTTGCAAAACATCCCATGAACAAGGTGGTGTTCGCCCATGTGGCAAGAAACGAAGCACCACCGAATGAACCTTGGGCGGTGGTGAAAAAGCCCCTGGAGGCAAACTTAATAAACGAGATGGCATGTAATGATGGCGCACCAAGACACTTAATCCACCATAGGTTTTGCTGCCTGGGTCTGCTAAAATTCGCTCCCCTACTTCGCGTTGATACATCAACACCATACCACCTGATAGCAACAAAGAAGACATCAATGCCGTCAATGGACCGCTGATATTGTAGGGCAAGTTACCCACAATCCACTGTGGGTTATGCGTTGCTACAGCATCATGCAAACAACGCAAAACATCGCCATGAATTACATTAAAATGCGGCGATAGGTCACAATATTGTTGCCAATGTTTGGCAAAACGATCGTCCTTTTCAATCAGTGTTAGTGCGCCAACACGGGCATGCAGCGGCACCGTAATCGCGCCTGCACCAGGGCCAATCTCAAGAACCGATGCGCCAGCAGCAACCACCTGAACAATGCGAGATATTGCTGATTCATTGCGTAAAAAATGTTGACCTAAAGCTTTGTTGGCTGGCAAGCGTACATGCTCAAGACATTGCACTAAATACCGTTCCCGTCTAAAAACGATTCAACTTTTTTATGTTCACGGGCTAAGTCTTCGTGCAACTGACGAAGATTTTCTTCACAATTTTTTATTGTTCTGGTGTCTTTTTCTGGTGGATGAAGGCGATCAATGCGTTCATTAATATCATCCATCATTTGCAACATATGACGCAAAACTTCAGAAACAGGGTCAGGCATTTGGTGATGATTAAGGTTGATTTTACCATCATGAACCACGGGGCCTGTATCACGAACCATACGAGCCGGGATGCCAATCACCGTGGCGTGTTTAACAACATCTTTTAACACAACCGAATTTGCACCAATACGCGAACCTTCACCGATGGTTATAGCACCCAGAACCTTGGCTCCCGCGCCAACAATCACCCCATCTTCCAAGGTTGGGTGACGTTTTTTTTGTTGCCACGTCGTCCCCCCCAATGTTACACCATGGTATAACGTGACATTATCACCAATTTCCGTGGTTTCTCCTATGACAACACCCATGCCATGATCGATAAAAAAACGGCGACCAATACAAGCACCGGGGTGAATTTCTATTCCTGTCAACCAACGTCCCCAATGTGATAACCATCGCCCCAACCAAAACCAATGACGCTGCCAAAACCAATGCGATAAACGGTAAAACCATACCGCATGCAGGCCAGGGTAGCAGGTAATAACTTCCCACAACGATCGTGTTGCAGGGTCACGCTTGAATGCGCAAGCAATATCTTCACGAATAAAATCTAGCATGAGCACAAACCACGTTTTATTTATTTCAATGAAGTCAATGGACGCAATGCGGATTTGCGTACAAAGTGAACATAAGTCACCGTTTCACCATCATCAGCCACAAAACCCAATTTCAAAGTATCTAATTCCGCATCATATTCAAGCAGTGCAGGCCGTTCCCATCGCTCACCCAAGTTTAATACGATACCATCTTTAATCGCCTCTAAGTGTGTCAATAATTTAATGGGTGGTTGATGTTCTGGCAATGAGATTTTAACACTTTCATCGTTATAAAAAGTTAATTTCCCAGTACCCGATACTTGGCTCCATTTGCCTTCTAGTTGCTGGAGCAATGACGCTGGCACAAACTGTTGTGCCGATTGTAAACAGCCAGCCAATACTACAAGTAATACAAGACATGATACACGAAAAAGCATTACGATCCTCCCCCTACCTTATTCAACACATGCCCCACAATACCAAGATGCGACGCATTCAATGGCTTATAAACAGTGATAACCTCACGCAAATCAGCACGCTCAAAATGAAGACGAAAACTATAAATATAAAAGTCGCCTGAATAACGTGCATCAACCTGTGATTTAATCAACTTTATGGTTTTAAGAGAACCCAGAGATTGATCGTAAGACAATAATTCTTCTCGCCAAGAAAGCTTGTTTTTTCCAGTGAAAAAAGTTTTATCGTAACTGCTTAACATTGCATCCCACTGCTGTTGCTGCCAATGCTTGTGAAGTTTTTCTACCAATTGATTGGCAGCCTGATCATCGCGTGGGACATTACAAGAAGAAAATAACAACAACAACAGTAATAGCGGTATAAGCGAGCGAGCAGTATTCATTTTTTTACCCCATCCAACCAAAAATGCCGCGCAAAAAGCGCGGCATTGAATCACAAAGAACCTAAGATTTACTATTCAACCAATTCTGCTTTAACAACTTGTTCGACATAATCAACCAAACCAACGACAGCCATTGGTGCAGCATCGCCAACACGGAATCCTGTTTTGGTCATACGTGTGTAACCACCTGCACGCTCTGTGAAGAGCGGTGCCAGATCATGAAAAAGAAAATCGACTACTTTACGATGGCGTAATTTAGACAAAGCCTGTCGTCTAGCATGAAGGTCGCCACGTTTTGCCAGCGTCAGCATTTTTTCTACATAGGGGCGAACGGCACGTGCTTTGGCCTCTGTGGTTTTAATGCTACCATGCATGATCACTTCACCCGCGAGATTAGACAACAATGCACGACGATGACCTGATGGTCTACCCAGCGCACCACGGTGTTTACGATGTCTCATGATACTATCCTTTTTCCAACAAACCTGGATGCAATACAGGTATAATTTTATTCGGTACAAGCAATAAATGCAACTAAAATGGACGTTCCGCAGTAGCTCGTTCCATTCTCAAGCGCTTCTTGCCCCTAATCGACTTCAACAATAGTTGCTTTAGGGTCAGGTTTCCAGTCACCCAAGTCCATACCCAAGCTAAGGCCTAACGTATCAAGAACGATCATGATTTCATTCAATGATTTGCGCCCAAAATTTGGCGTACGCAACATTTCTTGTTCACTGCGTTGAACTAAATCGCCAACGCGAAACACATCATCGCTCTTTAAACAATTCATTGAGCGAACAGAAAGATCCAAATGATCAATCGGTTGGCTTAAAATATCTTCAATGCTTTCTTCGACTTCATCTTCAACAACATCAGAAGCCACGCAATCAAAATCAGAAAAGACATCCAGTTGATCTTGAATAATTTTAGCCGCTTCACCAACGGCTGATTCGGGTGAAATTCCACCATTGGTTTCAATTTCAAGAATCAGCTTGTCATAATTGGTCTTTTGGCTAATACGTGCGTTATCTACGCGGGTAGATACACGACGAACTGGCGAATAAGAAGCATCCAACAGCAAGAAGCCTAAAGGTCGGTCTTCATCACTGCGTTCGTTAGCAGGATCATAACCTCGACCATTTTCAACAATTGCCTCAAATTTAAAAGCAGCATCTTGATTTAAATGTGCAATCACCAACTCAGGGTTTAATACACGAACACCAGCAGAGCATTGAATATCACCAGCAGTTACCACAGCAGGGCCTTTGGTATCTACCACGATATTCGCTTTGCCTTCTGTATTTTCAATCAGAATATCAAGCTCTTTTAATGTCAGCATAATGTCCATGACATCTTCGCGAACACCTTTGATGGTATCAAATTCATGCTGTACACCATCAAATTTCACAGAAGTAACCGCAGCACCAACCATGGAAGACAGCAACATGCGACGCAGCGCGTTCCCCAGTGAGGTACCATAACCACGTTCAAGTGGTTCAAACGTGATTTTTGAAAAACGACCTGGAATAATCTCTTCTATATCAATAGAACGAGGCTTGATTAAGTCCATTTAATAACACCCCAAAAAACTTTGTAACGAAGTTAAGTAACTGATCACTTATTTATTTTGAATACAATTCAACAACAAGCTGTTCACGAATCGATGCATCCAATTGCTCACGCACTGGAAGCTCACGAAAAACACCTTTTAATGTCTGCAAATCCATATCCAACCATTCAGAAAGGCCACGTTGACCAGCAGCTTCAGCAGAAGCCTTCACCCGAAGATGTTCTTTTGCTTTGCTGATGACTTCAATCTCATCACCTACAGCGACACGGTAAGAAGGAATATTTGCAACACGGCCATTAACAGTAATATGTTTATGGCGAACAATTTGACGTGCTTCAGTACGCGATGTGGCAAGACCCATACGGTAAACCACATTGTCCAAACGTGACTCAAGCAATTGCAACAAGTTCAAGCCTGTAATACCGCTCAAACGATCAGCATCTTTGAAATAACGCAAAAATTGCTTTTCTTGCAAGCCATAAATACGCTTAACTTTTTGCTTTTCACGCAACTGCAAGCCGTAATCGGAAACTTTGGAACGACGACCTTGACCATGCATGCCGGGTGCAAAGGGACGACGTTCAATCGGGCATTTGTTAGAATAACATTTACTGCCTTTTAAATACAAACGATCACCTTCACGGCGACACAAACGACACTTTGCCTCTAAATAACGAGCCATAAAGCCTACTACTCCTAAACTCGACGCCGTTTGGGAGGACGGCAGCCATTATGTGGGATCGGGGTTACATCACGAATGGATATTACATTCAGTCCAACAGCCGCTATTGCCCGCAACGCGGACTCACGACCAGAACCTGGACCGCGAAGCAGCACAGATACATTTTTAACGCCATGATCAATGGCCTTTTGGGAAGCCTCTTCCGCAGCAACCTGTGCGGCAAAAGGTGTACTTTTACGCGAGCCTCGAAAGTTGGTACCACTGGTAGCCCAACAAATCGCATTGCCCGAATCATCGGTAAAGGTAATGATTGTATTGTTAAAGGATGCACGGATATGTGCAACAGCGTTGGCAATATTCTTCCGTACCTTTTTCTTACCTGTTTTAGGTGCAGCCATAATTTTCTCTCAGACCTGCTTATTTCTTCTTGCCAGCAACAGTACGACGCGGGCCTTTTCTGGTGCGAGCATTGGTCTTACTGCGCTGACCACGAACGGGCAAACCACGACGATGGCGCAAGCCACGGTAACAACCAAGGTCGGTCAAACGCTTGATATTCAACGTTACTTTACGACGCAAATCACCTTCAACGGTAAATGCCTCTACAGCACCACGAATATTGGTGACTTCATCTTCACTAAGATCTTTAACACGAGCACTGGGATCAATACCCGCCTCTTTAAGGATTTTAGTAGAACTGGACGAACCAATGCCATAAATATAAGTAAGCGCTATCACCACGCGTTTTTGCGTAGGAATATTCACTCCAGAAATACGAGCCAAACCTTGCCTCCTGTTACAGCGCCGCAGCCATCATCAGCCTTGACGCTGCTTGTGACGCGGATTTTCACAGATAACGCGTACAACACCCTTACGGCGGATTACACGACATTTACTGCATATTTTTTTTACTGATGCCTGAACTTTCATTACAACCTCTAACAAAGACCTAATCAATGAAAATTATTTTGCGCGGTAGCTGATGCGTCCACGACTTAGATCATAGGGGGAAATTT
>JAUZQQ010000029.1 GCA_030950905.1 Mariprofundaceae bacterium
CTGAAGCTGCTAGCGTAGAAGATTAACACTGAATACAAAACCATCGTTCATTCATGTTGCTGATATTACAGCAACCCACGGATTAAAAGGTGCTTTATTGATTCATTCACATACCCGGCCTGCCCAAGCAGTTGCTGGGTATTTGCGGTTTTGGGTTGGTGTCGATGAGCAAGCTGCCAAAAACAAGCCCTTAATGACTGTGTCCCGTTGCTGGCAACACGGTCGACGTATGTTGTTGCAGTTGGACAGTGTTAATGACATTGAGAAAGCGGCACTGTTCGTTCGCCATCAACTATGGATCAAACGTGATGATGTTGATGTTGGGGATGATGAATATTTATGGAATGATTTGATTGGCATGACTGTATTTGATGATATACAACAAAAAGTGTTGGGTGTGGTGCAAGACGTTCAAGATTTTGGCGCGCAAGACACGTTGTTGGTTCAATCAAAAGATGGCGACTGGATGATTCCTTTTATTGAAGAAATAGTCACTGTTATTGATGATGATTGTATTCATGTGTCGCTACCTGAAGGAATGGATGCATGTTTCACGCCCAAATCTTAACTTTATTCCCCGAGTTTTTTACTTCTCCTTTATCTTGTTCTATTCCATCTCGTGCTATAACGCAGCGCATTGCGCAGGTTGATTGCATTCAAATTCGCGAATTTGCGTTGGACAAGCACCGTAGCGTTGATGATTCCCCCTATGGCGGTGGGCCAGGAATGCTGATGAAGCCTGAGCCTGTGGTTGCTGCTATTCGCCAAGCACGCAAACAACAAGCAAACACCCATGTTATTATGTTAAGCCCCAGCGGCGTGCGTTTTTCACAGAAAAAAGCATTGGAATATACAAAAAAGCCAAGCATTACTTTGTTGTGTGGCCGTTATGAAGGCTTTGATGAACGCATTTGTGCGTATGTGGATGAGCAATTATCTGTCGGCGATTATGTGTTATCAGGTGGTGAGCCTGCTGCCATGTGTGTATTGGATGCCGTTATTCGTTTGTTACCCGGGGTACTAGGAAGCCCTGAATCAGCGGTTTTGGATTCATTTACCGAAGCTGGAATTCTTGATTGGCCACATTATACCCGCCCCTATGACTTTGAAGGAATGCAGGTTCCTGATGTATTGTTATCGGGCAACCATGCATCTATTGCAGCATGGCGAGCGGCGCAAGCAAAAGATCGAAGCAACAAACGCCTTTCAAACACCTAAAGGGCTATCCCTTGAAAGCCCCATCGTTTCGCCCTATACAATGGGGGAACAGTTTAACTCACACAACAAAAATACTGCGCGAAGATACCGCTAATGGAGCTGTTAGAAGTTCCTAAGGAGAGAAGTAAGATGGCAAAAGTCATTGGCATTGATCTGGGAACGACCAATTCATGTGTTGCAATTATGGAAGGTGGATCACACAAGGTGATTGCCAACAGTGAAGGCGAAAACACTACCCCATCGGTTGTCGCTTATACCGCTGATGAGCGTTTGGTGGGCAGCCCTGCAAAACGCCAAATGGTCACCAATCCTGACAAAACTTTTTATGCCGTAAAACGTTTGATTGGTCGCAAATTTAACTCACCCGAAACCAAACACCATCACCAATTGGTTAGCTACCCTGTTGTGGCTGCTGATAATGGCGATGCATGGTTGGAAGTAGATGGCAAAAAAACAAGCCCCCAAGAAATAAGTGCAATCACCCTGCAAAAAATGAAAAAAACGGCAGAAGATTATTTGGGTGAAAGTGTTACAGATGCGGTCATTACCGTGCCTGCTTATTTCAATGACTCTCAACGTCAAGCAACCAAAGATGCTGGTGCAATTGCAGGTCTTAATGTACTTCGTATTGTCAACGAACCCACTGCGGCGGCTTTGGCTTATGGTCTAGACAAAACGGAAGAAAACCATTTGATTGCAGTCTATGATTTAGGCGGCGGTACATTTGATGTTTCTATTTTGGAAATTGGCGATGGTGTATTTGAAGTAAAAGCAACCAACGGTAATACTTTCCTTGGTGGCGAAGATTTTGATCAAGTATTGATCAAATACTTGGCAGAGTCCTTTCAAAAAGAATATGGCGTGGATTTGATGCAAGACAAATTGGCCTTGCAACGCTTAAAAGAAGCTTCAGAAAAAGCCAAAATTGAATTGTCATCATCGCAGCAAACCGAAGTAAACTTGCCGTTTATTACCGCAGATGCCACAGGCCCTAAACATTTGATCAACAAAATCACCCGTGCCAAGTTTGAGTCGCTGGTGATGGATCTGGTTGAAGGTTCGTTAAAACCCTGCCGTGATGCATTAAAAGATGCGGGCGTGAGTGCCTCGGAAATTGATGAAGTGGTATTGGTCGGTGGTCAAACCCGGATGCCTTTGGTGCAAGAAAAAGTGCAAGCGTTTTTTGGTCGTGAACCCCACAAAGGCGTGAACCCTGATGAAGTCGTAGCCATTGGTGCAGCCATTCAAGGCGCAGTGCTAACGGGTGATGTGAATGATGTATTGTTGCTGGATGTGACACCGTTGTCGTTAGGCATTGAAGTGGAAGGCGGCTTGTTCAATAAAATCATTGAAAGAAACACCACCATCCCCAGCAAAAAGAGTCAAACTTACACCACGGCTGCGGACAACCAAACCGCTGTGACCATCAAGGTTGCACAGGGTGAGCGTGAGATTTTCTCTGCCAACAAACAATTGGGCTTGTTCAACCTTGAAGGCATTGCACCAGCACCTCGCGGAATGCCACAGGTAGAAGTAATGTTTGATATTGATGCCAACGGTATTATTCACGTTCATGCCAAAGACAAGGGTACAGGCAAAGAAACCTCGATTCGCATTGAATCAGGCTCGGGCTTGAGCGAAGAAGAAGTTGATCGCATGACCAAAGATGCTGAGTTGCATGCTGATGAAGATCAAAAGCACAAAGAATCTATCGAAACCCGCAACCATGCCGATCAATTGCTGTACAGTACCGAGAAATCATTAAAAGAGCATGCTGATGCCGTTGACGAGACAACACGCAAGAGCATTGAAGATGCATTGGAATCATTGAAGAAAACCTTGGAAGGCTCCGACAACGAAGCTATTGCAGCAGCAGAAGCAACATTATCAGAAGCCGCTCAAAAGTTGGGTGAAATTGTCTATCAAAAGATGCAAGCTGAAGCCGAAGCAGGGGGGCAGCCAGACGCAGGTGCGACTGAGCCTTCAGCCAACAGCAATAAAAAAGGCAAGAATGCTGATATTGTTGATGCCGATGTCGTTGTTGATGCTGAAGTGGTTGATGACAAGAAATAAACTGTTGCTTTAAGAAAGGCTTAGGAGACTATTATTGTATAGTCTGCTAACGTATTGTATTTCAAAGCAGGGTCATTGACCCTGCTTTTGCCGTTGTTGGCAGCCTAAAAAAGTAGGTCTGCCGCGTAAAATAAATATTTTTTTGATAGGGAGTTGTTGCGTGTCTAAACGTGATTATTATGAAGTACTGGGCGTTGAAAAAGGTGCCGATGAAAAAACAATTAAACGCGCTTACCGCAAGCTGGCGATGCAGTATCACCCTGATAAAAACCCTGATGATACCACCGCAACAGAAAAATTTCGCGAAGTAACAGAGGCCTATGAAGTTTTGTCTGATAGCGACAAACGTGCCCGTTTTGATCAATACGGCCATGCGGGTGTGGACGAACAAATGCAAGACTTTTGGAACCGTGGTGGCTTTCAAGACTCCCATGCATTTCGTGACTTTGGCGATGCTTTTGGTGACTTGTTTGGCGAAGCCTTTGGTTTTGGTGGTGGCTCGCGGCAAAACAACCGTGGCTCTGATTTGCGCTACGATCTTAGTATTTCATTGGACGATGCTGCCACAGGCCATCAGGTAGAGTTGGATATTCCAAGGCATGAAACATGCACAAAGTGCCATGGATCTGGTGCCAAGGCTGGTACCAACCCCGTACCATGCCGCACCTGTGGTGGCCATGGTCAAGTGCAAATGCAACAAGGTTTTTTCGCCGTGCGTCGTACCTGCCCTGAATGCCAAGGTGCTGGAACACGAATCGAATCACCTTGCCCACAATGTGCAGGAAGTGGCAAAAAGCGCATCAAAAAACACCTCAAAGTTAAATTGCCCGCAGGTATTTATGATGGCGCACAGGTGCGGGTAACCGGTGAAGGTGAAGTTGGCGGTCAAGGTGCGGGCAATGGTGATTTGTACATTGTGGTTTCGATTAAGGAACACCCTATTTTTGAACGCGATGGTGCGGATATTTATTGCATCATGCCAATCACCTTTCCACAAGCGGCATTGGGCGCTGAAGTCAAAGCACCCACCCTTTCTGGCAGTGTGAAAATTCGTATCCCAGCAGGCACGGAAGGCGGACGTACATTCCGCGTGCGTGGCCAAGGTATCGCGGATGTTCGCGCCAAAGGGGTACAAGGTGATCTTTACGTCAAAGTGCAAATTGCCGTACCATCGGATTTAACAGCGCGTCAAAAAGAACTTTTGCTTGAATTTGCAGAGGCAACAGGTGATGAAGTCTACCCTGAGTGCTCTTCTTTTCTTGATAAAGTTAAAAGCTTTTGGGATGGTTTGGCTGGCGGTGAGCATAGGAAATAGTCATGACTGACAACAAGCAAGGGTGTATGCCATGATCAAACCAAGCATGATGAAAACCATTATTACAGGTGCAACAGGTCGCATGGGTGGCATGTTGGTGCGTGCATTGCATGCCGATAAAGCTGCCCTTTTGACCACCGCAACAGAACGAAGTGGTCATCCCAACATGGGAAAAGATGCTGGGGTATTGGCGGGTGTGGATGCTGCTGTGCTGGTGTCTGATGCCCTAAACCATCATGATGTGGATGTTATTATTGATTTCACTGCACCATCTGCCACCTTGGAACATGCCGTGTTTGCGGCAAAGCATGGCATTCCGATGGTCATTGGTACGACTGGCTTCACCCCCTCAGCGTTCCAAAAACTGCGCGATACGCTTCAAGAAACCCCCGTGGTTATGGCTGCAAATTATTCGGTTGGGGTGAACCTTGCGCTGAATCTTATTGAGCAAGCGGCTCAAATTTTACGGGCAGAAAACTATGATGCTGAAATTTTTGAAGCGCATCATCGTCACAAAGTTGATGCGCCAAGTGGCACTGCCTTGGCCATCGGTCAATCGCTGGCTAAGGGGCGCAATGTGGCACTGGATGATGTTGCGGTCTATGCCCGCGAAGGCATAACAGGCGCACGCGAACTCGGTAGCATTGGCTTTTCTGTGATGCGAGCGGGCAATATTGTTGGTGAACATCATGCGATGTTTATCAGCGATGAAGAACGCCTTGAAATTCGTCATATTGCGACAGACCGCATGGTTTTTGCCAAAGGCGCAGTTCGTGCTGCACATTGGCTGATTGATCAAAAAAAAGGCTGGTACAATATGCAGGATGTATTGGGCGTTTGATCAAGTAAGCGCTAACACGCAAGTAAACCATCAATCATCTTCATCATCATCTGCTTCATCCAAAAGATCCAACAGGTCTTCTTGTGATATATGACGAACTTCACGACCCATGACCATATAAATAACCATTTGGGCAATGTTTACTGCATGGTCGCCAATCCGTTCCAATTGTTTTAAACAGGTGGAAAGCTGCATACAATGTGAAATTAATGCTGGGTTTTCAGCCATGTGGGTGAGCAATACCCGTTGATCGTTAACAAATTGATCATCAATTAAATCATCATGTTCGATGACTTTTCCTGCCAGTTGCGAATCACGATTAAGAAAAGATTTGCGTGCCATTTTTATTTGATCCAGCACCAAATTGTTCAACGTGGTGAATACTGGGGGAATATCACCTTCAAGGTGATTGAGTCGCTGCAAGCCTGCAGCAACATTTCCAATCAAATCACCCATGCGTTCTAAATCGGTAACGATTTTGGTTGCTGCAAACACAAAACGAAGATCCGATGCCGCAGGTTGATGATGGACAATTAATTGCCGTGCAGCATCATCCACATCAACTTCTAAATCATTGAGCATGTTGTCCCGCTCAATTATACTTTCAATGATTGCATTATCATAGTTGCCAAAAGCTTTTTGCGATTGGCGTACATTTTTGCGAACAATTTTAAACATGAGATCAATGCGCGCATTTAAATCATCGAGCGCTGTATCGAAGCTTTTTAGGGTATGGGATGGAGCCATTGGTTATAATCCTAGAGGGGGGGTCATGACTTGATCATGACCTTGATCTTTAAAAAAGTAAAAGTAGCCAAATGCTTGCATATATTTAGCCGACTCGGCCGGTAATATAATCATCTGTACGTTTTTCTTTGGGGTTGGTAAAAATAGCCCCTGTATCACCGTATTCAATAAGATCACCAAG
>JAUZQQ010000003.1 GCA_030950905.1 Mariprofundaceae bacterium
TGCTTTGATCAGGTTGATATTGGCCTCACCAAATTTTGCTTTGTTTTTTTCAAACAAGGCAATCATTACCTGCGCATTGGTGAATGTATCATCAATGCGCAGGCGTTGGGCGACAGTGGTGATGGTATCACCACGCACAATAGGGCCATAAGTTGAAGAACGAGACCAGCCCTTAGCCCGTGGGGTGTTTGTGCTTAAACGGGTGGATTTCATCGCACGACTGTTTGCGTTTAGGGTCAGCGTGGTTTTTTTATTGTTAGTAGAGGGGGTAGATAGCCGTGCATTGCGCTTGCTTGACTGCGGGGGCGTATTAATCATTGTTGCAGTATCTGCCGTAGATTTCGCACGAGAAATATCATTCACCCGCAATGCTCTGTTGCCTATTGGCAATTCTAAAAAGACCACATATTTTTTAAAGTGTGTACCATGGGCATAGCGGACTTTCAGCACCAAATTAAAAAATGGTGTTTCAATATTACTGTTTGAGTTGATTTCAATGCGACTGCCACGTTTGTCTGTTTTTAGCCATGTTTTGATTTGTTTAAGAACGGGATCGCGGTATACTTCAAGCACGCGATAGTCATCCGGTCCAGCAATATTTACTGAAACATTGGATACCACTTCATCATGTTCAAGCAGCAATGGGACTTCTGCATAAAATGGCTCACTCAGGTGACTCGCCACCTCAATTTTGCCAACTGAAACTGCTTCTGCGGCCCCAATAAACATCATTGAAAATATTGTAACTGCATAAAAACTAAACAAGAATTTACGTATCATGCCATGCCTCCCCTCGGCTAATACCAGTTTTTTGTCACTGGCTAATTTACGACCTTGAAATCAAAAACTCTGCTATTTGTACGGCATTTAGAGCTGCGCCTTTACGTACATTATCGGCCACCACCCATAAGTGCAAGGAATTCTTGAAAGAATTATCATTTCGGATGCGTCCAACCCAGACAGCATCAGTGCCCGCAGCCTCTGATGGCAAAGGATAATCTTCACCTGAAGGGTCATCAACCACACATATTCCTTCAGCTTCGGCAAGCAGCATTCTGGCGGTCTCTGCGTCCATGGGTGCGGCAAAAGTAATATTTATTGATTCTGAATGCCCATAAAAAACAGGAACGCGGACAGTGGTTGCCGTGACGGCGATATCTGCGGCTAAAATTTTACGGGTTTCATCGATCATTTTTTGTTCTTCTTTGGTGTAACCATTATCAAGAAAAACATCAATATGAGGAATAACATTAAAAGCAATTCGAGCAGGGAAAACTTGATTATCGTACGCTTGCCCGGCCAGTAAATTTCGCGTTTGCTCGGCCAGTTCGGTCATCGCTTCACGACCTGCACCTGAGACCGCTTGGTAGGTCGATACCACGACCCGCTTAATCGGTACGGCATCATGCAAAGGTTTTAAAGCCATGACCATTTGAATGGTTGAGCAATTAGGGTTGGCAATGATGCGATTCTTCCGAGCCATTTTTAGCGACTCTGGGTTCACTTCAGGCACGACGAGAGCGACATCATCATGCATACGCCAAGCACTGGAGTTATCAATCACATAACACCCTGCTTCGGCAAAACGTGGTGCGTACGTCAGTGCCGTATCAGCACCTGCCGAAAACAATGCTATATCAACATTTTTAGGGTCAAAAGAAGCAAGGTCTTGTACCACATAATCACGCCCTGAAAATTCCACGGTCGACCCCGCACTGCGACTAGAGGCAAGCGGGATGATTGAAGCCACAGGGAATGCTCGCTCAGCAAGGATTTCTAGCATGGTCTCGCCAACAGCACCTGTTGCACCAACCACGGCAACACAATAGCCCTGTTTTTTTTCAGGTAAAAAAGCATGCATCATGCATTAGCTCCCAGCAAAGCCGTGCAAACAGCATCACCCATTGCCGAACAAGATGCTGCCACATCCGCATCATGGCTTAAGTCAGCAGTGCGCAGACCATCATCCAATACTTGGTCAACGGCTGCCTCTACGTGCAGAGCCAGATCTTCACGCGCCAAAGAAAAACGTAACATCATGGCCACAGAAAGAATTGTTGCCAAAGGATTGGCCTTGTTTTGACCTGAAATATCAGGCGCTGAACCATGAATGGGTTCGTACATGGCAAACTTTTCACCCATAGAAGCCGATGGCAACATGCCAATAGAGCCCGTCAACATAGAAGCTTCATCAGAAAGAATATCGCCAAATAGATTGGTGGTCAGCATGACATCAAATTGTTTGGGCGCACGGATCAACTGCATGGCTGCATTGTCGACATACATGTGTGACAATGCAACATCGGTATATTCACGTGCATGGAGGTCGCTCACCACAGACCGCCAAAACTCTGTTGCTTCAAGAACATTCGCTTTATCAATACTGCATACCCGCCTATCACGTACACGCGCTGCTTCAAAAGCTTTGCGTGCAATACGTTCGATTTGTGAGGTGGTGTACTCCAACGTATTAAAACCACGTTGTTGACCATCAGGAAGGTCTTCTATGCCGCGAGGTTGACCAAAGTAAATACCTGATACCAGTTCGCGAATCACCAAGATATCCACACCGTTAATAACCTCTGGTTTTAAGGTGGAGGCTTGAAGCAATTGTTTATGGACTTTGGCGGGGCGATAATTGGCAAATAAATCAAGGTCTTTGCGAATAGCCAGCAAGCCCGCTTCAGGACGCAGGGGTTTATCCAAACGCTCCCACTTTGGCCCGCCCACAGCCCCCAACAATACCGCATCGGAGCCATGAACCAGTGCTTGCGTTGCCGCAGGGTAAGGGCATCCATCGGCATCGTATGCCACGCCACCAATCAAGCCATATTGCCAAGCAATATCAAAATTAAAATTTTGTTTTAATACCTGTAGCACTTTCATGGCCTCAGCAACAATTTCAGTGCCAATCCCATCACCAGGCAAGATAGCTATATTTAGCGTCATGTTTTAATTCCTTTGGGGCTTTTTCATCGTACCGTAAATCTTAGATCGTACCGTAAATCGGAAACTGATCGGTTAAAACACGTACTTCAGCGGCCACTGCGCCATGGATATCAGCATCATTGGCTGCTTTTAAGACCCGAAGAATCATTTCTCCAATTATTTTCGCTTGTTCAGCTTTCATGCCCCGTGCTGTAATCACTGACGTTCCAATACGAATGCCGCTGGTAACAAACGGTGACTCTGGGTCAAACGGGATGGTGTTTTTGTTGGTGGTAATACCTGCAGCTTCCAAGGCTTCTTCAGCTTGTTTGCCTGTCAAACCTTGTGGACGAACATCAACACGAAACATATGGCACTCTGTACCGCCTGAGACAATACGCAAACCACCACGAGTCAAGGTTTCTGCCATGGTCTTAGCATTGACTATAACCTGTGCTTGATCAGCTTGAAACAATGCTTGTAAGACCTCACCAAAAGCCACTGCTTTTGCTGCAATAACATGCATTAAAGGCCCACCCTGAATACCAGGGAAAATACGCGAGTTTATTTTTTTGGCTAAATCTTCGTCATCGGTTAAAATCATGCCGCCACGAGGGCCTCGTAAGGTTTTATGGGTGGTGGTGGTGATAACATGCGCATGACCAACAGGCGAGGGGTACAGCCCTGCAGCAATTAGGCCTGCATAATGTGCCATATCAACCATCAACAAAGCGCCAACCGAATCAGCAATAGCGCGCATTCGTGCAAAATCAATTTTTTGCTCGTAGGCCGAAGCACCACCAATGATTAATTTTGGTCGATGAATTTCAGCCATTTTTTGCATCACATCATAATCAATACGCTCATCGGACTTGCGTACCCCATAAGCTACAACTTCGTACAAACGTCCTGAAAAGTTTACGGGGGAGCCATGGGTTAAGTGGCCGCCATGGGATAGATCCATGCCCATGATGGTATCACCAGGCTGCAATACGGCCATGTACACTGCCATGTTCGCTTGGGAACCAGAATGGGGTTGCACATTGGCATACTTCACACCAAAAATTTCACAAGCACGCGCTTGGGCTAATTTTTCTACTTCATCCACATGTTCACAGCCCCCGTAATAGCGACGACCAGGGTAACCTTCAGCATATTTATTGGTTAATACTGACCCTTGTGCTTGCATAACAGCGCGCGAAACAATATTTTCGCTGGCAATTAATTCAAGCGTGTGCTGTTGTCGCCCCAATTCTGCTGCAATAATCGCATTGATTTTCGTATCTTCCAGACCATGTTCAAAAAAATGGCGGCGTTCAGGCATGTTTTCCCCTAATGGTATATTTTGTTCATTGTTTTAATCGTGCGGATTATGCCAAAACAAACAAAAAAAACCACCTCTTGGCACAACGTGTAACATTACTGAATATGATAATTAATCATCTGAATCTGTCCGCCCCTCTCCACTTCCAGTTGTATGTTGGATGCTTTTTGTAAGGATTGATACAGTTCCATGGCCTGTCCTGCACTGCGGATAACCGTTTGATTCACCTTGCGAATAATATCGCCATTACGCAATCCAATTTGCTGAAACAACGAAGTGGCTACGATGTTATTGATGACAAAGCCATCAGCTTTACCATTGGAGAAATGCGGTAATACACGGGCTTGGGACAACAAAGCTGAAAAGTTTCTGGTTTGGCGGTTGATCATTTTTCGGCTAATATTGCGTTGCACCATGCCTGCTGAGGGTGGTGCAATAGCGGGTGTTGGCGACGGTTTTATTGCCTCGCTGGGCTTGCGTAATTCAATGCGGCGTTTTTGTGTGTGATCAAGTACTTCTACAGCATCAGCCCAAACGACCTCCAGTGTTACCCCATCTTCAATGGACTCGTGAAGGTGAAACACCTTTTGTTCTGACCTTCCAGCGACCGCCAAAATAGCCACCGATGCTTCCCCTGCAACCACCGTCCCCCATAACTTTAATGCCAAGGGAGGTACCACCGCAACGGCTGCAATGGGTCTTGCTTTTATGGGGGTGTCTTTAATATTTTTGATGGCTTCAATTTTACCAAACAGTGGCGTATTACGAATAAGTGCAAGGTCTAAGCTGCTGCTTTCATGCTTGCTTACAACGAGAGCCTTGGCGGTGTTTTCAGCAACAGATAAGGTGTTTGATTGCATTATAACGCCAGCCAAAACCCAAGCAATAATCAAGACCAATACAACCTCAACGCCACGGATTGTTGGTATAACATTCACCATGTTTGCCGTACCCCCAGTGAAAGTACACGCCATTTATTTTTGGGCCACAAGGCAGCTTGCTGCACTTCATTGCCGAGCTGACGAAAGCGGTAGCTTATGATTAATCGTGTGCTTGCACCCGTGGCATGGGTAAACAATTCATAATCAGCAGCCACAGTCCAACGAAAGCCTTGTTTTTTGTTAAACGTCATGCCTGGAAGAGCATTGTTGGTGGTCTGTACCGACAAAGGCATGCCAGCATTCAAACGAAGACGAAAGTGGCGGTCTTCTGAAGTACCAAGTGCTGTAAGCCCCAGCCAAGATGCTTGAATGGTTTCACGCACGGTTCCGACTCTAGCAGCCGATACCGCCAAACCATTGACAAAAAAAGCACGGCGTTTTTGTACATCTTTCTGCCAGGCAAGCCAACCACCCAAGGAGAACCTTGGTAAAAAATCATGCAAGTTGTACAATAGATTCACACGAACTTCTTGGTGTTGAATAGAAAGTGCGTTTTGTTGGGTATTATTGGGCGTGAACCACAGCTCATTTCGTTCGCCGATGCTGCGCAAAATTTCACCCGTTACGCCTAATTGCCAGTTTTTTAAAAAAGATTGCTGCAAGCGAAGTTCAAACAAAGCAGCCAAACCACCAGCTGATGATGCCAAGGGTGTGCTAGCAGTATAACCCGTGGTTTTTGCCATGCTTTCTTTGTAGCTCCATGCCGCTGGGGCGAGCGTTGTTTCAATTTCTAAGGCATGACTTGCGGGTGAAATGGCCATTGCAGCCAACAGTATGATCATATATTTCATGGTGTGGCGTATGGTAGCCATTATTAGCCAATAGTGAACCAACGTGCCGATGGAATATTTGCATCCAGCGTCAAGCTGATACGCACAACACCCTGTGGCAATATACATGGGGCACGCTCAGGCCATTCAATAATACTTACCCATGGCGCGTTAAAATAATCTTGAACACCCAGCATTATCACTGCCTCAGCATTATCTAGGCGGTACCAATCCATGTGCGCAATACACATGCCATCGGCGACATGGTATTCTTCAATAAGTGAAAAGCTTGGGCTGGGCAAGGCGTGATCTCGCACCCCCAATGCACGCATCAAAGCGCGTGCAAATAGACTTTTTCCTGCGCCCAATTCGCCTGATAAAGCAATGCAGTCGCCTGCATGAAGGTTTTTTGCCAAAGTTTCTGCCTGTGATTTTGTCGCTGCTTCGTCGGCTAAAAAAATGGATGGTTTCACCGTGCTGTTTTGGGTATTGCCATGTTTATTCATATTTAAGTTTTGGCCATGCCGCTTTTAAGTATTTATAACCCGACCATAAAGTAAGTACCGCCGCCAACCACAACAAGACCACCCCAAGGCTATGCATGGGTATGGAGAAAATATATTCATGCAGCAGCAATGCCTCAATGGCAATCATTTGTACTGCGGTTTTCCATTTCCCCCATTGCGAGACATGCACCACTTGTGATTGTTCAGCCAACCATTCACGCAAGGCACCAATTAAAATTTCACGGCCTATAATAATAGCTGCCAAAACCCCTGAAACAAAACCTGCCTCAACCAGCAACACCAACGATACAGCGATCAATAGCTTGTCTGCAACAGGGTCAAGAAAACGACCAAAAGCCGTCACCTCGGCACGTTTTCGAGCCAAATAGCCATCCAACCAATCTGTTATTGCAGCCAGCCCAAAAATAGATGCCGAAATATAATAACACCATGGCGCAGGCAACAAATAAAAAGCACAAAACAACAAGGGAATCATGAAAATACGGGCAACGGTCAATTGATTTGATAATGTCCAACGCATGGTTAAGTGAAAAAAACAGATTTTTTAGACAGCAGCTTGTTCTTAAGCATCCATTGTCCTTGCATTCGGTACCCCTTTTTGATCCTATAAATAAAATCCCCAAGTCTGCATTTAAAAAGGAATAACGACCAGTGGCGAAATAAAAAAATGATGCAAGAAGCACAAACAATGAAAATAAGTTGATAAAAAAGAATTTCTTGATTATGTTATCGTCGTTTTTATTAACACACGAATGTATAGAAGGTTGTCATATGAAAAAAATATTTTCTTATATTTTTATAATCAGCTTGTTATCAGGCTGCCATATTATCTCTGAGCGGGAACATGAAAGCGTCATGAAAATCCCGCAAACTGTTTACAACTTAAACAAAACTGACCAAGCTTTACTAAAAAGCAATGGCGAGTTGCGCAAAAAGGCAGAAAAAATAGAAAAAGAGCAAGCCACATTAAAAAGATCCGATCAACGCGTGGTGACCAAAGTGTCATCTTTAGGAAAAGACGTTAAGGTATTGAAAACCACCGTGGCTGAATTAAAAGTCAGCATGAAAAAAGAAATTGAAGCGCAAAAAGTAGAGATAAAACAGTTATCTGAACATACGGCTAAACTGACGCTGCAAGATAAATTGGTATTTAACAAACGAAGTGTTCATATTACCCGTGCTGGCCGCCATTTGCTGAATGATTTTGCCAAAGTAGTGGTCAATGCAGCTTCACCTATTCATATTCGAATTGTTGGTCATACCGATGATTTACCGATCAGTAAATTTCAACGCAATGAATTTCTTGATAATTGGGAACTGTCGGCTGATCGTGCAGCGGCCGTTGCACGCTACCTTATCTGGGCAGGAAAACTTGATGGATCCATGATGCATATTGAAGGACGTGCGGATACGCAACCTGTTGTTCCTAACACATCAAACAAAAATCGCTCGCAGAATCGCCGTGTTGAATTGTATTTAGAAAACGCCTCTTTTGTCGCTGCAAACAAACAGATGGATCAAACAAGCAGCGGGGCAAATCCCTGTGCAACAAATCCTTGCGCAACAAAGAAAAACCCATGTCAGAAGAGAGAGCCTGAAGTTACACCCATTATGTAAGGTACTAAAAATCAGGGGAACACCACCATGCCAAACAATTATTGCCGAATCATTTTATGGTGCTTAACATTATTATCCATCGTGGGATGTTCGCCAACCATCAAGGTGATGCCACCTGATAAACCAATCACCATTAATATGAATGTAAAAATCGAGCATGAGATTCGCGTCAGGATAGAAAAAGACTTGGACAACGTGCTGTCTGATGACAGTGGATTGTTTTAGGGGTATTGCATGTTGTATCAACTATTAACGGGGCATCGCCTTTTAAAAACGAGTATTTTCTGTGCGCTATTTATGCTTACTCAGCTCGTATGGGCAGCAAATATTACGACAGCAAAACAAGCAGGACTGATTGGCGAGCAGCCCAATGGCTACCTTGCCTTGGTTGTTGCTTCTGCACCTTCGGATGTACGCCTTTTGATCGTTGATATTAACAACAAACGAAAGTCACATTATCAAAAAATTGCACAACGCAATGGTCTTCCTTTGGCCAGCGTAGAAAAAATCGCAGGGAAAAAGGCCATTAAAAAAACGAAATCAGGGCAATTTATTCGTCTTGCATCAGGGCAATGGAGAAGAAAGTGAGGTGATGCGCAAGCATTAAACGCGCAATCATTTATTTTTTGGTCGAAACGCGGCACATAAATTTGCATCAACGTCTAAATACGCACCGCCAATCAAATCAATACAATACGGAACCGCAGGAAAGACTGCCTGCAAACAATCAGCAATAGCCGATGGCTTGCCTGGCAAATTAATAATCAATCCATGACCACGAACCCCTGCTGTTTGCCGAGATAAAATAGCCGTAGGCACGACAGCCAACGAAACCTGTCGCATTAATTCACCAAACCCCGGCAACATCTTATCGCAAACGGATACCGTAGCTTCTGGGGTAACATCGCGGGGCGCAGGACCTGTGCCGCCCGTGGTCACAACCAAACAACAAGATTCATCATCAACCAACGTTTTAATTGCCGCTTCAATCCCTTTTTGATCATCAGGAATCACACGTTTTACTGCTTGCCATTGGCATATTAAAACCTTGCTCAACCATGCTTCCATCGCAGGGCCACCAAGATCTTTATATTGCCCTCGACTGGCCCGGTCAGAGACAGTAATCAGGCCGATTTTTATTGGCTGTTTGATGCTATTCATTTATACTTCCAATATCAGCATCGGATTGAAAATCCATGCCTTGTAATAATTGTATGGTAACAGCATCACCCTTATTCAAATGCGCTGTATTCATCGGTACCACCAAAAAACCTTCAGCCACTGCCATTGACATTAATACACCACTTCCCTGAGTACCCGTTGAAAACGCAATATATTCTTTTTTATCACGCACCAACGTAACACGAACAAAATGGGTTCGACCTTCTCGGTCTTGTATACCGTGTCCCAAACGCGCTTTAATGGTACGCCGAAATAACTGCTTATGCCCCATCGCAGCCTTGCATGCAGGCGCAACAAATTGCTCAAAGCAAACCATGCTGGATACAGGGTTGCCTGGCAAACCAAATACTGCTGTGCCTTGCTGTGATGTACCAAAAGCAAAAGGGTGACCAGGCCGCATAGCAACCCGCCAAAAATGCATGGTGATGCCTAATGCCTCCAAGGTCGGGCGAACAAAGTCATGATGCCCCACCGAAACACCACCAGAGGCGAGTAGCACATCATGGTTCAGCCCCTCAACTAATTTTGCACGCAGTTCAATAGGGTTATCATGGGCTATTCCCAACAATGTGGCGTGAATACCCAATGACAGACACTGGGCATACAAAGCATGGGAGTTCGCGTCAGGGATTTTATGTTCATCCAGTGGATCATCCAGTCCCTCCAGCTCATCGCCCGTTGATAAGATAGCGACGCTGGGAAGGCCATAAACATCGACTTCTTTTTGCTTCACCATCGCCAAAATAGCCAAAACCCCGGGTGTAATTACATCCCCTTTAAACAAAACCGTCATGCCATTGCGTAGGTTCTCACCCAGTGGACGAATATTAGCACCTTGCTTGGGCGGTCTGTGAATAAACACATGATCACCATCATGCGCCGTATCTTCAACGCGAACAACAGTATCAATACCAGCGGGTGTTGCAGCCCCTGTCATAATACGAGCCGCACGTCCTTGTAGTATTTTAATGTGTGGCATTTGCCCTGCACGAATATCATCAACGACATGCAAGCGCGCAGGGGCATCTTTTGTTGCATCGGCAATATCAGCAAACCGAACCGCATAACCATCCATCGCAGATACATCATAAGGTGGATGGTTTCGATTTGCCAATACATCTTTTGCCAATACACGGCCAAGACTTTTATGCAGGGGCACACAGATCGCCTTTTTTGTTTGCATATGCTGTAAAATCGTTTGTTGTGCCGCTTCAACGGATAAATAATGCATTTTTCTCTCGGTAGATTTTTATAAAGATGCTTCGTGCAGGACATGGATAGCCCGTTTCAAACGCTGTAAGGATACTTCTTTGCCAAGCAAAGCTAAGGTTATATCAATGGGAGGCGAAACAGGTACACCAGCAAGAAAAATACGAATTGGCTGGGCAAGTTTACCCATGCTAAGCGCATGCCGTTCACAAATACCTGCAATTAGCTGATGAAGCGCCGTAGCATCCCAGGTGGGCATTGCTTCTGCTTCGCTTATAAACAATTGCAGCAATGGCCATGTTTCATCGGTGATGTTTTTCTTAAGTGCTTTCGCATCGTAATCTTTTGGTGGAAAATAAAAAAAGTGCGCACCTTTGGTCAAATCATGCAGGTTTTTACAGCGCGCTTGCAGCGATGCAATAACATCCGATAACGGTGGTTGTATATTCGCATGGGGTAATTCCAATGCCTGTTGAAGCAGGGGTGATAATGTTGCTATTGGTGCATGCCGCAAATGTTGTGCATTCAACCAGTCCAACTTTTTTTGATCAAAACGTGAGGGGGATGCACCAACGTGGCTTAAATCAAAATAGTCAATGAGCTGCCCCATAGAAAAAAACTCATCATCGCCATGTGACCATCCCAGCCTCGCCAAATAATTCACCACCGCTGAAGACAAACAGCCTGCCTCGCGGTATTCTGTAATCGCAACCGCACCATGACGCTTGGACATTTTTGCACCATCAGCACCATGGATTAATGGAATGTGGGCAAATGTTGGCACAGATAACCCCAATGCTTGGTACAATTGAATTTGGCGCGGTGTATTGTTCAAATGGTCAGAGCCACGGATTACGTGGGTGATACCCATGGCAGCATCATCAACCACCACCGCCAAATTGTAAGTGGGGCTACCATCAGATCGCATGATAATTAAATCATCCAACTCTTGATTGGGGAAAGCAACCAAACCCAATACCGCATCATCAACAATCGTTTCGCCATCACTTGGCGAACAAAAGCGAACAACAAAAGGGCTGGCATCATCTTCATGCTTATGCAGCTCTCGACAGCGAGCGTCATACATTGGCTTTACACCCGCAATGCGCTGTTTTTCACGCATAACATCCAACGTTTCTCTGGAACAATAACAACGGTATGCTTTACCTTCGCGCAATAGTTTTTCCACGGCTTGAACATGAGAAGCCTGCCGTTTGGATTGATAAACAACAGTGGCATCCCAGTCCAGTCCCAACCAGCGAAGACCATCAAGAATTACTTGCGTCGCTTCATCAGTTGATCGTTCTCGGTCGGTATCTTCAATACGCAAGAAAAACTCGCCACCATGATGGCGCGCATAAAGCCAAGAAAAAAGTGCTGTTCTAGCACCACCAATATGCAGCATGCCCGTTGGTGAAGGTGCAAAACGTGTACGAATCGTTGTCATATTTATTCCTAAACAAAGCAAATACTGCGAACCATAAACCAAAAGATTGCCCAAGCATATGCTTGACCCAAATTATTCATCAAGCGTTATGATGCTTGCCTACTAAATTTTTTTTAATATGCACTTCATCGTAAACTAATAAGGGTTCGTTACAATTCCCACCCATCTGGTGTCCTTCCTCCCCCTCCCCTCCTCCTTGGGCACCAGATAAGCATAAAGGAAAAAGACCTCTGATACGTTGGGGGTCTTTTTTTTTGTGTTTTTTTCATGAATGCATCGCATTACTTGCGCCAAAATTCAGGTACCAATAACACAAAAAACGTATATATCTCCAAACGTCCCAACAGCATAGCAAACATTAAAACACATTTCCCTGCCGTTGGAATGTCCGCGTAATTGGATGCAGGACCAACGCTGCCAAAACCAGGGCCTGTGTTGGTTAAGCAGGCTGCTGTGGCACTCAGTGCGGTAAGCATATCCACGCCAGTGAATGCCAACAATATGGCAACCATCAAATAACATACAATGTATAAAACAAAAAAGCCCCAAATGGCTTGAACCACACTCGGCTCCACTGTTTGCTCACCCAACTTGATATAAATAATAGCGTGGGGATGAATCATGCGGCGAATTTCACCGAGTCCTTGGCGAAACAAAAGCAGCACCCGAACGACTTTCATGCCACCGCCTGTCGAACCAGCGCAAGCACCAATAAACATTGCCACAAATAACAACATGCCCGTACCTGGTGGCCATTGTGCATAATCACTGACAGCAAAACCCGTGGTGGTCGCAATAGAGACGACGTTAAAGATCACTTCATGCCAATGCCCTGTACCACTGAACAAGACAACTGCCCCAATGATCATAATTAAACCAGTCAAAATATAGATGTAAGCACGAAACTCATCGTCTTTCCAATAGCTGTTGAACGATAAATTGTTATGCATGGCAGCAAAATGAAGGGTGAAGTTGATTCCTGCAAGAATCATAAAAACAACGGTAACGCTTTCAATCAGTGGGGAAGCATAATAACCAATACTTGCATCATGGGTAGAAAAGCCACCAATCGCGACGGTACACATGGCATGGTTAATAGCATCAAACCATTCCATGCCTGCAAGCCCATAAGCAATGGCACATACCACCGTCATCATCAAATAAATATACCACAGCACTTTGGCTGTTTCTGTTACCCGAGCTGTTAATTTATCTTTGACAGGGCCCGGTGCTTCAGCACGAAATAATTGCATACCCCCCACGCCCAACAAGGGCATAATTGCCACAGCAAGCACGATTATGCCCATACCGCCCAACCATTCTTGCATCGAACGCCAAAATAAAATGGAATGCGGCATGTTATCAAGCCCAGATAGCACGGTTGCCCCTGTTGTGGTGAGTCCAGAAGCCGATTCAAACAATGCATCGAAGATAGAGGGACAAACATTGGTGGTCATAAAAGGCAGTGCGCCAAGTACCGATAAAAGAACCCAAGCCAGCGCAACAATCAAGAAACCATCCCGATGACTTAAACGTTCGGGTTGTTCACCAAAGTAAAAAAAAGCCACAGCTCCCATCAGCAAGGTAAGTATGCACGCAAATGCAAAGTGATAAAACTCACCCGAACCATAAAACAAGGCAATGCCTGTGGGAATTAACATGCCCATGCCATAAAGCAGGCTTAAGATACCTAAAATCCAAACAATTCCACGAACATGCATGGCTTAGAAAAACTCCAAACTAACTTCAAACATCGATTCAACTTGGGGTACGCTCTCCGTCCTAGCAACCATGAGTACATGATCACCGGGTATTATAACACTGTTTCCATTGGGGATAATCACTTGTTCTCCACGAATAACCGCTGCAACAATCGATTGTTTGGGAAATTTTAATTGGCACAACGGCGTATTAACAATGCCTGATGTTTTTAATGCTTCTGCTTCTAAAACCTCAAGTGAACCATCGCCCAATGAAGACATACCATAAATCTTACCTTTTCGTACATGACGCAAAATAGATGCTGCTGTCGTCAAACGTGGAGAAACGACAATATCCAAACCTATTTCACGTACCAAACGCGAATAAATCGTGCGGTTGACCAAGGTAATAATATGCGGAACTTTGTACTTTTTAGCAATCAGGCTTCCTAAAATATTGGTTTCATCATCATTGGTGAGTGCAATATAATCATTCATATCATCGATATTTTCTTCTTCCAGCAATACCCGGTCCAGCGCATCACCGCAAATAACAACGCTACGTTCTAAATTGCGCGCCATCCAATCAGCACGCTTGGTATTGTGTTCGATAATTTTGGTATGGATACCACGTTTTTCTAATTGGCGGGCGACAATATAAGCAATATGCCCACCCCCAATAATCATAACATTGCGTTGTCCTTGGTACTCGGTGGTTGCGCTGCCTTCTAAATGATGAAATAAATCTTCAACCTTGATGCGTGCTACTGCCAAATAGACACTGTCCCCTGCAAGCAATGATGTACTGCCATCAGGCACGCACCAACTTCCATTGTGTTCATGGGCAACCACGCAGGCTGCGGTATCACCCAATCGCTCTGAAATATCAGCGATAGAAATACCAGCCAAACGACTTTTTGGTGATATTTTAATACTCAATAACTGCACGCGGCCTGATGAAAAGTCCTGTGCATCCAGTGCTGAACTCACTTGTAAACGGCGTAAAATAGAATTCGCTGCTTCACGTTCAGGGGAGATAATAGTATCAATGGGTAAATCATCACGACCAAATAATTTGCTGCTGTATTGAATAAAATCAGGTTCGCGAATACGCGCCATTTTGGTGGTTACTTTAAACAAAGAATGCGCCACCTGACACGCCAGCATATTGCTTTCATCACTGACGGTTGCCGCAATCAATAATTCTGCATCAGCCGCCCCTGCCCTTGCCAAAACACTGGGGTGACTTGCTTCCCCCAGTACCGTACGCACGTCCATATTGTTGGCGACACGTTTTAATCGCTCTTCGTTATTGTCCACCACAGAGACGTTGTTTCCCTCTCTGGCCAAGCGTTCTGCAATATGGTAGCCGACTTCGCCCGCGCCGAGGATTAATATATTCATGTTTTGGAATCAGCAACCAATTCATAGGCTTTTATTTTTCGGTACAGTTGATTGCGCTCCATGCCTATTTCAGCGGCTGTGCGCATGATATTCCATTTGTTTTTTTGCAGGTGGTAATGTAAAAAGTTCCGCTCAAACGTTTCTCTGGCATGGTTGAATGTTTCATGGTTGAAACTGTTTTCTTGCGCGGGACGGGCATTTGATTGATGACCGAGTGTATCAAGCGGTGGCATTTGATCAGGGGTGATGGTTTCACCAGGTGCGAGTATATGACAACGTTCAATATAATTGCGAAGCTCGCGAATATTTCCAGGCCATGGGTAACTTTTTAACAAGGTGGTCATATCGTTTGAAAACGATACTGCGGAGCCTCCCAACATTTTGGTTTGTTCGTTGGCTAACGTTTCAACCAGTAAAGAAAAATCACTCAAATAATCACGCAACGGTGGCAAGTGAATGGTGACGATATTCAAACGGTAATAAAAGTCTTCGCGCAGGCGTTCTTGCTGAAGCAGTTGTTCGGGGTTGTAAGATGATGCTGCAATGACGCGAACATCTGCGGTAATTGGGGTGGGCAGCCCTTGGCGGATAATACGCCGTTCTTGCATGCCTCGAAGCACGCGGGCTTGAATACCAATGGGTAAATCAGCCAATTCATCAATCAACAAAATGCCTTGATGGGCTCGCTCAAAACGGCCTGTTTGCTTATGCAGAGCGCCTGGGAACGCACCTTTTTCGTGACCAAACAACTCTGAGGCCATTTGTTGTTCAGGAATGCCTGCGACATTTAACTCAACCAATGGCCCATCAGCACGCCCAGAATGTTGATGGATCATGCGTGCAGCAATAGCTTTGCCTGTGCCGTGTTCACCAAGAATGAGTGCTGGCGTATCGCTGACTGCCACCCTACGAATGAGTTGACGAACACGGGAAATATTGGGGTTTTTACCGATTAACTCATAACGTGAACGCTCACGTATATTTTGCTTTAAGCCAGAGTTCTCGCGCTCAAGTTTTCGTTTGTGCAACACATTACGTAGCAAAATCAACAGCTTGTCACTGGACAATGGTTTTTCTAAAAAATCAAAAGCACCCTGACGGGTGGCTTGTACCGCCGTATCAACCGTGGCATGACCAGACATGATAATGATAGGAAGTTCCGCATCAATCTTATGCAATCTGGTCATGGTCTCAAGACCATCAATACCAGGCATCCATATATCAAGCAGCACACAATCAACGGCGGATTTTCGGCAATACAGAATGGCTTCTTCGCCCGTTGCTGCGGTGGTGATCATATAACCTTCGTCTTCAAGCACCCCTTGCAATGATTCACGAATGGCCTCTTCATCATCAACAATCATGATATGTGGATTCATAGTACCTCCATCATGCAGGCTGGGAGCCTGGAATATATAAGCAAAAATGTGTCGGGGTATTGCACGATAACAGCAACAACGATCCCCCATGTTCTTTGGCAATACGACTGGAAATGGACAAGCCAAGTCCAGAGCCTTCCACTTTCGTTGAAAAATAAGGGTTGAAAATATTTGCCATTATTTTTTCATGGACACCTATACCATCATCTTCAATATGAAATGCCGTCATATTACCTTCTTTTTGCACATACATGCGCACTGCTCCGCCTTTTTTCTCGCTGGCAGCAAGGGCATTGTCCATCAGGTTGAGCAAGACTTGCCGAATTTGATCTGCATCACAAGCACACGCGTAATCAGCTTCGGTCTTTTGTACATTTACCCTGGGGTAGGCAGCATACAGATCAGTCAATTCTTCAGTAAAAACAGTCGCCAAAACGTGGGAGATTCGAGGCTTTGGTAAGCTGGCATAGCTTGAAAAGTCACTCGTCAAACGCAATAAACGGTTGACCTGTTGGATGATTGTTTTGCTGCATTTTTTAAAAACAACGGGGTCAATATTTTGTTTTTCAATACGGCTTTGAAGACGCTCTGCTGCCAACTTAATAGGGGTTAATGGGTTTTTTATCTCATGGGCGACATTTTGCGCAACTTCGCCCCATGCTTTGTGTCGCTGCCCTTCAGCCAACTCGGTAAGATCATCAATAACCAGCAAGTAGCCCATAAACCCTGACGACTCTGGAATAGACAATGATACCCCACGAACCAGCAATAAACGTGTCTTATTGCCAAACGGAATATCCAATTGACGCTGCACACTTTTTTCCGAGCTGGCTTTTAATTCTTCCAAAACATGATAGATCATTTGCATTCGCGCCGTAGCAGCAGGCATATTAATGGTTGCCAGCATGCGATCTGGCGAAATGCTTTCTAAAACTTTAGGGTCAACGTCGAGCAGCCTTGCAAAAGACTGGTTGCTAAGATGAATTTTATTGTCTTGATTCACCAGCAACACGCCCACTTCTAGGTTGGCCAACAAGTTTTCCAAAATGTGCTGGTCTTGTTGGCTGTCAGCCAGTGCCTTGCTTAATTCTTTTTGTGTGTCTTCAACCGCCTGCGTGTTTCGCTTTAATTGACTGGTCATGATGTTAAACGATGCAACAAGACTGCCCAATTCATCGTTGGGTGCATTGGTTATTGAGACATCCAAGTCACCGGCCGTAACTTGCTCCAAGGCATACGCCAGTTGTTCAACGGGTTTTGTTAGCTGGCGCGCAAATCGAAATGCAATAAACCCTGCAATCAATACAATAATGAATGTTATTAAGGTCATCAGGTAATCAAACCTGTGCCCTAAAGACTCACGATCGCGGGCTAATTGATGGTAGGTTTTGTTGTCTTCCTCTAAAGCGCGGGCGTTCGCCACCAGGCCATCAGGCATCAAAACGCTGGCGCGAATTAAAGCCACGACGTTTTGATGAATGGTCACAGGGGCGTAGCCTATATCTTGTTCTCGCTCGTCATTGCTTTGAATTTCACTGGTGATTTTCC
This sequence comes from Mariprofundaceae bacterium, assembly GCA_030950905.1. Lineage (GTDB taxonomy): Bacteria > Pseudomonadota > Zetaproteobacteria > Mariprofundales > Mariprofundaceae > AB-137-C09. The sequence goes on from JAUZQQ010000003.1 coordinate 17,977, forward strand.
CGAGGGTCATGGCGATATGCGCTTGCTCTGTAAAGGTCTCCGCCTCAAGCGCACCCAATTCTTGCCGTTGAACACTGGCAATCAAGCGTTCATTGCGGTCAAAAATTTGCATGCTTTCCCAATCATGGAGGTTCATTAATGCGTTCATTCGAGTGTTTAATGCGCTGCTGCTCAATGGAAATGTTGCCAATTGCGCGCGCAACAATGGATCGCTGGCTACTTCCAGCAAGCTGTGATGCAACTCTTGATCAATACGACTGTATAACCCTTGCGCCAATTTCATGGCTCGATCAAGCAATACTTCCACACGAACATCAAACCAGTCATCCAAACCACGATTGACGACATAACTGGCAGAAGCCTGCAATAATACGGCAGGAATCAACAACATGCCAACCAAGGCCATGACCAACTTGGCACGTAATGCCGAACCCCCTTGCCGAACCCCCTTTTGCCGCGACAAACGTATGCCATACAGCAACAAAAAAACAGCAACAGCCAACAAAAGCGCTGCGTTAATCCAGCCCAGTAAAGCCGTGAACGTAAGTTCTACAGCAGGCAAGAAAATAATGATTGCAACAAATAAGATCAGCGACAAAAGAAGGGGTAATAGGCGAAACAAGGTATTCATGACAATAAAAAATTCATGGCAATGAAAAACTTCGAACAGCGACCGTCTTACCTAGGCGCAGCCATGCGCGCCATCCTGTAGGCGCAACAAGGCCATCACTGATATGCAAGCGTACATGAACATGGTAAAGAGTTTCAGCTTCCTCAGTCAAAGCCCATTGTTTTATGTCGTTTTTGCTAGCCAGCGAAACAGCATGAACCTCCAGTAAAAAACGCAGTGCATGTTGTAAAAAACGGGTTGTTTTTACTTGCCCTGTGCTAACATTCAATAACATCCAACGACCAGCAATAAGGTCTGGTGTTACTTGATGAATAATCTCCATGTTGGCAACCGTTTGATCCAGCCAATACTTGCGCTCTCGTGTTGTTTTAAATTGCCAACTGGCCGAAACAATAGCACCATCGGCAAGCAGCGTTTTTACTTTTTCCAGTGGAAGCATGCTGTAAGCATCGCAATAAATGGCATCACTCTTGCTGAGCATAACATCAGAAGGCAATGATTTAGAACTGGCTATCGCACTTCCAAGGGCAACGATGCCCATAAAAAACATTAAAAAAAGATGGGTGATATAACGGTAAAAGATATGCACCGTCAAATCCTATCGTCTGCTTGCACATATGCACAGTACAAGCAGCATCTTCGTTGCCATTCAAAAATATTGCGCTAGATTGCGTAACATCGTTGTATTTAAAATATTGCTTAACACATTAAATTGATCGCACCTAGAGGGAATTGAATCATGTCAATAGATTGGAAAGATGAATACTGCACGGGCGATGATGGAATTGATCAGCAACACAAAATTTTGTTCCAATACCTTGCCGACCTTGAAACACACATGGCTGCTGGTGATATTAATGACCGCTATATTAAAAACTTACTGAGCAATCTCGGTATTTTCACCCGTAGCCATTTTTGTTACGAAGAAATTTGCATGCGCACCCATCGTTGCTCTATTGCCTCAACCAACAAAGAACACCATATAAAATTATTGGCCGCTTATGGCAAGTACGTCAAACGCTTTGAAATGGAAGGCTCGTCAGAAGATTTGATTCAAAAACTGCATGATTTTTTGCACAGTTGGTTGGTAAATCATATTCTAAAAATTGATACCAAGTTGCGTGACTGTATTTAAGCTGAATAACGCACACAAAAATCCATTCATCCAGAAGGATTAAACAAGCACCTATGATTTCCAGCAAAACTTCTGTCATCACCCGTTTTGCACCGAGCCCTACTGGGTTATTGCATTTGGGCAATGTGCGCACAGCACTTTTAAATTATCTTTTTGCCAAGCAGCAAGGTGGCAAGTTTTTATTGCGTTTTGAAGACACCGATCAGAACCGCTCACAGAATCAATACATTGCCGCTATCAAAGAAGACTTGCTTTGGCTTAACTTGCCTTGGGATGGCGATGCACGCTTTCAAAGTGCCCATGCCAAAAATCATCAAACAGCATTATCAAGCCTTACTGATATGGGTGATGCTTACCCTTGTTTTTGTTCTGAACATCAGCTAAATTTAGACCGTAAATTGGCAAGTTCCCGTGGTCTTCCGCCGCGTTACAATGGCCGTTGCCGCGCTTTGTCTGTTGATGAACGGGCACAACGCATGCTTAATGAAGCGCATGTTTGGCGTTTGGCAATTCATCAAAATGATGACTCGATGGTCATCGTCCATGATTTATTGCGCAAGACCGTGGATTTTCGCTGCCGTGATTTGGACGACCCTGTGGTGGTACGCAGCGATGGAAGTTTTACTTTTTTATTGCCCAACGCTGTGGATGATGCACTTGATGGTGTCACCCATGCTTTGCGCGGCGATGATCATTTAACCAATTCGGCTTACCAAGTCTGGTTGTTGCAGCATTTGCAATACAATCCGCCTATTTATTTGCACCATGGGTTATTGCTGGGCATGGATGGGGCAAAGCTTTCCAAGCGTACAGGCAGCCATAATGTGGCAGACTTGCGCAATGATGGCTTGCTTGCTGCTGCGTTGGTGCAAGCGATGGCCCGTTTGGGACACCCCAATATGCCCGAAGACGCACACACTGTTGATGATCTTGCCGCTTGTTTTCAAGCCGATCACATTTCAACAGGCTCGGTTCGTTGGATGGATGACAGCATGTGGCGACAGCATACGCAACTGCTGCATAACCTTCCTGCTTCTGATTTAGCAGCTAAAATAATCGACCATATCCCGCCCTGTGATGACCAGAAATTGCAGGCTTATGCAGTATTGATTCAGGCAAATATTCATAAAGTTGAAGATGCGGTGATGTTTTCGCGCTTGCTTAAACCCCATTACCCCTTAAATGATGAAGCTCTTTCCATTGCGCATGAAGCAGGCCGTGACTTTTACACTGTTGCTTTGAATGCTTGGTTGAATCACCCAGGTGATTGGAAGCTTTGGACACAAGCCATACGCACAGCAACAGCAAAAAAAGGGCGGGCATTGTTTATGCCATTACGCATTGCGCTAACGGGCAATATACATGGCCCAGAAATGGGTGCTGTTATTGCGTTTCTTGGTACAGAAGGGGTGCGCGAACGCTTACTGTTGATGCGAGATTGTTAATGCAAAATGATTGGCGTGAAAAAGAAACATGAGCGAATTATACCTTTATAATACCATGCGGCGATGCAAAGAACACTTTGTCCCACGGCACCCCAAAAGGGTGGGCATGTATGTTTGTGGTGTTACTGTTTATGATTATTCACACGTTGGTCATGCTCGTGTGATGCTCGTTTTTGATGTGATATTTCGCTGGTTGCGCGCATTGGGCTATGACGTGTGTTATGTGCGCAACTTTACTGATGTGGATGATAAAATAATCCATCGCGCAGCCAAAGATGCTGTTGCTATTGATGTATTGACTGAATCGATGATTGCTGCCTTTCACACAGACATGGACGCATTGGGCTGCCTGCGCCCAAGCTTGGAGCCTCGTGCTACGAAGCACATGCCAGAAATACAAGCCATGATTGCAACACTGATTGAAAAAAAGATGGCGTATATTAGCAAGACAGGTGATGTACTGTATGCAGTGCGAAAATTTTCAAGTTATGGCTTGCTTTCAGGCAAAAACATCGAAGAATTGGAAGTAAGAAATCGTGTTGCCGTAGATAAACACAAACATGATCCCTTGGATTTTGTATTGTGGAAACCAGCCAAAGAAAATGAACCGGGTTGGGATTCACCGTGGGGTTATGGTCGTCCTGGCTGGCATATTGAATGTTCTGCGATGAGTTGCGCGCACCTCGGCGCGAATTTTGATATTCATGGTGGTGGTATGGATCTTAAATTCCCCCATCATGAAAATGAAATTGCCCAAGCCTGTGCCGCAACGGGTGGCAGCTTTGCCAAATATTGGTT
>JAUZQQ010000030.1 GCA_030950905.1 Mariprofundaceae bacterium
ACAGGTCGGCTGGTACCAAGAATGAAAACAGGATGGGATTCAATATCTTTAATCAACGAGGTTAAAAACTCATTGCTCGATGAATCCATCCATTGCAAGTCTTCTACGATAATAATTAATTTTTGATTGTTGTTACAAAACTGATGCATCAATTGGTTTAAAAAACCCATCGTCATGCCCCAGAATGCTGCGGGGGTAATCGACTCGGGCAGCTTTACATCTTTGCCCAACAAAGAGTTCAACAGCAATGTTATTTCAAGGGGTAAGGCTTCCACACCACCAAAAAAATGTTCAATTTTATTTAATACGCTATCGCTGCTGTCATTGTCTCGGTATTTTAGCCAGCGCCTAAACCAACGCGTTAACGGGAAGATCATGGTGTTGCTGGCAAATTCTGAAGCCTGCAAATAAACCACATTAACACCATCACCTTTTGTCTGATGCCAAAACTCTTGTGCGAGGCGTGTTTTCCCCATGCCAACATCTGCAGTGATCAATAAAGCTTGGCCTGCTTGCTCTTTCACCCGTCCCCATAAGTTGTGAATCAAGCTAAGTTCAGTTTCTCGACCAATAAATTGCCCACGGCGATCGGACATTTCCTCATCATCAGACCAATCAAATGCATCAGATTCTTTGACTACTTGGTAAACCCGCATGGGCTCAGCCATACCTTTGACGGACTGCTTACCGAGATCATTAAAGCTAAACCCTTGTTTGGCAAGGGTGTAGGTTGATTCGGTGACAACCACGGTATTATCAGGGGTTACACTGTCCAAATGCGCTGCAATATTAGGGGTTTTACCCAGTACAGAAAAGTCGCTGCTATCAGCGGTCATTTCACCCACAACAACATCACCCGTATGCATGCATACATGTACATTAATACGTTGGTTGAATGTCTCGTAAACTTTTTTGTTTAAATCAGTCATCTTGCTGACGATACTTAAACCTGCGTTAATCGCTCGTTCAGGGTCATCTTCGTGGGCTATGGGGTAGCCAAAATAAGCCAATACACCGTCCCCCATGTTTTTTGCTACATGCCCTCCCATGGCTTCAATAGCAGAAGCAACCATGCGTTGGTATTCGCTAAACATCTCACGTAAATCTTCAGCATCAAGGTTGTCAGAAATACTGCTTACATCGACAATACCACAATACAAGACTGTCATGCGTCGTTTTTCTGCATACATGTGTTGCGAGGTGCTGGCTTGCTTTTCGGTAATCTTGGCTTTGCTGCTTGTCTTGATAACCTTTGCAGGCTGATTTCCAGCCAAAGGATGCCCGCATTTACCACAAAACTTAAAACCTTCAGGGTTTTCTGTGCCGCAATCGGAGCAAGTAGACTCAGGTGGCAAGGGGCTACCACAACCACCACAAAACTTCATGCCATCAGGGTTTTCAAATTGACAATCCAAACACTTCAATGGAGACCTCCGATTACATTACGCAATGTGCGACATGCTAACCACACTTTTAATATTGGCGAGTTTAAATGAATTATTTCAAGCTAGTAAAAACACCTGTTTTTTACGGACGATTGAAACGTATTGGGGCAGGCAAGGGTAAGGCGCACACATCGCCCTCTTCAGGCATAAGCATTTGACGCAGTTGCTTGTTGCGTGTTTTGGTCATGGCAGCAAGTGCGATACAGCGGCACATCCCTAGGTTACTCGTGGGCGTGTTCTTTTTGGCTTTGGGATGGATGGTGCGAAGCTGAGCATCACGAAACTTCAACCAATACCTTTGTGACTTTTTAAAGCGGCGCAAAAAGGTGTTATCTTTGGCATACCTTTTTTTTAGCTTTTGATAAAGCGTATTCATGGCTGCGTCCGCTTGTTGATAATCTTGGCAGCGTTGTTGCGACATGGTGTATTGTGTTTCTAAAACCATCGTTTGCGCATGGTCGCCTTCGGCTAGAGCAAAGCTCTGATGGGCAATGGTACAAAAAACGGCAAGCAACAGATAATTGAATGGTTTCATATTTTTCCTTTTTAAAAATGTTTTAAAGTAGAGGTACAGCGGCTTGGTCAACTAAATTTTTTTCTCATGCGGGCAAACAATCCATCACTCTCTGATTCTTTCTTGGCAGGTGTTTTATCTTTTTCAGTAACAGGCTTGTCTTCTTTGGGCGTGGGCGTATCTTTTTTTTCAGGCAAAGACTGGGCTTCTTTGGGCGCAGGCTGATCCTTTTTGTGCTCAGGTGCTGGCGTGATGCTTTTTTCGGGAAGCGGCAATGGCAATACCTTTGATTCGTTAATAAGAAGGGGAGGAGAGATAATAGTGGAAGACTTTTCAGCAACAGGCTTGACCTTGGGAGGCTTGGGTTTCTCTCGCATAGCAACCTCTTTGTTTTTCATCAGCCGATAGGCTTGAACAGCAATAGGTTTTTTTACTTTTTCAAACACCCAAAGGGATGGGTCTGTTGGCACAGAAAAGCTTACTGTGATGGTACTGTTCCAAAAAGCTTGGCGTAGCGAAACTGTTTTGAATTCTTTCCACATTTTATCATCAATATCCGACAGCTCCTTGGTATCCAGCTGTTGAATTAAAATCAAGCGTTTGTTGGTTAATAATAAGACTTTGCCCTGTTTTGATACGCCTTCCTCGGCGGCACACAGCAAATCTTCGCCATCGGTTAACCAAATATAATGTTTGGATTTTTTTGCCATAGAACTTCCCCCAAATATTTCTTGATGCACTGTTTGTTGGTTGAAAGTGCAAAGTATGCCAAAACAACAGGCATTAATCGACTGGTTAATTTAACTTTGCATGATACAGTGCAATTCTTTTTTAACCGTGGTGGAGTAAATCACAATGACATTTGAAAACTTTGGACTCTGTGACGAGCTCCTACGCGCTGTGCATGATCAGGGCTATGATACACCTTCGCCAGTGCAAGCGCAGGCGATACCTATTGTATTGCAGGGTAAGGATATTATGGCAGCGGCGCAAACGGGTACAGGTAAAACGGCAGGTTTCACACTGCCCTTGTTGCAACGCTTGCATCAGGCCAAAAGCGACCATGGTCGTCGTCCCATACGCGCATTGATTTTAACCCCAACCCGTGAATTGGCAGCGCAAATTGCTGAAAGTGTACGTGTTTATGGCAAATACTTACCTGTTCGTTCGACCGTTGTTTTTGGTGGTGTTGGTATCAAACCGCAAATTAATACGTTGCGCCGTGGTGTTGATGTACTCGTTGCGACACCGGGTAGATTGCTTGACCTTGCCAACCAAAAAATAGCCCATTTATCCCATGTTGATATTTTGGTTTTGGATGAAGCAGACCGAATGTTGGACATGGGCTTTATTCATGATATTCGAAAGATTCTTGCTATGCTGCCTAAAAAACGCCAAACGCTATTATTTTCGGCAACATTTTCTAACGATATTAAACGACTTGCCAAGGGCATTTTGCATCAGCCTGTCTTGGTAGAAATTGCCAGAAACGAGGCATCAGGTCAAGTAACACAGGTGGTACACCCTGTCGGAAAGTCCAGTAAACGTGCTTTATTATCACATTTAATTCGCAGCCAAGCGTGGCAACAAGTGTTGGTCTTTACGCGCACCAAGCATGGTGCAAACCGTCTTACCGAACAACTGGGGAAAGATGGTATTCAAGCGGCTGCTATTCACGGCAACAAAAGTCAAACCGCACGAACCAAAGCATTGGCAGGCTTTAAGCAAGGGGAAATTCGGGTATTGGTGGCGACTGATATTGCTGCCCGAGGTTTAGACATTGATCAACTGCCCCATGTTGTAAATTATGAATTACCCAACGTGCCAGAAGATTATGTACACCGCATTGGTCGCACGGGTCGAGCTGGCCGCTCGGGCGAAGCCATGTCGCTTGTTTGTCATGAAGAAATGAAATTGTTGCGTAGCATTGAAAAATTGATAGGCAAACAAGTAACACAAGTTGAAATTGAAGGTTTCGCTGCTGATACGGGAGGCAGTGAAGAAGAAACCACAACACGCCCAGCCCCCAATCACCGCGCCCCTCGAAGGAATACCAGTAGAGGTCAGAGAAATACACGGTCTACAAACGCGCCCTCTCGCCGTTCACGCAATTCAGCGCGACCTGCCCGCTAAAAAAACAAGCGCGACAAATTTGGCGAATAATGCAAATTTGTCGCGCCTGCTTAAATGCTTCATGATGAATGCTATCAAGGTCAACACGGCTATTACTGAACGGATTGTGTGGTTTAATTCCGCAAGATTGGTCTTCTGATCGCAGCATGATTTCCCTTTTTCACCCACGAATGGGTACTACCCTTCAATAGAAGACGCTTCGACCAATTTCATGATTGCTGCCAACGATAATTTGCCACCCGCATCGCTGCCCTCCAACAAGGTGTCGGCAAGGTCGCGCTTTTGCTGATGCATTTGTACGATTTTATCTTCAATGGTATTTTTTGCAATAAAGCGGTAAATAGTAACGGGGCGTTTTTGCCCCATGCGATGGGCGCGATCGGACGCTTGGTCTTCTACGGCGGGATTCCACCATGGATCCATGTGCAACACATAATCAGCAGCGGTGAGGTTGAGCCCTGAACCACCTGCTTTTAAGCTGATCAGAAAAACATCCCCTTCGCCAGCTTGAAAGGCATCGACACGTTTTTTTCGTTGTTTTACAGGGGTAGAGCCATCCAGGTATTGGTAATGGATTTTTTCTTGGTCTAAATAACGGCGTAAAATATCCAAATGGCCAATAAATTGACTAAACACCAAGGCTTTATGCTTGCCATCGCGTAATTCTTTGATGCATTCGCCAAAGGCGGTTAATTTAGCACCGACAATACTTGTGTCAGGCATCACCAAGCTGGGGTGGCAGCATACGCGGCGTAGGCGCATAATTTCTGCCAATACTTGAATCTGGCGCGCACCAGGTGGACCGTTGGCAATATTTTCAATGCGTTCCAAGGCTTGTTGGCGCACAGCTTCGTACAATGCCATTTCTTCTTTGGGCAGCTCAACATGTATGGTTATTTCTGTACGTGATGGCAGCTCTGTTAATACATTGCTTTTTAAACGGCGTAAAATAAATGGGTGTACCAATTGTTTTAAATGTTGGGCTACTTCGGTATTGTGTTGGATTTGAATCGGGTTGGCAAAGCGTTGATTAAAACGCTCCAAACTACCCAGCAAACCAGGATTGATAAATTGAAACAACGTCCATAATTCACCCAAGTGATTTTCAATGGGTGTACCCGTGGTAATAATACGGACAGGGCTTTGCAACGCCATGGCCGCTTGTGATCGTTTGGTGCTTGCGTTTTTAATCGCCTGTGCCTCATCGAGCACAATCATTTGCCACTCACGTGATGCCAGCAACGTACCGTTGCGCTGCAGTAAAGCATAACTGCATACCACCACATCAAACGCGCCTGCATCAGCAACCATTGCGGCACGTTCGCCTTCGGCAAAGTTATGGAGACGCAACGATGGTGCGAAGCGAATAACTTCTGCTTCCCAGTTCATGCACACCGACGTGGGGGCAATAATCAAGGCTGGCCCTTTTTGTGCAAGGGTCAATAGCAATGCCAAGGCCTGCACCGTTTTGCCAAGCCCCATATCATCGGCCAAGCATGCGCCAGCACCCCAGTGCGTTAGGCGCGCCATCCAATTAAAACCTTCAACTTGGTAATCACGCAATTCTGCTTGCAAGGTTGATGGCAATACTGGTTCGTAGGCTTCTGCATCGGATATTTTTTGCAAATGGTCTTGCCAAGATTTGTTTTTGCGTACATTCATGCCTTGGGTAACATCATCAATGGCAGAGGCCGCCAGATTGTGAAAACGGCCACCATCGGTTATTTTTTGCAAACGTTGCAAGCGTTTGTACAAGGCCTGACTTAAGCTGATAAATTGATCATCACCCATACGGATAAAACGACCCGATGAGCCCTCAACCAAGGACAATAATTGTTTGACCCCCATCACATCATCATCACCCAGTTGAATCTCGCCCTCAAGCTGAAACCAATCTTGGTGTTTGTGAATAGAAACACCAAATTGTTTGGTCTCCATTTTTTGTACCAATTTAATGCCTTTGCCTTCTGGCCATTCAAGCACAGCTTCTTTGCCCAGCTCTTGCAATTGTTCCAATGTTTCGAGTGCTTGTTGCGGTTCATCAAGCTGCCAGTTCCAACCTTCTTGGGCATCCAAATGGGTGCATTTGTTGAACATTTTTTGTGATAACTTGGTTTCAGCTTTTAAATTTCGCTGGGTTTGTAATGTTTCACCATCGTGTTCGGTAAACAGTGTTTTTCCGCCTTCGCCTGGGTGCGTTAGCATTGGCGCTGCATCAGCAAACGGACGTACAAAACAACTGACTTGCAAACCGTCACCTATTGGTTGTAAATGCAGATGCAAGCGGGAATCGCCGACAATATCTTTCGCCGCTTGCTGCCCGCCGCCACCGATTTCTGAATGCACGGTCAACAATGGTGCGATTGCAGTAATACTCTCTAAGGCGCGTTCTTTGGCTTCTTCTGGAACAGACAAACCAGCCTTGCCAAGAATTCGTACAATACGCAACTGTTCCTGATTAAAACGATAGAAAACCATGCGTTGGGGTGTTTCCCAAAACATCACCGTGGCTGATAACATGTCATCTTTCATGTCTTCATTGTTGGGAAACGGGATTATTTTTATGCAAATATTTTTTCTCTCTTGCACTACTTGCAATGTAACTTGCCCTTCTTCAATATGAAAAGGGGTGTTAAGATCGCCAATAAACAAGGCTGAATGGTCAACGGCATCGGGCAATATATCATGTGCGTTGACATCAATTACCGTCTCATAGTAGTAATAATAACGACTTTCATTCACTTCATGTTCTTGAATATGGTTGCATATGGCTTGATCTTGCGCGCTAAGCCATGGGTAGCTTTCGCTGCGTTTGCTTGATTGAAGCAAATGTGTCAACGCGACTTTTCGTCCTTTGCTCCACGTTCCTTTTTTGCTAAGAACTTGTAAGCGAACCTCAAGGCTTTCACTTAATTTATACGTGCCTTTTTTTCCTTTTGTTGCTTGAAACAACCAGACAAGACGTTGTTTTCTATCCGCCAAAGATTCGGAGGATTCTGGACTCATCAGCGCGTTAAGCGCGCGTAAGCTGCGTTCCCATTTTGCTTCTTCTTTGATGATTTTGGTGCAAGACACAATACCCAATGCTTGCAATTGATCGGACTTTTTTTTCCATACTGCAGAAAATGGATCATCCTTGGGGATTGCTTTCATCTTCATGTTTTCAAATACTTGTATGATCTCCCAATAGTACCAAAACATTTTATTTCTTTTGAGAAAACTATTGTTCGTCAGATTGCTTGAAAAATAGTTGATCAACAATTTTTCCTTGAGCCAGCGTATACCAAACAGCGCGCACAAGTGCGCAAAAAAAACATTGGGCAGCATATTTATATGATCATCTAAGGTTTTAGTATTTAAAGTTTCCTGTTGCTCATGAACCTTCAGTACCCAGGAAAAGAAGAGGGCAAGTTGCACAATCATTTCGTTGTTTGAATGTTTCTGTATATCGTTCACTGAAGAATAAAACAGTTTCATGTTTTTGCTGCGTAAACAAAGAAACAAGTGAAAAATAGCATCTTCTCCTGTTAAACAAACAAGACGCTTTTTTAGTGATTGTTTTTTGATGTCTATGGTCAGTTTATAATGCTCAAAAGCCTCATCGTCACGGCCATACAAAAAAGCCAAACGACCGCGAAGTGCACAAGCACGTTCGGTAGGGACATCAGGAATCAATGTTTTCATCAATTCAATATCACCTTGCCACATGGCAATAGATGCACGCAAACATTGGCCTTCTGCGTGTGCCATGATTGCTTCAGATTGATCCAAGCGTTTTGCGATTTCAGGCAACAAAAGGGGCATGGTCTGAAATTTTAATGTTAATTCTGTCATTTGATACAACAATTGAAATTGTAACTCGGCCGTAAGTGTGGTAAACCATGCTTCATTGTGCGGCGCATAAAAAATAGAGTTTATGACAGTGGGAAAAGGATCTAGGGGGGTAAAGGCTGGGTTAGAGTCTTTGATCACTTTTCTGATTTGTGAAAAATCATTGTCATACAAGGCCTTGCGAAGCAGTAGTTTTTTGAATTGTTCTCTGTATTTATAGTCTTGGTTGGATGGTTTTGTAACCCACTGAATAAGCTTTGGGTAATCGCCAGAGAGTACCATTTTTTGCATAGCAAACTCTAAAATATCAGGGTGCAATTGATGGCGAAAGTCCCAAGGAATAAGCAAACTGTTCTTTTTGGCCGTCATGATCCATGGCGTTGTAATAAATTTTTCATGCCATTCCATGTATTTCATCAGCTCTTTAAGCACGGTCATGGTTATGGGCACATAAATTACAGCAAGCGCATAAAAAGCACGTTGCTCAGCATCAGGGTAGCCTTGTAATGTTTTTATTAAATCATCATAAGAAGTATCATCAGGCATGAAAAAATCCTTAGCATGGGCATATTCTTTTATGCACAAGGCTTATAAATTAGAGGGTGGACACCATGTAAGCATTCAACCGAGGCAATACCACCAAAGCGGCAGCGAGAACAAAGAGAAAAATGTCGAAACAGTAATAGCTTCGGCATAGAGGCTGGTGTCCAATTTGAAGCGATCACAAACCACCAGTCCAAGCACCATGCTGGGCATGGCAGCTTCGATAACAATCTGGGGCAACAATTCCTGTGGAATCTGCCACCAAAGGCATAACCCCCAAGCAATGGCAGGCATAATCAGTAATTGAGCCAGCAACACAGGAATAAGTACAGGCATTCGTGTTAACCAAGCATTTTTCCATCCCAATGCCATACCGACTGCCAGTAACATCAATGGAATGACTGCAGAGCCTAGCAGCGATAAAAAGCCCAACAATGCTTCGGGTAGGGCAATGCTAAATCCGCTTAAAAGCAATCCCAAGCTTGCAGCCCACAAAGCGGGAACACGAAGCATTTGATGCATGGCCTCCGCCATGCCCTGTTTCCCCTCACCATAATGCGTCGCCAGCAGGATTCCTACTGTAAACAACAAGGGTGTACTGGCCAATAAATCAAATTGAATGGCAATGATCGCCGAACTTTCGCCAAAAACTTGCGTCAGTACGGGCAAACCAAGGTATGTAAAATTACCGAAGGCCGAGGCCAGCAACAATGCACCCAACGCTGAAGGCGCAGGTAAGCGAGGAAATAAAAAACGGTACATGACCCAAGCTGATAGCAAAGCCAGCATCACACACAGACCAGCCAATGCTGGAATCCGCAGGGTGTTAATATTCACCGGTGATTGCCATAACATATGCAAAACCAAGGCAGGCAAAAACAACGTATAAACGCTTTGGGTTAATGCCTTACGAATATGATTTGCTGTTGTTTCGCCCAATTTCCATCGCCAGACACTGCCCAAAGCAATAACGCCGGCCATGGTCAACAAGACAGGCATCATCTTATGTGATTTCCATTCCTAAGGGCATGGGATGGCTATCATTGCAAAGAATTACGCAAGGCATCACTGTTTAGCTCAACAATAAATGAACTGCCCGCGCCTGGTGTTGATTCGACACGAATATCACCACCATGCGCCTCAATCATGCGCTTGGATAATGCTAGACCAAGCCCTGTACTTTTTTCTCCTGCTGTTGCTTGCACTGATGTTTTACCAAAGGGTTGAAACAACTTTCCTTGTTCATCTTCAGGGATACCAGGGCCTTCATCTTTTACTTGCAGTTGAATGCGCTCCTTGGCAATACGCAAACGAACATACACTGTGGTGTAGGATGGTGAGTATTTAATAGCATTGCTGATCAAGTTGTCGACCACCTGACGAAATCGTTCAGGGTCAAAGACTTGATTGGCTTGATCAACCATAGCATCAAAAGAAACGGTGATATGTTTCCGTTGGGCTATAATATGATTTAAATGAACAACATTTTTAATCAAATGGGGCATATCATGTTCGCCCAACTTTAATTTTAATCGCCCTGATTCAATAACGCTAACATCCAATAAATCATTCACCAAGGTCAACATGGCGTTCGAGGTGGTGGCAATATTATCAACCAGATCCCGTTGTTCTTTGTTTAAAGAACCCATATCAGGCTCGGTAAGAAACTCAGCAAAGCAACGAATTGCAGAAAGCGGATTGCGCAGATCATGCGCTGCAATACTTAAAAAACGATTTTTTATTTCGTTTAATTTTTTAAGTTCTTTTTGTTCTTCCTCTAGTTGCCTATTAAGCTTAACCAGTATTTTCTGATTGTCTTTTAATTGATGAAATACTTTGGCGCGTTGTTGAAGGTTTTCATATGCTTTGGCATGGTATTGCAAACGCGCCAACAGCTCTGTTTGATCGGGAAGTTTAACAATATAATCATTGGCTCCCAAGGCAAAGGCCTTGGCTTTAATCTCAGACTCTTCTTTCGATGATAGAACTATAATCGGCACATCACGGGTGGCAGGATTAACACGGTAATACTGCACCAGCATCAAGCCATTGACATCAGGCATGACCAAATCTTGTAAAATGACATGGGGCTTAAGTTCTTCTGCAATTTTCAAAGCCTTGCTACCATCATCGCAACAATGAAGCACTAAATTGGGTTGATCGGCCAAGCACCTGCGAATGGCCTCGTGAATAATAAGTTGATCATCAACCAATAAAACAATAAACTTGTTGTCGTCATTCATGTTTGCCTTCCATGTTTAATCTCATTAAAATTGCATTTTCTGCGTCGTGGACACCGCGTGCTGTATAATAATTGGCGCGTTCACCACACACAAAAAAACCAAGCCCCTGATACAATGATAATGCAGCACCATTGGAAGCACGAAGCTCTAGCAACATACAAGCCATGGTGGATTTAATCTGCAATAAAGTTTTGCTTAAACAGGCGGCAATGCCTTGGCGTTGCCATGCAGGGTGAACTGCCAATTGCATGATATGCACTTCATCCACTGTATCACAACTCAGTATATAACCGCACAATACATGATTATGCGCTGCCACCAACACATCAAAACCACCCAACAACGCACCACGCATGGCATCTTCTGACCATGCTTCGCGAAAGCTTTGCAAGTTTAATGCATGCATGGCAGTAAAATCGTCCGCATAAGCTGGCCGAATATCAATGCTTTTCATAAATACAAAAGCGATACGCATAATCAGGGGAAGCAGGGTATGAATCTTTGTAAATACGCTGCCAAGGCTGCCAGTCGAGCGGCGGGAAATAAACATCGCCTTCAAGCACCGCATCAATATGGGTGACATACAAACGTGTTGCCCGAGGTAGCCACAGGCGGTAAATTTCTGCACCGCCCATCACCATCAATTCTTTTGCGCCCGTTGCCGCTTTTAGCGCATCATCCATGCTTGTGACGTGGATACAATCATCAGGCAAATTAGGGTGATGGCGACTTTGCACCAAGTTTAGCCGTTCAGGCAAGGCTCGGCCAATGGATTCATGGGTTTTTCGTCCCATAAGAATCGGCTTGCCGATGGTGTGCGAACGAAACCACGCCATATCAGCGGATAAGCGCCATGGTAAACCGCTATTTTTACCAATCAGGTGGCTGTTATCTTCAGCCCAAATCAAAGAAACTGATGGTTTATTCATGCAGTATCAACAACAACCCCACGAGCAAAGCCGACAATGCAGCCCATGGTAGCCATGCGTAAAGCCATAAGTCACCCATCACGCCGACAAACAAGCCGCCCCCAATCACCAACAATAAAGCACCCATAAAACGTGGCAGTTTTGATTGCTCTGTGTACTGCACGGTGGCATGGCGATCTTCGATGATTTGTATCAGACCATTTAAGCGTTCAGGCAGTACCATCCATTGTTGCATCTGCCCTTTAAATTCTTTGGCAAACGCTTCTGTTTTGCCGACGGGTCCCATGTTGCGTGCAGCCCATGCAGCAATCAATGGTTTAGCCGATGCCCACATATTAAAATCACCCGCCAATTCGCGTGCTACGCCTTCGAGTACGACCATCGTTTTTTGCAGCAACAATAACTCAGGCCGTGTTTCCATATGAAAACGTTCGGTCACAGCGAACATGCCAAACAAGAGTTCGGCAATCGATATTTGTTCCAGCGGGCGGTTAAAAATAGGAATAGCAATCTCACGCAACGCATCTTCAAAGGCCGATACATTGGTGCTTGCTGGAACATAACCTGCTTCCACATGCACCATGGCAGCGCGGTAATAGTCTTCTTGCAAAAAAGCCAACAGCATATCACCCAAATAACGCCGCGATCTCATATCCAAGCGGCCAACAATACCAAAATCAACCAAAACCAAATCACCGTTGTTGGCAACAAAAATATTCCCAGGGTGCATGTCGGCATGAAAATAACCATCAATAAAAGCCATGTGAAAAAAAAGTGTTGATGCCTGTGTACACAGTTTCATTACATCGTGATTGGCCGCAATCAAGGCGTTTTTTTCATCAATGGGAATGCCAGAAATACGTTCGGTCGTTAATACCTCGGTGCTCGTATACGCCCATTGCACCGCAGGCACACGAATCCCTTCCAAGTTGGCGAAATTTTCTTCAAAATGACTCGCATGGGCAGCTTCAGAGCGAAGGTTAAGCTCACCGCGAATGGTGCCTGAAAACTCTTCGATCACGCAACAGGCTTTTAAACGGTGGTATTCAGGAAAATAACGCTCAAACATACGTGCCAATAAACGAAGAATCGCCAAATCAGCTTCAATCATTCGGGTAATATCAGGCCTGCGAATTTTCACCGCGACCTGTTGGCCATTGTGCAAGGTGGCAAAATGTACTTGGGCAATAGATGCCGCCGCAATTGGTGTTTCTTCAAAGCTGTGAAAAAGACCGTTCTCGCCCACCATGGGTTTTTTAAAGGAATGTTGAATAACTTTTTTTACATGCTCAAAAGGGGCTGGAGGAACATTGTCTTGCAACCTCTTGAGTTCCATAGCCACAGCGAGTGGTAACAGATCAACACGGGTAGACAGCATTTGACCAAATTTAATAAACGTAGGCCCTAGTTTTTCTAAAGCCAAACGAATTTGCACGCCCATATCAGCAGCCGGAGGGTCATCACGAAAAAGTTGGATCAACCATGCATAGGGGTAAAACAAACGCATGCGCATGGCGAGTGCAGCCATGCCATGGGTGGTTAAAATATAACCAATTTTAAGGAGGCGTAAATTACGCTGAATATTACCGGCGATTTTCATGAACGGATACTTGGCCATGCAAACGGTGTTCGGCTTGGCTTATGCGTTGTTCCAGTCGATGAATGCGGTGTTGCAAATGTTCAACGCCTGCTTGCCAACGCTGCATGGATTGTTCATCGGGGATATGCAATTCATGCAAACCTTGTTGCAATACATCGTGAACGCCTTGGCGAAGTTTTTCTTCCGTTTGAATAGCCAGCGTTGCTGCTTTGGCAACACGCCGACCAAAAAAATTACCGAATGCCAGTTCCAGTTCATGCTCCCAGCTTACATCCGCCGTTTGCATAAGTTTTTTAAAACGCAGCATCGATTCAGAATCCCCTGATATACACAACACTTGGCGAAAAACAAGTTCATCAGGGTCTTCATGGGCAAAGACCATGCGTGCAAAGCCTGAAGTTTCAGCGCTAATACGCACATCCACATCCCCTTCATGGCGTGGGTGCGCGCAGACTCTTCCGTCACGAAAAACAAGAAAAAACAAAGCGCCAGTATCGGATACATGAATACGAAACACGCGAGAATCCAGGTCGTATGCCTGCTCGCGCAGTGATGCATCGCGTTGTAAAACCAAATTTAAAACGGTGGACACAACAACACATTGCATAGGCACAGGAATCAGCCGTAAGGGTAGAAACATAATACTCATAACTTATAACCACGATGCAATGCAACAATGCCACCCGTCATGTTTTCATGACGAACCAAATCAAAACCTGCTTGTGTGATCAAGTGAGAAAAACGTTTTTGATCAGGAAAACGCCGAATAGATTCAACCAAGTATTGGTAAGAATCACGATCCCCCGTCACCCACTCACCAATTTGAGGAATCATGTGAAAGGAATAGGTATCGTAAATAACACCCAAGAAGGGCAACACAGGGCGCGAAAACTCAAGGCAAATAAATTGCCCCCCCGGTTTTAAGACGCGGTAAAACTCCGCCAAGCCAGCTTCAATAGCCACAAAGTTACGAATACCAAAAGCAATACTCACACAATCCATTATCGCATCGGCAAATGGTAAACAGCTTCCATCGGCTTGTATGCAATCTGCCCTACCAGGCAAATAACCCGCATCCAGCATTCGCCGCGCACCTTCGTGCAGCATCGGGCCATTGAGATCCGATAAAATGACACGGCCAGTATCCCCCATTTTTCGCAAATGCCCCAAAGCAATATCGCCTGAACCTGCGGCAACATCCAGTACCACATGGTTCTGCCGAACTGCCGAACATTGCCGCATTCGAAATTTCCACAAGCGGTGCATACCACCACTCATCAAGTCATTCATGACATCGTATTTATCAGCAACGGAGGAAAACACCGCCATCACCCGCCCTTCTTTTTCGTTAGGGCTTACTTGTTCAAAACCAAAATGGGTATCTGCTTCCATGGCCGCAATCGTAACAGTGAGGGGTTTATAATCCAACCCTAGGAGGTTCAAGCCCGTATTAACCAAGGTATTTCGGGGCATAACCTATTTGACGGTAACTGCGAAAACGCTGCCGTGCAGCTTGTTTTAACGCATCATCCCAAGCATCTACAAAATCTACAATATGATCAAACCCATCCAATACAGGGGGAATTTCTAACCCGCCATTGACAAGTACTGTTGCCTGATGGGGGTGGTTAAGTTGTTCTGTTAACAAAATAGGGTGGTTGGCATTGGCGTTGCCATCATCTGTTGCGATGCCATGAGCCAAGAATGATGTGGCTTCAATCGTCCATAATTGAAAGCTCAAATGCTGAATGAACAATGAATCAGGGCATAACACAACAAGCTTTGGCGTTAAACGGTTTCGCCGCAACAGCAAATGCGCGATGCCTTCGATACGGTCTTTTTTTGGCAGTGCTTGGAAATAAACGGCTGCTGTCATGCGGGTTGATCACTTAGAAACAGGAATATAATAACTTACGTACTCCGAATTTGTCTTTGCTTTATTTTAAAGGGGGTGTTGGCTACACCGATGATGGATGCAGTAAGCGTTGCCATAACGCATCGGCAGTAAGATCTTGCCATTGCCCAGCCTCTAAATTTGTTTCAAGCAGCGACAAACGAGCAATATGGGTGCGTGTTAATGCCTCCACGTGGTTGCCTAGCGCAGCAAATATCCGTCGAACTTGATGGTAACGCCCCTCGTGCAATACCAGTTGTACATGGTGAGCGTCAATAATCGTTAATTCTGCGGGAAGACAGGGTTTTACATCATCTTCCAGCATCAATGTGCCGCTAGCCAAACGCAGTACGGCATCATCTGTCACGGGTCTTGCCAAGGTCACGGCATAGGTTTTGCTAATTGCATGTTTTGGACTGGTAAGTTTATGGTTTAACTGCCCATCATCGGTAAAAATCAACAAGCCAGCCGTTTCTTTATCCAAACGGCCAACGCTATTAAACGGTGGCTTTCGCCCCAACCAACGTTCAGGAAAGTCTTTATAAACCAAGTTTCCATCCTCTTTGCGTGAACAAACACGTCCCAATGGCTTATGGTATATTACGGTTAAGCCATGGGGATGATCCAAAGGTTTTCCTTCCAACAACACATCATCAGCATCAACCTTTTGATTGGCAGATTTTGCGGCTTTACCCGCCACTTCAATCAAGCCCAACCGTATCCAATAACCCACATCCCGCCTTGAGCCATAACCCAAGCGTGACATCAGGCGATCCAAACGTTCTTCTGCCATGCTATTATCTCCTTGGGTGAATAGTTACGTGCGAGAGGCTGCGTTATTTGGATGGCGTTTGGCGAGCGAAGGTATGCACCCACACCAAATCATCTTCATTCCATGTCATGTTTTTATGCATGCTTAAAATCAAGCCTTTGTACATTGCCAAAGAAGGGTAACCTTCAGCTTGTGCGTCACGGTCTGTCATATCACCAAGGCGTTGTTGTTTCAGCGATGTCACCACAAAGCTGATGCCTTCAAGTTCAAAGACCTCATTGGGGTAGGCATAAACACCATCGCGGCGTTGCTCGGTTTTTTTGTCAGCGAGTACGGCTGCAACCAATTTTGCGTGTGTGACCAAACGTGAAATATCACAGGTTTTTTCAGGAAATGAAGACATTTAAATGGCTACCTTTGTATTAAAATTTTAAACGATGGACTAAAGCAATCCAAGGAACACTTCTTTCGTAGCGACCAAGGCTACGGTATAAAAAAGCATGCATAAAGCAAGAGATGCTGCCCAACGCTGGGATGCACGCATTTGTGATGTTGAAAAACAAAAAAATCCTGCCGCAATATAAACCACAATAGCAAGCAGCTTTACTGCAAACCAATCATCTTGCCAAGGGCTCAGGTCAACGTGCAGAGCCAATACCACGCCACTTAATAAAACGCTCGTATCCACGGCATCAGGAAGTCCACGTTTGAGCCAACGGTAAGGAATAACATTGCCTTGCCAGACATAAAAGACACGCCAAATAAAAATAAATATCAGCATGCTAACTAATGTGAGATGTAAGGGTAAAAGCCATGATATCATTGGGTTGTTGTCCTTCGTCTTGTATTTTACGCTCGCATGTTCACGTATAGCAAGCTTTGTGCAAGTTTTAAATGACGGTGATGCTTGACCAAGTATACTTAATTTTTACCCCTATCTTTTCTGCGCAATTGCTGAATAATGTTGATAGGCAATTCGGTTTTTTCTGCAATGGTAGCATCATCAAGAACATCCAATAGAGAAATAGCTACTTTTAATATCCCCTTTTCTATTCCCTTCTTCATGGCAAAATCCAACCTTCCCCATTCTTGTCCCATTTGCATCCAGCGGTAATCGTATAACGCCAGCTCTTCTTTCGTCCATATATGTTCGCTGGCGCATTCGTAGGCGTGTTGTAGGGCAGGCGTGGTGCTGTTGGGGATGAGTTCTAAATTGTCGGCGTTTTTTAGAAAATAGATCCATTTTTCAGCCAAGTTATGGCATTGGTGTTCTTCTTTGTTGAATTTTGGTAGCTCCACAAAATTAAATTCTAAATCTTTTAATTCGTGTGTTCCTGTCTCTTTATTCAAAATCAAATGGCGTGAGATATAGTGTTCGTTATCAAACAAGGTGAAATTTAGAATACCAAGAAAAATAACAGGTTTGAGTTTGTGGTACAAATCACCTTTTGGAAGTTCTGTAACATAGGCTTTACTGCTATAATAGATGATACGTTTATGAAAGCCCGATGCGCCTTCCACTTGCAT
>JAUZQQ010000031.1 GCA_030950905.1 Mariprofundaceae bacterium
CGCGCATTTAAATCATCGAGCGCTGTATCGAAGCTTTTTAGGGTATGGGATGGAGCCATTGGTTATAATCCTATGAGGGGGGGTCATGGCTTGATCATGACCTTGATCTTTAAAAAAATAAAAGCAGCCAAATGCTTGCATGTATTTAGCCGAACCGACCGGTAATATAATCATCCGTCCGTTTTTCTTTGGGGTTGGTGAAAATAGCCCCTGTATCACCGTATTCAATAAGATCACCAAGGTAAAAGAAAGCAGTTTTCTGCGATACACGGGCTGCTTGCTGCATACTATGCGTCACAATGGCGATGGTATATTCTTCTTTTAGCTCTTCAATTAACGATTCAATCTTGGTGGTGGCAATCGGGTCTAATGCTGAACAAGGTTCATCCATCAAGATAACTTGGGGACGAATGGCAATGGTACGGGCAATACACAAACGCTGTTGTTGACCGCCAGACAGTGCTGTTCCTGGTTGATTCAATTTGTCTTTTACTTCAGTCCACAAGCTGGCTTTTCGCAATGATTCTTCGACCAATTGATCCATTTTCGCGCCATCGCTTGCCAATGCATGAATGCGTGGCGCATAAGCAACGTTTTCATAAATGGTTTTAGGGAATGGGTTGGGCTTTTGAAACACCATGCCCACATGGGTGCGTAATTGCACCACATCAACATCAGCATCATAAATATTTTTACCATCAAGCAGTACACTGCCTTCGATACGGCAACCGCGAATACGATCATTCATGCGGTTAAGCGCACGCAGTAACGTTGATTTACCGCAACCAGATGGGCCAATAAAAGCGGTAACGCTATTGGTTGGAATATCCAGCGTAATGCCATGCAAGGCTTCTGCTTGACCGTACCAAAGTTTAAGGTTTTCAATGCGAATCTTGGCTTGTTGTTCTTGTGTTGTACTCATATTACCTTTACCATATTTGTTCTGAACGTCGGCGCAGCCAAACTGCAAATGCATTTAAGGATAACAATACTGTTAACAACACCAAAATACCCGCAGCAGTACGTTCTTCAAATGCGCGTAACGACTCTGAAGACCATGTATAAATTTGTGCTGGCAATACCGTAGTGGCTTCTAACATTGAACCGGGGGCATCGGGAATATAGGCCATCATACCAACAATCAGTAACGGTGCAGTTTCGCCCATGGCTTGTGCCATACCAATAATGCTACCCGTTAAAATACCAGGAAAAGCCAAGGGGAAAACATGATGCCAAACCGATTGCAATTGTGAAGCACCAACCCCCATCGCAGCCTCACGAATAGATTCTGGTACAGAACGCAAGGCCGCCCGTGTGCTAATGATGATCACAGGCAAAGTCATCAATGCCAACGTCAACCCACCAGCGAGAGCCGATGAACGAGGCACGCCTGCAAAGTTAATAAAAACAGCCAGCCCCAACAAACCATACAAAATAGAAGGAATAGCAGCCAAGTTGTTAATATTTACCTCAATAGCTTGGGTGAAATAGTTGTCTGGGGCAAATTCCTCCAAGTAAATAGCTGTCATAATTCCCACGGGGATCGCCAATGACATGGTAATCAATAACACCAATACAGAACCAATAGCAGCCGCCAATACACCTGCATATTCAGGGAGTTTTGAATCGCCATTGCTAAAAAATGTTGTGTTAAAAGCCATTCGTGTCTTGCTTTGTTGACGCAAGGCATCAACCCTTGCTTGGTATTTTGACTTTAGACCATGACCTTCGTGCTTTTTAAGGTATTGGTCAACACGGCTTTCGGCAAGCAACCAAAGCTCTTCACTTTTGCCCATCATTTCAGGGTGAGCTTTAAGTGTTCTCGGCAAGCTGCGCAACCAAGACTTGCTGACAATGCGACGATCAATACGGGACACTGCCTTGTTGTAATTATCAATCACAGCAGGGGAATAATGCACCGTGACCTTTACTTCAGCCTGCTGCATGGCTGGCATGGCTTTATGGATAATATCAACAAAGAAAAACAATAAAAAAGTAAGGGCAAAAGCCAAGGCCATGAGACCATACCAACGGAAACGACGGTCGGCACGGTAACGCCTCCTCAGTAAGGGGGTGTGTACTGTAATGCTCATCTATTCGTACCTCTGACTAAATTTTCGTACCACGAATGAAGATATAACATTCAACAACAAGGTCACAACAAGCAATACCATGCCCAATGCAAAGGCAGCCAACGTAAATGCGGAGTCAAACTCTTGATCCCCCGTTAATGCTTCAACGATCTTTACAGTAACAGTGGTCATGCCCTCAAGTGGGTTCATGGTTAAATTTGGACGCAAACCAGCAGCCATCACCACGATCATGGTTTCACCAATGGCGCGTGATATAGCAATCATAAAGGCAGCAACAATACCAGGCAGTGCTGCGGGTAACACCACGTGACGAATGGTCTCAGCCTGTGTTGTTCCCAAAGCCAACGAGCCATCACGCAAGTCTTGAGGTACAGCACGAATCACATCATCGGACAATGACGACATAAAAGGAATAATCATCACACCCATAATCAAGCCGGGTGCAAGCGCGTTGGTATAATCAGCTTCAAAACCAACCGACTCAGCGAATTGAACCACCAAGGGGCTGATCGTAATGGCTGCAAAAAAACCATAAACCACAGTCGGAATACCAGCCAAAATCTCCAGCATGGGCTTTAACCGCCCACGCCAGTTGTGGCTGGCATATTCAGACATGTAAATGGCTGAAAAAAGACCAACAGGCACGGCAACCAGCATGGCTATGCCTGTAATCATAAACGTGCCAGCAAAGATGGGGACAGCACCAAAGTGTGGTGCGGCAATACCTTCGTCCGCACGACCCGCACCAATTAAAAAGGCCGTGTCTGGTTCCCAGCGTGTGCCTGTAATAAACTCCCAAAATGAAATAACCTTAAAAAATTGAATCGACTCAAACAATACCGATAAGACAATGCCAAGGGTGATTAAAATAGAAAGTGTTGCCGCTGAGAAAAGCAAAGCGCGCACCATTTTTTCAACCGACTGGCGCGCACGAAAATCAACAGAAATATGAGAAAAGGCAATGCCTGCGCCAACCAAACCTGACGAAAAAGATAAGACCAACAACACAGTTGGCGGCATTGAATAGATGTGAAACAAATGCAGTCCACTAAAAAATAAAGCAACAACAACAGCAGGTATAAGCAGCATTAAAGCACCATACCAACCATAATAACCAAGGCGTGAATGCAAGGTCTTTTCGCCAGTCTCCATGCTCATTGCTTTGTTGCGACTTAGCCAAAAGACAAGCGCAGACATGATTGCCAACCCAGCCACCAGCCAAAAAATAAGATCCGAGGTTTGCATGAATATAATCCCGTGAAAAGTTACCAAAAATAACGACCCTTGCTTTTAATAGCAAGCGCAAAGGATAAAGGAAGAATATGTCATAAAAATGACGGGGGGAGATATTTTTCTTCCTGAATACAATGCGTTACGTTTTAAAAATAGCTTTAAAAGCAAAAAAAACCCGCCATCTGGCGGGTTTTTTATTGAAAGCATCATGCAAAAACAGAATGGGGCAATACCTGTTATTGCTTATCAAAACATTTCACATTGTGAAACAGGCAACCTTGATTGATTCTTCCGTTATGTTTCTAGCTTTTAGAAACGGTTTGGACGTGGACGTGCTTCATTTACTGTCAAGTCACGACCCAAGTGGTCTTGACCATTCAATGATGCAATAGCATTCGCTGCGCCTTCATCACTGCTCATTTCAATAAAAGCAAAACCACGGCTACGTCCAGTTTCACGGTCTGTAATGATTTTTACAGACTCGACATCGCCGAATTCTGCAAACACATCACGAAGATCATCTTCCGTAGAACGGAAGGAAAGATTGCCAACATAAATATTCATCTAATACAAAGTCCTCTAAACACCAATGCAAATTATGCACTGCTTCAACTACAATATACGATGCAATCATGGTAAAAACGATTGCAACCAGCCACCCTTCAAATAAAAAGTATTCGACGAAAGCGAGCGAGATGATTCGTTTTTTTCGTGTCATATCAAGTGTCAAAGACAATAAGTGTGTCAAAGTGATACACTTTCATTGTTTATTTCACTTCTTGGTTTTTAATCTGCGCTCTTTAGTTTTTATCTGTTTCTTTCTGCGTTTCACTGTGACGCTCAATAAGGCTGGTGAAGTTGGCTATAACCAAGGAATAAATCAACACCCCAAACACCATATTCAGCACAGCAACAATACGTCCACCACCCGTCATGGGAACGATGTCTCCATAACCAACAGTCGTCAATGTTACCACCGCCCACCACAATGCGTCATCCAATGTCGCAAAGGCTGGGTTTACAGCATGCTCAAAAGCATAACCCGCCAGACCAAAAATAAAAATCAAGGTGCAAACCAATGCCATCGCAACAGGGAAGCTATCTTGAGAAAAAACGATGAGATCAAGAAGTCGCTTGCGGTGCATATGAACAAGGCTACCGATGCGAATTGCAGGCAACAGTCCCACCAAATTAAACAGCATCAGTAAACGCAACAAAGGCATGGTCATGATCACAATTAAAAACAAATCAAACCAATTTTTTCTCAAATAGTGCATCCAATCACCACTGGCATGCGCATCCAAAACAAAAAACAACAAGAACAACGCCAAGGAAGCGACTTGCATCCATGCGGCAGCACCTTCCCACATTGAAACAAACAACACCAAGAGTGTTGATAAAATCAATACAGTACCTAAAAAACGGCGGTACCAGTAGGCGCTGGTTCGTGGTTCAGGTGTGCTTTGGTTCATAAGCCGATAACTGGGATTATTTGTGTGTGCCTGACTGATGGCTAAAATAGCTGGCCAACGCCACGCATAAAATACCTGCACCCATGTATAGAATATTTAAAGGATCATCAAACTGAACATGCAACACGTTTTTAAAAAATGCAACGATGAGAATCATTAAAATAACTTTGCCTAAACGGTCTTTTAAATCATCCAAGCTGGTAATCATAAGCACCTTGGAGGCATTTTCTTCTTCTCTGGCTATCTTTATATCGCTGATAAACAGCTCATACATGCCAAGCGCAAAAATAAGCAGCACAATGGCTAACAAAAAGTCATCCACAGCCGTAATAATATGGCTAACCGCCGTCACATGAAAGTCATGATCAACCGCGCCAAAAAATGTAATATCAATAAACATCTTTACCAATTGTACCATATCCATCGCAGATAGAACAAACAATAAAATCATACCTGCAAGCGAAGAAAATACTGCTAACAATACAATATAGCGCGAACGCCATAACCATTTTTCAAATAAATTTCCCATATATTCCTCTTCTGAACATCTTTATAATTTTTTCTTGTTGGGTTAAGCATTGCCCTTATAATAGCATCGGCAAGGTGTTATTTTTAGCGACATCAACCGTCACAGGCTGCCATGTCTTGACCAAGGTATAAACAATAGAGCCGTCCCAGGGCTTCTCTTTTTGTTCGCCGTACAAGTATTGATCCAACTGCAACAAAGCATCAAGCCATTGATCATCTTGCCTTTGTAAATACGTTGCAAGCTGTGGAATATTGTTCATACATGCTGCTGGCTCCATGTGTTGCACCCATCGCATTATCGCATGGGATGTGCGTTTTGCATCATTTTGACGGCAGGCCTGAAGCACTTTCTTGCGCCATGTCTTTTCACTTTCGTGTTGCAATCTGCTTGCTTGTTTATGCTTCCGTTTGCCATTGTAGGGCGCGTAGAAATACATGGCGATAGTGAGCAGCCAAGCTACTGCCAACATTGCCGCAACGATTGGCCAACCCGTCCATTGCATGGGGTTAGTCTTTAAGGGCGTAGAATTTATTGGCTTGTCAACAAGGGGGGCTTCTGGATGCTTAACGCTTGGCATGGACAAGGGGGATTGTACATTTGTTTGTCCTATTGCAGGTAAAACGCTCACTACACGGGCAGGAATTTCGGCCATTTCGATGCGTCCTGTGCTTGTATTCCACCATGCTAGGCGAATCGCAGGCAGTGTAAAATTGCCGCTTTGTGTCGCAATGAGCGCGATTTTTTCTTCTCGAACACCGATCATACCTTGGCGTGTTTGTTTGTTTGTTAAACTTGGCTGATCAGGGTATTGCCTAAATGAATCAGGAATACTTTCACCAGAAAGCTGTGGCAATTGCGCTGCGGTTAAACCTGTTGCTTTGATGTAAATTTTTCGGGTTAGCGCATCGCCAACATGAATGGATGCCGCGCTTAAACCTTCTTCATGCAACACCAAGTGACTTGCTGGCAACCAGTCAGATGAGGCAGGCCACAACGAGGGAATAGCTCGCACATTCACCGTGATGGCGGGAGAAGACTTGCGTAAGACACGCCCTGCTTGCATAAAAAAACCAGTCGAGCTGCTTGTCCTGCCACTAAACTCTAATGCTGGAATAGTCATTGTTCCATGCCGTTGGGGGAAAATCGCATAACGTCGCTCCGTCACGGTATAATCGCGTCCTTGGCGTTGCGTTTTGTAGGTTGCATCTTTCCCCAAGCGTTCAATGGATGCGTGAATGACATCAGGCTCGCTTAATTGTGCTTGCGCAAGATCAATGGCACGAAACAAACGCACAGAAAATAACACTTGTTGTTGCACATAAACATCTTGGGGCAGTGCCGTCACTTCAAGGAATACATCGGCAGCTTGGCCTGTTGTGGTTTGATTATCTGGCAATACCTGAAGGTGTATTCGCGCACTCACCAATGCGCCAGCATGAATCGGCGGAATCGACAACATCCCTGTTTTTCGCGGCATCAATGCAATCGTCCATTGTGTTGAACGGTTCATGCTGCCGTTGATAATCTGAATACTGCTGCTTTTGTTTTGCCCCACCCATTCAAACTGTTGTTTTAACGGGGTAAAATCTGGGGGACTATCGGCACTGCCTTTCAATGTGAGTGTCAACTGTAATGATTCACCAATATGCATTTGATTGCGATCAATACTCGCTGTTAAAGCATCCGCATAGACCACCATCGGCAGTAAAAAAAGCGCGCAAAAAAAGTATAAAAATCGTTGCATCACCACGTTTCTTCCTGCCTTGTTGATGAAGGGTGTTGTTGCTGTTGTTGCTGGTATTGGTAGAGAAACTTACGCCGCAACAATCCCCCCGGATCGTCAGGGACACGGCGAATAAACTGGTCATACGCTTGACGGGTTTCCATTTTTTTTAAAACTTCAGCATCGCTTCGCGTATGCTGCTCTGCTGGCGTATCATGCTTTTTCTTTGGCTTTTTAGCAGAAGGCGTGGCAGGCTGTTGTTGGTTTTTCTCTTTTTTTGCATCTTTTTTTGCTTGTTCTGCCATCGCTTGCTGCTCATCTTTTTTTGTCATTGCTGATTGACTTGTTGTTGATTTATTTGTTTTATTTTGTTTGTTGGCTTCTTGTTTTTGACCTTGCTTTTCCTGCTTGCCGCCTTGTTTACCTTGTTGCTGTTGGTCTTTTTTTTGTTTGCCCTTTTGCTGATCTTTTTCTTGAGGCTTTTTCTTTTGATTCTGAGATTCTTTTTCTTCCAATAGTTTTTTATTGTATATTGCATCAGCATGCTTTGGCTCTATAAGAAGGCATGCTGTATAAGCTGCAATAGCAGCACGGGTATCACCCGCACGCGCCAATGCATTGCCGCGATTGTAATAGGCATCAGCCGTTTTCAGTGGCTCAAGCAATTTCGCTGCCTGCGCATAATCCCCTGCTTGATAAGCAGATGCAGCCTTCCATTGAGGATCGTTAAAATGCTTGCTCGCTTGGCTGTATTGGTCTTGTTGTAGCAACGCCCATCCTTGTTGATCGGCATTTAGCCATAGATTTTTCCAATCAAAGGCTTCTGCTGGATGCGGAATATAAAACACCAACAAAACAAGCAAGCAGCCGCGACGAAAGACCAATGCCACCAAAGGCAGTAAAAAAAGCAACAACCATGTCCCATCTTCACGCCATTGATCGCGGCTAAAAGTTGCCGTATCGGCTTGTTTATAATGTTGTTCATTGCTGGATTGCCATGCCGCTTGCAAGGTCGTGATACCTTGGTTGTCCAAACGCATGGTTTGGTATTGCCCGTTGCCTACATCTGCCCATTGTGCAAACCGAGAATAATTCACATGTGGAATCACAATATCACCCTTGTTGTTTTTGACGAAACCACCGTTAGGCAAGGGAATCGGCGCACCTTGTGGTGTACCAACAGACATCGTAGAAAAACGATGGCCTGCATTCACCAAAGCCTCAACAGCCATTGACATCGCCCTGTTATTGACATCAGGAAGCGCATCACCGATTAAAAAAACATGGCCATGTGCAACGCCCGCTTGTTTTAACAATGCAACCGCTTTATTCAGAGCCTTTGCTGGCTGACTGCCTTGCACGGGCATCATATCGGTACGAATACTTTGTAACTGTGCATCAATAGTGGCAACATCATCGGTCAAGGGCGTAACCACAAACGCCTCACCTGCAAAAACAATCAACGCCGTTTGCCCTTCTTGCCGCAAGGTCAAAAGATCATGAAGTTTTTGACGTGCTTGCTGCAAGCGGCTGGGTTGTACATCTTGGCTGTCCATTGAGCGCGAAACATCCAATAAAATCACCAGCGCGGAAGACTGTCGGTACACAGGTTGCGCCAATTCTTTCCATGCAGGCCCTGCCATAGCCAGCAGCAAAAGACTGCCAACCAAAGCAAGAAGCCACCACCATCGCGCCACCCGTTGCACGGCTGCACCAACCAATAAATAATCCAACAAGGCAGGGTCACATACCCGTTGCCAAGCAGCGTTAGTCTCTTCTTTGTGGTACAACCACCACAACAATGCCCACCACACGGGCAGCAACAGCAAGCATGCAGGCCGCAATAGGTGCAACGTCTGCCAAGAGAAATCAGCCATGATCAATAACATCTGCTTTGATAAACAACAGTACAACAGCAATCAACATCGCCAGTGCCAGCGGCCAAACATACAAGGCATGAACAGGTCGAAATACCCGTTGATCTCGCTCGCTGGGTTCCAATTGATCAATTTGTGCATAAATTTGTTGCAAAGCATGACTATCACGGGCACGAAAATATTGCCCGCCAGTCACCTTTGCAATCGCAGTTAATGTTTTTTCATCCAAATCTGCCGAAGGGTTCACTTGCCTGTTACCGAAAAAAGAAGAAACGAGCATCGAATCAGCACCAATGCCAATGGTGTAAATACGAATGCCACTGTCGGCTGCCAAGGCTGCTGTATCCCTTGGTTTTAATTCACCTGCCGTATTCACGCCATCGGTCAGTAAAATTAAAACTTTTTGTGTACCCGGCTGTTCCCTCAAACGTTTTACAGCCAGACCAATGGCATCACCAATCGCCGTTTCTTTGCCTGCCAGCCCAATAGCGGATTCTTGCAGCAATGTATTAACGGTTTGACGATCAAAGGTAAGAGGGGATTGTATATAAGCTTTTGAACCAAACAAAATAAGGCCAATGCGATCCCCTTCACGCTCGCGAATAAACACGTCCGCCACGGCCTTGGTCGCCGTCAAACGGTCAACCGCGCGACCATGCAATGTAAAATCTTGAATTTGCATGCTGCCAGACAAATCAACGGCAAGCATTAAATCACGCCCTTTTAAAGGAAGGTTGATAGGATCACCCACCCATTCTGGTCGTGCTGTGGCGAGCAGCAATAAGCACCACGCCACAATAGCCCATGCCATAGGCCATGGTAGTTTATTGCTGCTATGGTGTGCTGTTTTTTTATCGTTGTGCAAGCGGTAATCATCGGCAAAAGGAATATACAAGCTTACGCCACCCGCACGTTTAACCGCAGGCCATAGACTATAAACAAACCATGGCAATGGCAGCAACACAAACACCCAAGGCCAGATGATATGCAGCATGGATAGATCAATCATATTGCACCATCACGGCCATCATCCAGTCTTCGGCATCGCTAAGTAAACGGTTGATTTCTTGGCTTGATGCGGTTCCATGTGTTTGATAAGTCAGCGTCGCAAGCAACGATAAGCTGCCCGTCCATGGATGTTTGCTTTGCAAAAATTCCAGCCATGGTGTCCCATGCAGCGAGGCAAATTCAACACGCGGAAAATACTGCAAACACAACTGCCGCAACAAACATGATAACGCAGCACAAGCCAATGCCGGATTGTGTTCGGTATGAAATTGTTTTTTAATCTCAGCTACTTGCTTTAGCACAAAACTTTGTCGCGCTTCAATGCGTACACGTTGCCCTCGTCGTTGCCACCAACAATTAAGAAACACACCAGCGAAAATCAAGCCGCACAGCAACAAGGCAATCACGCCCCACCATCCAACGGCCAACGGCCACCAGTCTACTGTGCTAGGCCAATGGATACTGCGCAGCGGCAGTGTTTGGGCGTTCATTGTGACCACCAGCCACTGGATTTTAACACATCCAGCGGTGAATCATCGGTTGCCAAAGGCAATAAATGAAGGTTTTCATGTTGGCAAAGTTGTTGCAGGCAGGCTTGCCGTTGCTCAAAGCCCTGCAATACTTGCGCCTGCAAACGCAGGTCAGAGGCATCCATAACAAAGTGCGTTGAACCATCATGAATGCGGTATTGATTGGACGCTGGCAAATGTTTTTCCAATGGGTCATACAAGCAACATAACAAGCATTGGCAATGGCGCGCAAGCGATAACAATTGTTGCCGACATGATGCATCCAAGCCTCGAAAATCACTGAGAAAAACCACTGTCGTTCCTGGCCGAGCCAGCCGACGCAAGCGCAACAAACTTTGCTGCAATGCATCAGCAGGTGCATGTTGATCGCGTCCCTGTGACCATACAGGTGCGTGGCAACAACGATGCAACCAATGCAACACCGCTTTCCTGCCGCGTGCGGGTCGCATTTCTTCATGCCCTGTCGCAGAAAAAATCAAACCACCCAAGCGGTCGCCTTTACCAATGCCTGCCCATGCAAGCAGTGCTGCCATGTGGCTTGCTTGTACGGCTTTAAGCCGTCCCCGTGTGGCAAACAGCATACTGGGGCGATAATCCAAACACAAGAGCAAGGGTCGCTCGCGTTCTTCGCGAAATAATTTAATGTGCGGGGTGTTTTTGCGGGCGGTAACTTTCCAATCAATGCTACTGATTGCATCACCGGGTTGGTACACACGAACTTCGTCAAATTCCATGCCACGTCCACGCAAGCGTGAACGGTGCGCACCAGCCAAATGCGCCGCTTGTTGCAACGGACGCAAACGCAACAAGCGCACCTGCTGTTGCAAGGCGGTCAACCCAGACAAAGAAATAGAAACAGCATCAGCATTCATCAGATAAAGATATAAAACCTATTTATTATTTTCGCCCGCGACAGCGCGAACCATAACCCGTTGATCACTCTCGGTAGATACATCACGCAACACCAAAATAAACAAACGAGAATCATGCGCTGCCACAGGTGTTTGATCCAACCATGCAGGCTTATCAGTACCCCGATTGGCAACCGCTTCATTCAAGTGCATGGGCAGAATAGAGTACAACAACACAGGGTTATTTTGATCGTTCGCAAAGCGCGCTTCAAATTTTGGCAACGGCAACGGGATAATTAAAGTATTTTCAATCGTTCCTTCAATAATCAATGCTTGCTTACCTGTCGTGTCTTTTTGCCAGCGCATTTTAATGCTCTTGTGATCAATAAACCAATCTGCATCACTCGCTGTTTTACTGATTCCCATTTGCAACAAGGCACTGCGCACCAAAGGCTGATGAATCCACGCATCTTTTTTAAACCATAGACCAGCAGCCATTAAGAGCAACAATATCAGTACAATCCAAGGCCAGATACGGTGTTTCTTTTTCTCAGGGGCAGCAATAACAGGGTCGACTGCTTTAACTGGCGCGGCATTTTTGGTGTTCTTTTTGCCGAATCGTTGCCAAGGCCACGGTTTTTTTATTTTCTTTGCATCTTTTTGTTGTGCATTTTTTGTCGCTAATTTTTTGGCGTTGCGCCAAGCCAGCAAACGATTTTTCTTTGGTTTTTTTGTTGTGCTTTCTATTGGCTCGGGAGGCTTTTCAGGAACGATTGGCTTATCGTTGGCAACAGGTTTAATGCTCGGTGTTGAAACATTTTTTAAATGTTCTTCTAAACTCGGTTTGCTTGATACAACTTCAACTTCAGGAATGTCGTCATCCCCCAAACCATCAATGGTTAATAGGGTATCATCACTCCATGACAAATCATCTTCAACGGACTTGTACTTCTCATCAATAGATTTTATTTTTTCATCCATCGTTGCTTCTTTTTTTATAGGGGTCGAAGCGAGGATTGGCTCTTCAGGTTGAGGGATTGGCTCATCGGGTTCAGCGATTGGCTCACGCTGTTCAGGCATGGGTTGAATGACAGGCGGCAATTTAGAAATATTACCCTGAGCGTCAACATAAAATTCATGGCTGCACCGAAAACAGGTGCATAACGCCCCTACAACGGTCAGTTGCAGCGTATATTCAGTGTGGCAAGAAGGGCAACGAATTAACATTAGGCAGCATCATAATCACAGGCGTTAAAGGTGCAAGAAAGTATCTATTGAAAATGCCTATTGGCAACAAAATTTTCATTTTCGGTACAAGTATACGCCTGCAAGGGCGATCAAGGATGACAGTAAAAACGCCATCTGAATGTGCATTATATTTACAACCCAGCCTGCCAATACAATACCCAACATACCACCCAAACCAAACCCCATAGCAGCAAACCAACCTTGGGTTGATACTTGTTGGGATGCTGGTGCAATACGGGCAATGCCCGTTACACTGGCAATATGGAAAGCAGCAAAACTGGCAGCATGCAATAACTGAAAGACAAACAATAGCCAATAATCTTCAACCATGCCTATACCCAGCCAACGCAATGCAGCAAGCAAAAAACAAGCGCGCAAACAAACACTTAAAGGTAATTTTTGTAACCACTTGCCGCCGTAAGCCATCAGTACAATTTCAGCAACTACGCCCACCACCCACAAGATACCAATGGTTTGATTACTAAACCCCAATTCAATCAAATAAAGGCTGAAAAAACCATAATATGCACCGTGTGAACATTGCATCAGCAACCCACCCAACATCAAACGACGCAATGCTTGCGACCATGGTTTTTTTAGTATTGGTCTATCAGGCTTGTCTGCTATTGGGGCAAAAGACATCGATGGACGAAAA
The DNA here is from genome assembly GCA_030950905.1 of Mariprofundaceae bacterium. Taxonomy (GTDB): domain Bacteria; phylum Pseudomonadota; class Zetaproteobacteria; order Mariprofundales; family Mariprofundaceae; genus AB-137-C09. The sequence continues at coordinate 13,220 of JAUZQQ010000031.1, forward strand.
GCCGATGAACTGATTGCCAAAAGAAACATCAAAAAAGCAATAATCCAAGGGAAGTAATGCATCGTAGACTCTTTCAACCAGAAGCCAGCCAACATAGAGCTGGCAATAAACCCCAGAGAACCCCAAGCTCGAATACGGGAATAATCGCTACCTTGTTGCTCTGCTATAACCAGCGTTAAACCATCAGCAGCAGGCAACATGCCTGCCCACAACATAGAAAAAAGCAATACCAAGAGTGCAAACAAGGGTAGCCATGGAACGGCATGGTTTAAAGGCAAGAAGGCAATGGCTGCAAGGCAAGCAGCCAAAGACAGCACCCCCGCAGCAGCATGTTTTCGTTGATCCAAAAAATGCCCAAACAATGGTGGTGCAAGCATGCGTGCTGCTGATAACAAACCGACCATAAAACCAATGGTCATGGCATTCATGTTTAATGCGGCCAAATAAACAGGAAAAAACGGCAGCATCAAACCCATAACCGAAAAATATACAAAATAAAATATACGTATAAGCAGCGTCCTAAAAAAACCTTGGTTCTCCGTTTAAGACAGGACATTCCGTGGATTAGAAAACCAAAGCATAATCCAACGCTTTGGTTAGAAGATAGGAGTGAGGCTTCGCTTTTTAATCTATTGTAATCATTGCCGTCACGTCTTAAACAGGGAGCCGTTTTGTTCTAAATTTGATAATTCCGATTGATAATCAGCGCACTGTTCATTAAGGTAATTTTGATATACGCTGAACATGAATAGCCATTCATTGGCTCCACTGGATAAAAGACCAAATTCTATTGCAGCTCTTTTCCGATAATTCAAGGAGCTCGCGAGGGTCAACTCCCCCGCTCCAATCCGTTGACTCAGGATAACGAGCCTCAATTGCATAGGGAGTAAGATTAATAATCTCTTCCAGATCAGCAAGTTCGGGTTCAAAGATTTCAACCAAATCAAGCAAACGCCCGAGATCATGCGTCTTTGGGAAACCAGCCCCTCGATTGAGAAGGAAGCCTTTTAGTGCTTTTTCAACGGCCTGTTGCGCATGAAAGGCGATAATCTCCACGAGAGGCTCATCAGCTTGCAGCAGTTGCCCGCATGCTTTCAGATCCTGATCGCTCTTCTTCCTCCAGGCACGAACGAGTTCCATTGTATTAGACAACTCGAACGCCTTCAGTTAGCACATTATTACACAATGCGCCCTTTACATGTCGCCAGCGTAAAAACTCTTCAGGTGTATAGACCACGATATCCTTGGCAACAGACCATGATCGCATCACCCGATAGGCGTTAGCGGTTCTTCTTGGGCGTGGCAAATCGCTCTCGACAATAAACAGTACATCCACATCGGAGCTTTCTGTGGCATTACCCCGCGAATAGGAGCCAAACAGCCATGCTTGATCAGCATTCAATTTTTCCGCTGCATCTTCGATATGTGCCCAGATATCATTCATGTCCAGCATAAATCTACCTCCGTAATCGGGTTGCATTATAGTCTTCAACGGGAAGCCTTTATTTGAAACGAGTATAACGCATCAAAAAACCTACCACAGAACGCATGCGGTCTGAAAATATTTTTTTGGTGTAAAAACTACCAGCAATGCGTTTATTGACTTCGCCAAGGGTGGGGTATGGTGCAATCGCGGCTGCCATTGCGCCGATTTTTAATCGTTGATTGATCGCCAGTACCCACGGTTGAATTAATTCCCCTGCATGCAAACCTACAATGCTTGCACCCAAAATGCGACCATTGGGACGAACGATGACCTTGACCAGTCCCTCAGTCCTACGTTCAGCTTGGGCGCGGTCATTTTCAGCAAATGACCAATGCAATACACGGTGTTTTATGTTTTGTTTCTTGGCATCAGATGCTGCAAGGCCAACATGCGCCAGTTCTGGGTCTGTATACGTCACCCATGGAACAGCTTTATAATGTACTTTAACAGGCCATTTAAACAGTATATTACGCAGTACAATACCCGCTTGGTAGGCAGCCATATGGGTGAATTGGTAAGGCCCTACAACATCGCCAATGGCAAAAATACGGGCGTTGCTGGTGCGCAACGATTGATTCACACTTATGCCTCGCTCGGTGTATTCAACCCCTGCTTTTTCCAATGCCAAACCGTGAACATTGGCGCGCCGCCCTGTGGCAATCAATACATGTGAACCTGTAACACATTGCGTGGTGGAATCCATCTCACAAAAGACCTGAATATCCCCTGATGGCAAGGCTTCAAAGCGAATATTGCGTCCCCCTTCATAAAAACGAATGCCTTCTTTTCGCAAGTATTCAATGACCACCGCAGTGGCATCAGGGTCATCTTTAACCAATAATCGTGCCGCTTCCATCACGGTCACTTCAGCACCCAAACGGCGTGAGGCTTGCGCCAATTCCATGCCAATAGGGCCACCACCAATAACAATGAGATGAGAAATTGCCGTTTGTTGATCAAAAATATTTTCGTTGGTGAAAAAAGGAATACCTTGCAAGCCTTCGATAGGCGGAACAAAAGGGGATGACCCTGTTGCTATTACCGTGTATTTGGCGTGAACCGTTACATCACCCGCTTGTATGTTTTGTTTGTCTATAAAACGCGCCGTTGCACGAATCACGCGAACGCCCAACGATTCAAAACGCGCCACAGAGTCATTTGGGGCAATGGATGCAATCACTGACTGCACGTGTTGATGCACTGCCGCATAATCAATAGCAAGCTTGCCCGCATGAACACCAAATGCAGCGGCATCTTTTATATGTGCAGCTTTTTCTGCTGCTGCTAACAATGCCTTGGAAGGAACACAGCCCGTATTAAGACAGTCTCCTCCCATGGCACCTTTTTCAATCAGCACAACACTCGCACCCATTTGCACCGCACCTGCGGCTAAAGTAAGCCCACCTGACCCCGCACCAATAATGCAAATATCCACCTGAATAACTTCAGCCATACAATATCTCCTTCCGTCCTATGGACTAAAGTCGCATCCTTGGATAAAGCATTACGATAAATGAATTCCTTACGTAGATTCACCCATTATTTATCAATCTTTTTGGCGGAAATAAGATTCTTTCCAACGCTGTGAAAAGATCAACGAAGCCATTGGACGACGCTTTCTGGGTTCGTTTTCAAGCGTTCTTAAGCCTTCATTTAATACAGCATCATCACCCAGGTAACCCAGCGCAGTAATAGTCATGGGTTGAACATCTTTAGGGATTCCCCAATGCCCCCGTGCCATTTCAACATCAAAGCCCCCGATTTGGTGGGTCACCAAACCCAATGAGATAGCCTGCACACACAAAGAAAGCATGGCCTGCCCTGTGTCGTATTCTGCCCAGCGATTGGGGTTATCGTTTTGACGAAAACGTTGGCTGGCACAAGCCATGATTAAAATAGGCGCGTGTTGCGCCCATTCTCGATTCTTGGTATCCAGACAATTAAGTAAGTTTTTCCAGTTGCTTAATTCATCATCAGAAAAACGGTCGGCAACAATAAAATGCCAAGGCTCATCACCAAAACAACTGGGCGCCCAACGCGCAGCTTCTAAGCAAGATAACAGGCGTTCACGCTCAACAGCACGATTGGCTGCAAAAGCCCTTGGGCTCCAGCGGTTGGCCAAATGGTTATCAATTTCGGCATTAGGGTTGGCTTGTTTTTGGCTCATGGCTGCCTCCTTTGTGTAAATGGCTTTAAAAAATTATGCCGTGTTCGTTTATTGTTTGGATATAGGTGAGCGAACATCAGGCAGTCGGTATTTGGCATCAAGAATTTCATAAGTAGCATTTTTTTTCATTTGTTCTACCCAATCATGAAAACGCTGCTGTTGAAGTTGCGTGGTGATTTGTACTTTCACATCATCAAAATCACGAACAGCAGCAGTATTATTTTGTTGGTATTGTTGTTGATGCGCGGCGTAATATTGACGAACATCATCTTCGCTTGGGGCTAGTTGCTTGCGTACTTTTTTACTTAACGCTTGAATTAATATGCTTGCGCTCATGCTTTCAATCTGCGCTTTTACCTGTGGGTCGGTATCCACGCCCTGCGCTTTGGCCTGCTCTACCAAGGCATACCGGGTCATGATGTTTTTTAACAAATTGGTACGCATCGCTTTTTGCTGTTGCATTTTTTTTACACTATCTGGCATATGTAAAAATTCAGCATCAATATCAGCTTCAACAAAAAAGTGATCGCCAACTTTGGCAATGGCTTCTTTCGGTATTGCTTCTTTGTTGGGCTCTTGTGTGGTGGTACTTGGGGGGGGTATTTGTTTTTGCGCTTGCGTGGCTGTTTGCTCACATGCCAACAACGCGCCAGCAATCATTATTCCAATGATTAATTTCATACTTTAAACCTCTCGCTCTCTTATTTTAAAGAATTTTTAAGCGTTCACAAAACATCGCATCACCGTAAGAAAAAAAGCGGTAATTCTTAGCCATGGCATGGGCGTAAACTTCACGAATACGCGCCATGCCAGCAAAAGCAGACACCAGCATCAACAAGGTTGAGCGTGGCAAATGAAAATTTGTCAGCAGCGCATCAACCACTTGAAAATCATAACCTGGGTAAATAAACAAACGGCTTCGTCCCGCACCAGCAATCACGTTACCATAAAGTATTGAAGATTCCAAACAGCGCAAACTTGTTGTGCCAACGGCGACAATGCGCCGACCTTGTGACTTGGCATTGTTAATCGCATCCGCTGCTTGTTGATGAATATGGTAGGATTCTTCATGCATCTGATGCTCGCTTATTGATTCTGCCTGTATCGGTTGAAATGTACCAGCACCAACATGCAATGTTACTTCAACAAAGTTCGCGCCTGATTTCCGCATGGCATCCATCAGGGCAACGGTTAAATGCAAACCTGCCGTTGGTGCTGCTACCGCACCATCATGGCGGGCAAACACCGTTTGGTAACGTGTTTTATCTTCTGCCTCATCAGGTCTTGTAATATAAGGCGGCAAGGGCATATGTCCGTGCGTTTGAATGGCTTTCGGCACGTTATCGGCCAACAGTTTCACCACCAATTCACGGGCGCGTTTCTCCAGCACTTGTACATCAAAATCATCAGCGATATGGATAATATCACCCGTTTTTAGGGGTTTGTTGGATTTCCCCCATGCCAACCATTGGTGGTCATTGCCCAATGGTTCCAGCAGTAAAATTTCAACTTTTCCGCCCGTATTCTTTTGCCCAAGCAAACGGGCAGGAATCACCCGTGTATTGTTGATCACCCAGAGATCACCCGCTTGCACCCATTTGGCAAGCCCCGATACGGTACGATCAAGCAGTCCATCATCCGTTACATGCAATAAACGCGATGCATCCCGCTCTGGCAATGGATGCTTGGCAATCAAGCCTTCAGGCAGTGAAAAATCAAAATCAGAAAGTCTCAGCTTACCCTTCAATGACTTCCACACCTGTTGGTGTACCCATTAATACAACATCACCCTTGCGACTAAAATGCGAAAAAATACCGCAAGTAACCACACCGGGGACATGATTGAAGCGTTCTTCTAATGCCGGCGCATCGGTAATGACCATACCATGCAGATCTAAAATGATATTGCCATTGTCGGTGATGAAACCCTCACGGCGAATGGTATTGCCACCCAGACTATTCGCTATGCCTGTCACATAAGATTCTGCCATCGGTATTACTTCAACAGGAAGGGGAAAAGCCCCCAAATGTTTCACCTGTTTGCTGGCATCAACAATACAAACAAAACTTGCTGATGCACAAGCAATAATCTTTTCGCGGGTTAATGCGCCACCGCCACCTTTGATTAAATTATTGTCTCCATCAAATTCATCAGCACCATCAATGTACACCGACAATTGCTTGACCTGTTTTAAAGCATCATTGAGTTCCAGCACCGCAATACCATGGCTACGTAAGCGTTCCGCTGTAGCTTCGGAGCTAGCCACCGTACCGATGATGCGATCTTTCATGGCGGCCAGCGCATCAATAAATTTATTGGCCGTGGAGCCTGTTCCGACACCGACAATGCTTCCGTCTTGAACATAGGTGAGCGCAGCTTCAGCAACTTTTTCTTTCATTTCATCTTGAGTCATCGACAATCCTTTGTTTATTACAATTTGTTTACTACAAAATTTGTTTATTACAAAATATAACGCGATAAATCTTCATCTTCGGCAACATCACCCAGTTGTTCTTGCACGTAAGCTGCATCAACGCTTAGGTGAATACCTGCACAATCTGCCGCATTGTAACTGATGTCTTCAAGTACGTGCTCCAACAATGTATGCAAGCGTCTGGCACCAATGTTTTCTGTTTTTTCATTGATTTGCACGGCCAAGCGCGCAATCTCGGCAATGCCATCTTTGGTGAAGTCCAGAATGACATTTTCAGTTTGCAACAATGCTTCGTATTGACGGGTTAATGATGCCTCAGGCTCGACCAATATACGGCGAAAATCATCTTCTAACAATGCTTTTAGATGCACCCGAATAGGGAAGCGACCTTGTAATTCAGGAATCAAATCCGATGGTTTTGCCAAATGAAACGCACCTGAAGCGATAAATAAAATGTGATCCGTATTGATCGTACCGTGCCGTGTACTCACGCTTGTGCCTTCCACCAAAGGCAATAAATCACGCTGTACGCCCTCGCGAGAAACGTTGCCATCATTCCCCCCTGCACGGCGGGTTACTTTATCAATTTCATCAATAAACACGATACCGCTGTTTTGCGCACGAAACCTTGCTTCTTCATGAATATGGTCATTATCAAGCAAACTATCGGCTTCTTGTTGCTCTAAAACACGGCGTGCATCCACCACGTTCATGCGTTTGGTTTTGGTTTGATTTCCCCCAAGTAAACTGCCGAACATGGCTTTGATATCAATATCATCATTGCCGCCCTGATGGGGGAATACTTGCATGGGTGACATGGGGGATGTTTCACGCACTTCGATTTCTACTTGACGTTGATCCAGCAAGCCTTGTTGTAATTTTTGACGCATTTTTTCTCGCGTCTTGCATTGGCCATCACCTGTTTGGGCTGCTGCAATGCTGGTGCTTTTATCCACAGCATGCGGAATTAATATATCCAACAAGCGATCTTCTGCGGCAGTGGCTGCTTTTTCTTTGACTTGTTGTAAATGCTCTTCGCGTACAATGGCAATGGCTGCATCCAAAAGATCGCGGATGATGGATTCAACATCGCGCCCAACATAACCCACTTCGGTGTACTTTGTTGCTTCCACTTTGATAAAAGGCGCATGTGCCAAACGTGCCAAGCGGCGGGCAATTTCTGTTTTTCCTACACCCGTGGGGCCAATCATTAAAATGTTTTTTGGCGTTATTTCTTCACGCAGTGGCGATAATACTTGTTGCCTGCGCCAGCGATTGCGCAAGGCAATGGCGACAGCCCGTTTGGCATCATGTTGACCGACAATATAGCGATCCAGTTCAGCCACAATATGGGCGGGGGTTAATTCAGTTGTCACAATGATACTCCAGCGTTTCTACACGAATATGGGTGTTGGTATAAATGCATATATTGGCAGCAACTTCCATGCTTTCTTGCACGATTTCAGCAGCCGTCAAACCAGAGTGACGCACCAACGCCATGGCTGCGGCGCGGGCATAACCACCACCTGAACCAATCGTTGCCACATCTTCATCCGGTTCCAACACATCGCCATTGCCAGAGATAATCAATGTCCGTTCATGATCGGCAACAATCATCATCGCTTCAAGCTTGCGCAAATAACGATCGGTTCGCCAATCTTTGGCCAATGCTACAGCAGCCCGTGTTAAATTGTCGCCATGTTCATCGAGCTTGCTTTCAAAGCGTTCAAATAGATTCATGGCATCCGCTGTTGAACCTGCAAAGCCACTGAGTATTTTATGGTTCCGGATGCTACGAACTTTTCGTGCGCCGTGTTTAATAACGGTATCGCCAAGCGTCACCTGACCATCGCCAGCAATACTGACGCAATGATCTTTTCGGACACAACAAATAGTGGTTCCCCGCATGATGGATGACTCCCTGGGTAGTTCAAATATAACGCGCGCAAGTCTAGCGTCCACTTGCCTTAGAGCCAGTAAAAAACGATACCTTCCATTATCTTTTTTCATTCAAACGAAGCAAACGCCTTGCCAATTGATCACGCAAGGATTGATGCTTGCTATAATAGGCGCGGTAATTTTCTTCAGGCCAGCAAAGAAGTTGGGCATCTGAAACGGCTCGAACCGTTACCTTACGAATGTTTTTTATGATCCCTAATTCCCCTACAACCGAATGTGCTTTGGCAGTGTACAACAATGACTCTTGCTTGCCTTGCATCGAATTTATCGATAACCAGCCTGATGTTATAATGTAAAAGTCCAAGGGTTGATGCTCACCAATGGTACACAGGTTTTTCCCAGCCTCAATTTTAATTATTTTCATTTGTTCTGCGATACCGCGTCGCACAGAAGCAGGCAATTTACGAAAAAAAGGTGTTTGTGCTACTTGCCGTTCTGCAAAGTGATTTTTATAAAAAGTCTGCAAATGTTTTTTGACGTTAGGGTATTGATCGGCAATGCCATGAAGGCAGGCGTAAGAAAGTGTGTATATTTTAGTCTCACCCACTGCCACCAAATCTGCCGTTCGTTCTGTTGTACCCATTAAAAACGGTGCTTCGCCAAGTACGCCACCGGCTTCTGTTAATATTAGTCCGTAGCGTTTCCCGTAGTCGTCTTCTACCCATGGTTGCAGCGCGCCTTTAATCACAATGAAAATAACATCTGCATGATCACCTTGTTGCGTCACCATATCACCATCGCTAAATTCTATGCATTTTAATGATGTGAACAATGTTGTAAAAGAGTCACTGTCGATATTTTGAAACATGGGGTGTTCATGAAGGGCAAATGTAAGCTGGTCTTGATCATGCAAAAAAGGAAGGCTTACGCCAATTGAAAGTTTCTTACTGCGGCAAAGGTGGTAAAGCTCTCGTCCTAACATGATACCGCTGGGGCATAAGGTGTAATATTCAGACATGGCATGTATCGCCTGTTGTGGTTTATCTTGCTCAAGACAAAGGCGTGCAATACTGGCATAATGCTCCGCCGCTTGTTCATTGTTACCAATTTTTTTATTCATATTAGCAGCCAGTTCTGCGTAAGCAATATTATGGGGTTCAAGCTTGCTTAATCTGTTTAAAGACTCCGCAGCAGTGATAAAATCCCCACGTTGAACAGCAAATTTTGCTTTTTGTTTATGTTGTTCTTTGATCATCTTGTCATTCCTTGTTTTTGCGAGTGCTTGATTGTATTAGTGCTTGATATACCGTAATAATTACAAAGAAAAAGTTAAACCAAAAGAAAGAAACCCAAAAGGTGCATGAAAGCGAGCGCTTGTTCGTGAGTTATACGCCAAAGGGGCATCACCCAATAAAAACCTTGTATTGGCCTGGG
>JAUZQQ010000032.1 GCA_030950905.1 Mariprofundaceae bacterium
GTGGTCATGGGATTGGATTATTTCAATGGCATGATGGAGACCATCCACCTTTTAGAATCTCCAGCAAATGCCAAGAGTCTCATGGAGAGTATTAAGCAGTATAAAGAGGGCAAGGCCAAGGTCAGAGAGCTACTGGATGACTAAGCAGTTAGCTTGGACGGACAGAGCGTGGGAAGAATATATCTGGTGGCAGGCTCAAGATCGAAAGACACTAAAGCGCATAAACAATCTCATCAAAGACGTGAAACGGGATAGCTTTGCTGGCATTGGAAAACCTGAGCCGCTAAGAGAGAGCCTGTCAGGTTTTTGGTCAAGACGAATAGACGATACTAATCGCTTAGTTTATGCCATTGACGATGTTTACATTACTATCATATCTTGTCGTAAGCACTATTAGCTATAGCTGTAGTAAAGGGGTCAGGCTTGTGTAGTAAAGGGGTCAGGCTTGAACAAAGTAAAGAAAGTTGACTTTTTACGGCATCCTTCATATTCGACCAAAAGTAGTTGACACTTTACCACCTTGTAGGTTGGTGGTGAGGGAAGCGAATTCCAACATCTTCTGGTTCCCACGCTCCTGCGTGGGAACGAGGGCAAGTGAACTAAAGTGTAAATCAAGACATGAAGGATGCCCTTTTTACTAGCCTTTTTTCAAGTATTCAAGCCTTGTATCTGACCCCTTCACTCAATCCGTTAAACAGAATTATATTTACTGCATATGAACACACTGAACATGGCGATTTAAAGCTGATCTTCGACAATGATCTGTCGCTTCATATACCGTGTTCAGATGAACCCTTCGATGAAGAAGATTTTTATTCGCATTGGTATGCCAGTTCAGGCGGAAATAGTTAATACCAGATTGATTACGCGTTTTATCGGATCTGCGCTTGCATCCTCTTGATGCGGCTATAGTGTTTTTTTTATACATTGTAGGTGTTTCTCTTGTATTATAGCATTTTTCCACGGCTTATAGGTTATTTTTATGGCAGAACGCATTGGCTACATGGCACTAAAAGAGATGTACGGCTTGCTGGACATTCCGCATCACGTCTCCTCATGGATTGTTGCGGGCGCACGCAAGACGCTGGATGATAAAGAATATTACCCTCACATCTACCGCCCTAAACATACACTTGCCGGCCATTTGGAATTTGCGCTTAAATTTGAGGGCGTGAATCTGGGTATATTATCCGAGCTCTTTGCCGTGGTAGACCAAGAGGCGTTGATTGCCTATATTCAATCAAAACCCACGGGGCTTAATACACGCCGTAGCTGGTTTTATTACGAGTTTTTAACAGGTGACACGCTGGATATCCCAGACCTGATCTCAACCATCGGCTACGTGAATGCTCTGGATACAAAAGCCTACATCACAAAAAGCGGAAAACGGCTACCACGCTATCGGGTGCGGAATAATCTGCTGGGCAATGTTAACTTTTGCCCGATGGTTCGCAGAACCGACTGCCTCCAACGCTATGACTGGGAAGCTCTGCGCGACAGGGCTGCAAATATGATCAATGATTATGATGCGGAGACACTGGCCCGAGCCATCAACTATCTTTATACCAAGGAGAGCCGTTCATCTTTTGCCATAGAGCATGAAGAACCAACACAAAGTAAAATGGAACGTTTTGGCACTGCCCTGCAAAGCGTTAGAAAATTACCAACCCTTGATAAACAGGCGCTGATAGATCTTCAGCATATGATGCTTGATCCGCGCTTTGCTGCCGAGGATTATAGAGATGAGCAGAACTATGTAGGTGAGACTGTCGGTCGCCGAGAGATATACCACTATATCTCGCCTAAACATGACAACGTAGCTCAATTGATGGAGGGCTTACTCAATCTGCTGGAGCAAGGGGAAGATATTGACCCAGTTGTCCTGGCTGCAGTGGCCTCATTCGGCTTTGTATTTATTCACCCTTTTGATGATGGCAACGGGCGCACCCATCGATATATGATCCACCATATATTGGCCAACAGAGGGGTTTCTCCTGATGGCGTTATATTCCCTATCTCTGCAACCATGTTGAATCATGTGCATCAATATGATGCGTGTCTGGAGTCGTTCTCAAAATCTATCATGCCCTTAATTGATTTCGTGCCTGATGACGAAGCCTCCCTTGAGGTGCTGAATGAAACCTTGAACCTGTATCGTTACTTTGATGCGACACGGATGGCCGAGTATTTATATGAGTGCATCGATATCACAATAGACAGGGAGTTGAAGCTTGAACTGGATACCATCTTCGCTTTTAGTCAGGCCCGCAAGGCCATTGATGTCAGATATGATCTTCCTGAAAAGAAAAAGAATCTATTCTTGAAGCTTTGCTGGGAAGGGAAAGGCCATATATCCAAAAAGAAGCGCAGTTCCCAATTCGCCATGTTCAACGATGAAGAGTTGAATCAAATGGAGGCCCTAGTCGCACCTTATTTCAGTGCACTAGGCGATGAGGATTAAGGGTGATGCGTCGATCAACGTGATCTTTCAGACGGTTAGGTATTTTGATGGATAGGGCCGCACTTCACATTTTACTGGTGCTTCTGGCGCTGTTAGTCGTTGTTGCTGTGATATTTGATCCAGTTTTGGCATTTTACTTTGTGCTGGTGCTATTTACTGGGCCGCCTTTGGTCTATTCAAATCCAACAGCAACAGGCTTTATGCTTGGCTATACCATTGTACTCTTGAACTCGCTGGGTCTTATTTGGATTGGTTTGAAAAAGCGTGAAAAATTATGGGGCCGCATCGCTGTAATCGTTGGGATACTGGGGTGGTGGTACTGCGGGCTGATTGGCAATGGCACGCAGGTATAAGCATATACAGGCTAGTTAAAACTCGTAAGAAAGGACGAGTTTTATCGCGCCTTGTGGAGATGCTGTGGTAAGTCCAAACAAATAACCCAGTTCATAACCAAAACCATTGTGAAGTTTGCCGCTAACTACAGGCCCAAGCTGATGTGACTGCCTGGGCAATGCTTTTGTGTTTCCCAACTCACCTAAGCCACTGTAGAGCTCAAAACCTGGCTCAAGATAACGTTTCCAGCGCCAATCGCTCTTCCAGCTATAACCGATAGAGCTATTCTTTTTAGCATTCAGCCCCAGCTCTTTTTTCATAATCAGATTAAATGTGTTGATCAAACGGCCCGTCTCTTTTTCAAGCAGCAATTTGAATTCGAAGGCATCGGGTTTATTCAATGAACTCTGGGGCATGATATATTCAAAATACAGCGCGGCATCCAAAAAGCGTTCGCCTTGCTCAAAGAGTTGGTAAATATTTTCCCATTTCAGACCTTGATAGGCAAATGCTTTACCGGGTCGTTTTCTAAAATCGCCATAAATGGCAGTCATCCAACGATCAGTCACGCCATATTCAATTTCAAACTGATGGCGAGCGTTGGTATTTTTGGCAGGGTCACTGTCCAAATCATAATCCAGATAGTATTCAAGTTCGAGTTCATCCTGTTCAACAATGGGGGAATAAACTTTTTTGGCTTCAGCTTCAGCCGGCATCATGCTGATAACGGTAACCAGCATCAGAACCATAGAAGCAGATGTAATGTATTTTTTGGCAACTGTCTTTTTAGGTGCTCTCTTCTGCCTATGAATAGCCAACCAAGTACCTGAAAAAACAACTATAAATGCCAATAACTGCATGCCGCTCGGACGATCATCATAACCCATTAATGCATGCAATAACTGTCCGAGTATACCATGTTCTGGAATGATGGCGGATGTGTTCCAGATAGTTTGTCCCCAAGCAGGCAACTGATCAATCATTACCAAGTATGCCACACCCTGCGATGCCATACCGGCAGCCAGCAATACAATCAAGAATGTCACAACCGAAAATACATGCCGAATCGGCAAATGAATCAAACTGCGATACAAGGCTACTGCAACCCCTACACCAAGGATAAGACCTACTGCTGCGCCGCTAAACATATTGATCACACCACCACTGCCAGATGCTATTACACCATACAAAAACAATACCACTTCAGACCCCTCTCTGGCGACAGCCAGTGCAACAACGCTAGCAAGCACCCATGCTGTCGATGTGTTATCCTGCTTCTGTTGGCATAACTGTTTGATTCGGGTCGATATTTCCATCCCCTGTTTACCCATCCAAATGGCAGTCCAGCTCATCAATAAAGCTGCTGCTAACAATACAGAGGCATTAAAGAACTCCTGCCCCATGCCTTGCATGGAACCTGCGATCAAATCGGCAAACATGGCTACAATCAATGCCGCACATAGACCCGCAAACATACCGCCATAAATCCAACGCACGCCAATATTCACCTCACGCGCCGCCACGGTGGCAATGCCTACCACCAGCATCGCCTCTAACACTTCACGAAACACAATAATTAATGTTGATAACATTCTATCCTCCAAATAACTTTATTTAATATTTTATTGCTTTCTAACTATTTAACCAGCAAGCGGCCTTGCGCTGTTGCC
>JAUZQQ010000033.1 GCA_030950905.1 Mariprofundaceae bacterium
GCGGTTCACCGGGATATTCTGAGGTGGTAACGCCCGGGGGGCAGGTTGAAGATGATATTGAGTATGGCATCAGTAAACAGGACTTCATCAGCGGGGTAGAACGCTGCAAAGAATACATCATGGCTGGCGATGTCTTTCAGGTGGTTTTATCGCAGCGTTTTTCTTCACCATTGCGCACAGATCCATTGAGCATTTATCGTGCTGTTCGCCATATTAATCCATCACCCTATTTGTTTTATATGCATGTGGGCGATTGTGTGCTGGTCGGGTCTTCACCCGAGATACTGGTGCAAAAAAATGGCAATACAGCATGTGTACGCCCGATTGCAGGAACCCGTCCGCGTGGTGCAAACACCAAAGAAGACATGCAATTGGCTACGGCGTTGTTGGCCGATGCCAAAGAATGTGCAGAACATGTGATGCTCGTTGATTTGGGGCGCAATGATCTGGGGCGGGTGTGTGAATACGGGACGGTTGTCGTAACCGAGAAAATGGTCATTGAACGCTACTCTCATGTCATGCATATTGTTTCGCAGATTGAAGGTACCATGCGGAACAATGCCGATGCCCTTGATTTGTTGGCAGCAACTTTTCCCGCAGGCACATTGTCGGGTGCGCCGAAGGTACGAGCCATGCAAATTATTGATGAACTCGAACCATGCGCGCGTGGTGCATACGGCGGCTGTATCGGGCATATCTCCTATGGCGGTGAACAAATGGATACAGCAATTATTATTCGCACGGCAGTGATAGAAAATGGACAAGTTCAAGTACAAGCGGGTGCTGGTATTGTTGCCGATTCGGTGCCAGCAAGCGAGTACCAAGAATGCATCAACAAGGCCAAGGCAATGTTTCAAGCGATTGCCTTGGCCGAAGCGCAGGAACAAACACCATGACCACGTTGGTAATTGATAACTACGATTCATTCACCTACAATCTGGTGCAATACTTGGGTGAATTGGGCGATACCCCACTTGTCTACCGCAACGATAAAATCACCCCTGATCAAGCTGAATCTCTGGCTATTGATCGTTTACTTATTTCACCAGGGCCTTGTACCCCCCATGATGCAGGGGTCTCGATGGCAATGATCGAACGTTTTTCTGGGGTATTGCCGATTTTGGGTGTGTGTTTGGGGCATCAGGCGATTGCTGAGGTATTTGGTGGTTCGGTGGTACGCGCACCACGTTTGATGCATGGAAAAACGAGCAGCATCAACCATACAGGACAAGGTGTTTTTGCAGGCATCGCCTCCCCCATGATCGCCACCCGTTACCATTCTTTGATTGTTGAAACATTGCCTGAAGTGTTGGAGCGCACAGCATGGACGGAAGAAGGCGAATTAATGGGCTTGCAACACCGCCATCACCCGACCTACGGTGTACAGTTTCACCCTGAATCTATTTTAAGTGAGCATGGCCATGCCATGTTAAAAAACTTTCTGGAGGTACACCCATGATAGCTGCACAAATCATGATACAATATTTGCAAACAGGGAAAACCGTTGATGGTCCAATGGTTGAAAATGTTTTTTCGGCATTGATGGCAGGCGAACTTGCACCTGCACAAATCGGTGCGATTCTCTTGGGTTTAAGCATTCGCGGCGAAACAGTGGATCAATTGGCGGGTGCGGCACGCGCCATGCGTGAGGCTGCAACAAGTATTCAACCGCAAGCCACATCCCTGTTGGATACCTGCGGAACAGGTGGTGATGGTGCCAATACATTTAACATTTCTACGGCTGTATCGTTGGTGGTTGCTGCCTGCGGTCAGCCTGTCGCCAAACATGGCAACCGTGCTGTTTCATCAAAGTCGGGCAGTGCCGATGTATTGGAAGCCTTGGGCGTGCGCTTGGCGATTACGCCGCAACAAGTCGCCCATTGTATTGATACGGTTGGTATTGGTTTTTTGTTTGCCCCCAGTCACCATCCTGCGATGCGTCATGCAGGGGCTGTTCGGCGGGACTTGGGTGTGCGTTCGTTGTTTAACTTATTGGGCCCTTTGACCAACCCTGCGGGCGCAAATTATCAGGTGCTTGGTGTCTATGCGCACGATAAACTTTCTTTGGTGGCGGGTGCATTGCAACAACTTGGGGTAAGCCGTGCCCTCGTGGTGCATGGCCGCGATGGCTTGGATGAAATCACCACCACCACCATCACCGATGCTATTCTGGTTGAACAAGGTCAAGAACTCCGCCCCTTTGAAATTTCGCCGCAAGACTTTGGTGTACCAATGACCACCCCCAGCACCCTGAGGGGTGGCAATGCACAAGACAATGCGCAAATTTTACGGCATATTTTTGCGGGTCAACAAGGTGCAGGGCGCGATATTGTATTGATCAACGCCGCTGCTGCACTTTGGGTCTGCGGTAAGGCAGATGGGATCAGTGCAGGCTTAGCTATCGCCGCAAAAGCATTGGATTCTGGTGCGGTACAACGTATTTTGGATGCGTTGATTGAAACCACCCAGCAGTATGACCATGCCTAGTATTTTAGATACCATTGCCCGATCAAAAAAAACATGGGTCAAGCAATGCAAACAACGACAATCTGAAGCAGCTCTGATGCGGCAGGTGGGTGCGCATAACCCCTGTGGTTTTGCCCTAGCCTTGCACCAGCGTAGCCGCAATAAACAGAATGCAGTGATTGCTGAAATCAAAAAAGCATCACCCTCCAAAGGCATTATTCGTGCCGATTTTGACCCCGTGTGGATTGCCAGCCGTTATGTCGAGCATGGTGCTTGTTGTTTGTCGGTATTGACCGACATGGCGTTTTTTCAAGGGCATGATGATCACTTTCGTGCCATTCGGAATGCCGTGATCATCCCCATGATCCGCAAAGATTTTATGCTCGATCCCTACCAAGTGATCGAATCTGCGGCCATGGGTGCCGATGCAGTCTTATTGATCATGGCCATGCTGGATGATTATTTGTTACAAGAGTTGGCCGCTGTAGCTGAAGAATTTAAGCTGGATATATTGCCCGAAGTGCATAACCGAGAAGAGCTGGATCGGGTGCTAGAATACTTGCCAGCCAGCAAGTTAATAGGCATCAATAACCGCAACTTGCATACCTTCACCGTTGATTTACAAACCACTGTGGATTTGTTGCCACACTGCCCAGCGGAAGCAAGCGTTACTGCTGAATCTGGCATTCACCATGCAGATGATATTGCACGGATGAATAAAGCAGGTGTTCATGCTTTTCTTGTCGGAGAATCGCTGATGCGTCAACCAGACCCTGGAAAGGCATTGCACGATTTATTGTTGTGAACGGATACTGTTCGCGGCTTAATTTTTTTTCGATAATCGACGGTAATGATGGATGACTTTTTTTACATATCGCTTGGTTTCGGGGTAGTTGGGGATTTGTCGATTGTTTCGCAGTACTGCATTTTCTCCTGCGTTGTAACCTGCCAAAGCAAGCCGAATATCGCCATCAAACATATCAATCAAATCGCGCAAATAATGAGAGCCAGCACGAACATTGTCTTCAACAGGCCATGCGTTGTTTACACCATAACGACGTGCTGTTGATGGCTTGAGCTGCATTAGACCAATGCAACCTGATGATGATTCTGCCCGTGGGTCATAGGAAGATTCTACATGAACAACGGCCTGCACCAGTTCAAAAGGTAAGTCATAACGGGCTGCCATTTTTTTAATCAATGGCATGAACTTTTTTCGATTGGCGCGAAACTGTGCCACATCAAAACTTGGACGATGCCTAACGTCATTGTTTTCAAAATACAGCTTGGCCACCAAATGATAGGTTTTGTCTTGTTTTTGGTCGGTAAAATAAATACGCCCATGGGGATCAATATATTGGTAAACTTCAGCGTATATTGTTGAAGGTATAGCCATGACCAACAAAAAGAAAACAATACCTTTCACATGGTTGCCACGGTCAAGCAGTGCTTGCATATTTAGACGCTTGAATCCAATCGGCAGGTCGACCAATATCAAACCATGAACCAGGGTGAAAAAAACCAGCACATTTTCCCCGATGAATTTGCGCATGGATTGATTGTAACAATGAAAAGCGCGTTCCAAGTCGGCCTGAAAGAATAAGCTCAGGCTGCCAATAAGACACGCCAGAAAAAGTGTAACGAAGACCATGATTAAGACCAAGAAGCCCTTGCTGTAACGTGAAATCCCCTGTTGCATGATGCGGCGGGTTTTTTACCACGGCCAGTACGCAAGCTGCATTCTTTTGTTGCAAGGCGTGCAAATCAATGCTCGATACAATGTCAGCATTGTGTACCAACACAGGGGAAACAGAAGGCAAACACAACATGGCTTGATGCGCACCACCACCTGAATCAAGCAAGTGCTGCTCGATGCTGTAATACAAGCGCACACCAAACTTCTCGCCATCACCCAAGGTTGATTGCAACAAATCTGCGTGATGGTGAATATTGATGGCAATGTGTCTTATGCCTGCTGCGACCATCCGCCGAATAACCCAAATGATCACAGGAACACCAGCAATGGGCATCAATGCTTTGGGGCGCGTACGGGTTAACCAGTTTAATCGCGTTCCGAGTCCAGCCGCGAGAATAATTCCTTGATCCGTTCGCTTGTTCACCGTGGCAGCGCAAGTTGTTGACTTGTGCGTTGTTGCGCGGCTATTTTTTGGCGTTGTAATTGCAGACTGCGTTGTTGCAATGCTGCATTAACCCGTTGTAAGTTTTGCTGTGCCATCTCAAAGTCTGGCAGCGTTGCCAAGGTTCGCTCCAAGGTTGCTTTGGCATGGGTATAATCACCGGTCAGTATGTAGGCAGCGGCCAGCATATTTAATGCAGGTGCATTGTAGGGATAAATTTTTTCAAAATGTTTTAAGTAAGCAACCGCATCAGCAAAGCGTTTTTCTTGATACGCCGCCTGAGCGACACCAAACAATGCCCGAAAATTGTCTTTATCCCAGTCATAGGCGATGCTGTTTTTTTGCGCGGCAATCACTGGGTAACGCATATACATCATACCTTCACCTGCGTAATACTCTGATACTGCCCAACGGGCAGGCCAAACACACAACAGCAAGGCAAACACCATTACCCCAACAGTTAAAGGGCGCGCCCATACACGTCCAAGGTTTAATGTGATGTTTTTTGTTGCTGGCAATACAGCCATGCTGCCCCACCATAATGCACCAAAAAAAGCAAAAACAAACATGCTTGCAGGGTTGAAAAAAACATGGTTAAACATGGCATCAAACAATGCTGCTGTAATCGCCATAACACCACTTGCATGCCATGGGTTCCATTCTCGCCATAGCTTTGCCATCAAGCGAAACCAAAACAATAGCAGCAAGGACGTAAACAAGAACAATGCAATAAAACCATTTTGGGTCGTTATTTGCAATATAGCATTGTGTGGGTTGGTGGTGAATGTTCGCGCAGAACTCAATGGATCACGAAAATCAGGAAAGTGATTGCTGTAAGCTGGGTATACAGTGAAAAAATTTCCTGTTCCTTGCCCCAGCCATGGCGCATCAGCAATCATGGCAGAAGACGATGCATAAATAGGCGTTCGTGTACCCAATACAGGGCGCAATTGATCCCATATTTCAGCAAGCGGTGGCTGCGGAACATCAGGGGTTAAATTACCAGGCTGGATGTCAGCTGATGCTCTAAAGGTCGCAGAAACACGCGCCAAATCACGGTAATGAAATGGCAGTTGGTAATATACAATGACTGAAACAAGCATGGCTGATCCAATCAACAACACAGGGAAATAATGTTCAAAGACTAACCAAGCCGTTTGTCGTACAAGTTTATGGTGGCGCAGGGCAATGACGGCAAACACCAATGCGCCCGCTGCCATGCCTCCCAATGCGCCAGGACTGGAGGCCACAAGCAACATAGTCAACATGCTAACAAGGGACACCCAGTTCAATAATACAATGACTGAAACAAGGATGGCTGATCCAATCAACAACACAGGGAGTTTATGGTGGCGCAGGGCAATGACGGCAAACACCAATGCGCCCGCTGCCATGCCACCCAATGCGCCACGACTGGAGGCCACAAGCAACATGGTCAACATGCTAACAAGGGACACCCAGTTCAATAAACGCAACACAGGCTGCTTGTAATACCCCAACATCCAAGCAATCACAGGAACCAAAACAACCAAGACATCACCCGTGAAGTTGATATGGCCAATGGGGGAGAAAAGCACTGAAATATTGTAATGGGGTTTGCTGTAGTCAATATAACCAAACCAATAGCGTATAGAAAACACCAATGAACCCAGGCTGACCAACCAACAAACGCCATCCATATAATGAGGCAATGTGCGCTGCCCATACACTGCTGCCAACCACACCGTCAAACACGCCATCCAAAAAGCAAAACGAATCATGCCTTCGGTGGTATTAGGCCCCAACCAAATACCCACGAACAACAAGGTATAAAAACCAATCAAGGCAAAAACAGACCAATGAAAACGAAGCTTGATGGGTTCGCGGCGAAACCATAAAATTAAGGCAAACATGATCGCAATAAACAGGAAGCATGCCATCAACAAGATCCACTTTGGCTCTTCATTGGGGGCAATAAATGGAAACACCCGCACATTGATCATAAAAGGAAAAAACAGCAATGGCAAGCCAGCAAGTAGCCAAGGCCTCGTTAAAAAGATGCGCCAAGATGGCATAAAGACTCCATAGGTACGGGGATTAATAACGCTTGGAATAACTTGACGACTT
>JAUZQQ010000034.1 GCA_030950905.1 Mariprofundaceae bacterium
GAATAATCAAAGCTGCCATAGCCCTGAGCTCTGAACATGGCTTGCCATTTCCCGGTTCGTATATCAAAGAACGTTTCACGCCAAACTCATTACAAACGGCAATCAATATCTCCTGACCCGGACAAAAACACCCAATTGTCCTGATTGTAACGGATTCTGTTGGTAGTAATCCCAACGTTTTGAAGTCATTTGGCAGCATAAAAGAATGGATTGTATGATACACCGTGCCCTATCGGCATATGCCAGAGTCGCCGTATTCATGAAGACCTTTAAATATATCAATGGGTTATACGACCAACAGAATCCGTTATAAACAGCAATTGTCAACACTGACCCGGACTTTACGTGGCATAAGATGAACAATGCTTCAAAACACCCAATTGTCAACACTGACCCTGACCCTGACCCTGACCTGATTGTCACTGACCCGGGCACTGACCCGAACAATAGCGATGGTTCAACAGCTGCATCACGTTTGCCTAGGTGAAAATTCTCCGACCCATTTACATGGCTTTTAGGGAAAGTTGGAGATCTTCCTTTGCTAAGAAGGTCAAAAAAGGTAAGAGTTAAGCAGATGGATGAAACAGCCATCGAATCCAGCTTATTTAGCTTTATTTGGTTTTATTTGGTTTTCTTAGGCTGATTTTGGAACCAAATCAGGTTCAACAGCCTAAAAACGGCTGAAAAATAGTGGGTGCTTAACTGTTACAAAAAAGAGGACTACCTGTAACCCATTGTTTATAATAAATATGTTATATGCTTCCATAAAAAAAGATTACTGGCTCACTTGCAAAAACCTGAACATTAAGCCTTTATCATTATGAAAATTTCAATCAGCGTTGCTTTTGTAACTGGCCTTGCCACTTTTCTTTTTATTATCGTTATGATGCTCTTGTCGTTCTCGTATATTTCAAGTGAAAATATGTTGCGAAGCTATCTACATGAAGCTATAAATAAAAAATCAGCCGTAGTGATTGAGAGGATAAAACGGGATCTTTTCTTAGCTCAGTCCTCCGTTGAAATGACAGTCAATCAATTTTCAGTTGGCCGTTTGTCATTACATGATTCCAAATTCCTTGAGCATTCTCTTTATCAACAAATATTACTCCTACCCAGCTTTTCTGGTGCGTATATAGGAGTTGATAATGGGGATTTTGTTTATGTTAAACGTGGAAAGTGGAAGGTCGCTGGTGAATTTATTACATTTCGGATCACCCATAAGAGAGGACATCGATTTGTTAATAAAACATGGCGCAATGACAAGTTTGAAATAATCAAACAGGAGGATAATGTAAAATTAGCCTACGACCCACGAACCCGACCTTGGTATCGTAAGGCTATAGAAACGAGGCAAACAATTTGGACTGATCCTTATTTGTTTAACAGCTCGCGAAAACCGGGGATCACAGTGGCTAGCCCTGGGTATCTCTCACACGGCATGAAAAGTATTGTGGTGGGTATTGATTTGGATATCTACGGTATTTCTGACCTTCTCAGGAATTTAGGTGAAGGAACCTCCTCCTTTATCATAAGCAAGAAAGGCAAAGTCATTGCTTCCTCAAGCTTTTCTGACAGTACCTTTCCATCCCGAAAGAAAAAAGATGATCTGCCCAGCATCTACGACCTTCAGGATCCTGTCATCCAGCAATCCATCGCCAGTTTATCTACCCCGCTAGAGAAAATATTATTGATGGGGCATGAATTTTTCTCTTTTTCGATCAAAGGGGAAAAATATTACGCATTATTTTCCCACTTGAATAACCCAAACTGGCCCTGGATCATTGGCCTCAACCTCTCAGAAGAGAGCCTATTGGGTGAACTAATGGAAAAACGAAATAAGTATTTAATTTACTCATTTCTATTTGCTATATTGCTGGTGGCCTTAGCAACCTGGTTGGCTCATACAATGGTTCGCCCCATCAAGGCCTTATCACAAATCAGCAGTTCAATTCGCAAGGATGGATTTGGGGTTGACCCAAGGGTTTTCACTCGCTACCTAGAGCTTCAAAAGTTAGCAAATGATTTTGCTGATTTAATGAAAGAACTATACAACAGGGAGCAGGACAACCTCCACTTAACACAAAAATTAAATCAACTAAATGTTGATCTGGAAAAAAGAGTTTATGATCGCACAAAAGAACTACATGATGCAAACAAGCAACTAGAAGAAGTAGCGGCCACCGATGCCTTGACTGGTTTATCCAATCGACGCAGGTTAGATCAGACAATCTCCCATGAGTTAAGCAGGGCAAGCCGTTATAGCCACCAATGCTCTCTTATCATGTTCGATATTGACCATTTTAAATCAGTCAATGATACATTTGGCCATCAAATTGGTGATGACGTGCTGGTTGGCATCGCCGAATTGGTAAAGCTAAACATTAGAAACGCCGATTTGGCAGGGCGTTGGGGTGGCGAAGAGTTTTTGATTGTTTGTTCCGATACTGATTTGGCTGCTGCCAAAACGGTGGCAGAAAAGTTACGCAGAGCAGTAAAGAAGCATTCATTTCCTACGGCAGGAGTGATTACGGCCAGTTTTGGCGTAACTGAGTTTATTGAAGGTGATGATGCCATCCGCATGACCAAACGGGTGGATGAGATGTGCTACAAGGCGAAAAATAACGGCAGAAATAGAGTTGAGTGGTAACCGGTCGCATAAAGAACGGGAATTAAATAGGCTATGTCGCAAAATCATGTTGAAACTGTCCCGTGCCCCAGGGCGATTGCATCAAAATATCTATATTTAACAATCACTTATATTTTACAGCTTCCATATATAGCCGTGAACAGTAAAGATATGGGGGTGTCAAATTTATAACACACTGTTATCAAATAGTCTTTTGATGCAATTGCCCTGCCCCGGACTATTTAAGAAGTCACATCTTGATCAGCAAATAAGGGCTCACTTGATGCAAGCGTTGTTCACATTGGTGGAATATTTCATCATCACCTTGATGTTTTTTGATCTCACATAAACGAACCAATGCTTGCACATGGTCTGGGCGAACAGTCAAAATGCGCTTTAGGGCAACTTCCATACGCATGCCCGCTGGTGCGCCAGATGACAAGCTGGCAAACATAGCATCAGCCACGGCAAAGCCTGACCAGCGGTTGTCTGGTGCTGCCTGATGGGCGAGCATAAACAAACGCATGGCATCGGGTGTGGATGCCGATGATGGTGATAATTCAGCAAGTTGCCCACGCATGGTTAGTGCTGTTGCTGCCCATGCGCGTTTAAATATATATTTTTTTTGTGGCGGTATTTGCCAATAGGTTATAGCTTTTGTAAGCGTGGGTCGGGTTTTTAAAATTTTCGCCAATACAGCAGGCAATGTGCTGTTATTATGGTGGATTCTTGGTAATATGTATTCAATCACAGGCCACCACTCATCTTGTACACGGCCTTGTGTGTTGGCAAGTATTGACGGTACACTGCCTTGGTAACGGCTTAACCATGTCCACACGCTTTCGCCACCAAGCGATTTATTCTTTGTTGCATCATCCAACAATTGCGATGCTTGCACTATTTTTTCTGCCTTGGCTGCTTCGCCAATATAACCAACCATGGCCAAACGAAAGCCGTCGACAAATATTGCATTGTTGGGGAAAACATGTGCAAAACTACGCAACACAATAGCAAGGCTGCTTGGGTCAAATTGATTTAACGCCAGCCACTGGCAAAACAAACCATCGGCACGCAAATGGTCGCGGGCGCGTTGAAACTGTTGTACCGACAACAATTGCCCCCGCCCAACCAAATCTGGGTGAAACAAATCACCAACAATAACATCATAATCATGGGCTGATGGCCGCATAAGAAAACGCCGCGCATCGTCTTGAATAATGCTAATATGTTTTGCAACATTATGGTTTGATAAGGTAAAATAATGTTTTGCGGCTTTAATTGCACCCGCTGATAACTCAACAGCGGTAATCTTCACCATCGGCCATGGCAATGCTGCCGATGCCGTAATGCCTGTGCCTAAACCCAGAAACAAAACCTGTTTTGCTGCGCCATGCAACAGCATGGGCAAGCGTGCCTCATTGCGTTGCACTGCAACGGCTGTTGCTTCGGTCGAGGCATCAAGTCGTTGCAAATCAGCGAGCAAAATACGTTGGCCATTGCTTTGTTTTACCACATGGGTGATGGACAATGCATCTTCATAAACCATCAGGTCTTCAGTCTTTGCGAATTCCCCCGATAACAACGATGATACCGATGGGAACGCGCTATTCCAGATCATGAATGGCAAGAACAAGATCAGCAACAGCAGCATTCGTTGCCAACGGTAGTCGCCCCAATGGCAAGCACATAAAACAATCAGTAAAACTGCCAGCAACCAACACATAACACTGCCATAAAGCGGAATGAGAACAAAGCCAGCGAGCATGCCACCAAAACATGCGCCGATACTGTTGATACCGTACAACCATGCGCCATCCCAGTGCTTATTTTCCTTATTTCCGTGGTGGATCAATAGGGGCAGCCACGCACCTAAAATCACAGTCACAGGCAACGTAAACAGTGCCAACAAAGCAGCTTGTGCCAACAATGCCATGAATAATGAATCAAACTGCCAAGCATGAACCCATTGGCTTGTTGTTGGCAGCAAGAATAAACCAAGAAAAGCAGCCATTCCTAACAAAATTGGCATCAAACGCAACGCCATTTGCCGAGGTAGTCGCCCCGCAATTAAACTTCCCCAGCCAATACCCACCAAAAAAACAGCCAAAATCATCGCCATAACATATTCTGTGCGCAACAAGATCATACCGTACATGCGAATCCAAACAATCTCTAACATCAACGCACCCGCACCAATGCCTGCATAGTTCAGCAAATGCCATAACGGGGGACGTAGAAGGGCGTTTGCTTTTTGTGGTAGATCAGTGGCAAGATGTTTTCGTGCCAGTATAAAAAAGCTAGCAGCAAGCAATAATCCCATCAAGGCGACACTTTGTAAGGCACTGCTCCAGCCCAGTACGGGCAATAAAAATACGGGCAGCAATGCGCCCAATGCACCACCTGCGGCATTCCAACCATACAAACGATGAAGGGATATGCCGCAGCCAGCACCCGCACGAATAGCCAATGGAAAGGCAAAACCCAACAGCATGGCTGGTACCAACAACATCAATGCGGCCAAACCATGTGTGGCTACAGCGTCCCATGTCCCCAACCATGCCCCCCAAGTAAACAATTGCGCAGATAACCATGGTAATAACAAAGCATAAATGGCAACGATGGCCTCAATCACTGCCAATGCAGTAAGCAATGGGCGGAATGTTTGGAAGCGCTGTGTTTTTGCCCCCAATACACTTCCTAGACCCAAGCCCAACATAAAGGCAGAAACGGTGATCACCACCGCAGTATTGCTAGCACCAAATAGAATGCCCAGCATACGCGACCACAATACCTCATAGGCCAATGCGGTAACACCCGCCATGGCATACAAGGGCAATAACCAACGAATGCTTGATGATTTAAGGGAAAATGAAGACATGGTTGCTCGCAAAGAATAAAGTTGACGCTAGGCTATACAGGCAAAAAAGGGGAAACAATGATCAGCGCCATCGCAGCAGCCTATTTATTGTGGGTAGCATGGAACCAACAATTTGAATGGACTGTATTTCATGCCTTACTCGCTGCCTTGTTGCTTTGTTATACCGATGCGGGAGCGAGCGTATTGTGGCAGGCATGGCGTTTGTTGCGTTGGTTGTTGTTGCCTATTGTGGTGCTGCATGCTGTTTTCACCCCCGGTGCATTTTTGATGCCTGGTTGGCCTTTCACCTACGAAGGGTTATCACGGGGAAGTTGGCTGGCATTACACTTGGCAGCTTTATACCTCTCGGCGATGCTGTTTAGTCGTTTGTTATCATTGCATGTTTTGATGCGCTTGGCAGCATTTAATGCTCATACAAAACGATTGATGCCGATATACATACGCTTGTTTCCAGCGATTATGCGCGGTATTCAAGGGGCAATAAAACAACACGCCCAACAATGGCGAGAACAAGGCAGTAAAATACGACAACTGCCCACAGTGTTACACCAATTGGTTGTGACCATGGAGCAATTATCTTATGTTGCGGCAAGCCAAGTGGCACGCAATTGGTCATGCTGCCCTGTGGTTCAAGCTTTTCGTATACCCAAACAACGGGCGTTATGGGCAAGCAGGTGGCTTGGGGTCGTCATGCTATTGGTTTATATGAACGGATTTAATGGCAGCATCAAGTTCTTTTAAACGCCCGCGTAATTTGCGGGCTGTCCATGGCGTATGCTGAGGGTGGTAGCACTGAGACTCCCAGTCTTGCAACCATTGCTGCCATAATTCATCATCCAATGCATTTGGCTTTTTAAGGTGGCGAATCACTTGCCAAGGTTGACGGTTTATTCCATGGTAGCGCAACCAACGATCAACCATGCGCAATTGCCATTGAAAGCGTTGTACCGACCTGCGTTGCAGCCATAACTGCCATGCCCACCATACACTAAACAATAGAGTCGCCCAAAAAATCAAGCGTGGTAATGAGGCTCGAAACCATTGGATTAATTGGTTAAAAAACGCCCTGCGATCGTCGTTTTCAAATTCCAACACATAACGGTACCACTGAAGGCGGATACTTTCCCAAACATCATCAAAAGCGGGGAAACGAACGGCAGATAAATTCCAACGACTCGGCGGTGTGGCATCCATGGCTTGCCAACGACCGTCAAGCCATACTTCTGTCCAACTGTGGGCTTCTTGCTGGCGCATGATTATAAACTGCCCCGTTTCATTCCATTCACCACCATAATAACCATTTACCACCCGCGCAGCAAGACCAATACTGCGTGCTGCAAGGGCAAGGGTGGTAGCAAACAATTCACAATGACCACGCCTGTTTTGTATAAAGGAGGCAATCGGATGATCATCATCCAAGCGCACGTTTAAATCATAGTCCCATTGCAACAATGCCTCACGCAATGCAAGCATACTGGCTTGATTGGGGGCATGATTATTGCCCAACACGGTTTTCACCCATGCAACAACTGCCGATGGAATATTCCTTGTTTCTGATTCATGCAAGTTGGGAGGGGCAAGTGTTACAAAAGTATTGCGAGAATGATCCAAGGTCATGAGCAAACGTATCCGTCTTGACGGTGAATCATTAAAATATGCATCACCATGGCCATCTTGCAGACCACGGTAAGGCAGCCGTTTGATCGTTTTCACCCCATCAGGTAAAAAGATAAAAGCGTGATCACTGGCTTCACGAAAGACTGCAATATTCATGTCATCAGTGGCAGCTTTACCGCCCATCTGTACCGTGCTATTGGCAGACCATGGCTTCAATACCACCGTGTCTTGCCGCCGCCAACCACGGCCAGTGTA
>JAUZQQ010000035.1 GCA_030950905.1 Mariprofundaceae bacterium
GCCTGAAGGCACGGAAATGGTGATGCCTGGTGACAATGTCTCCATGGACGTTACTTTAATTACCCCGATTGCGATGGATAAAGGATTGCGTTTTGCAATTCGTGAAGGCGGCCGCACCGTGGGCGCTGGTCTTGTAACTGAAATTAGCGAATAAAGGAGCCGATTTCATATGGCAACTCAAAGTATCCGAATTCGCCTGAAGGCATTTGATCACCGTATTCTTGATAAGAGTGCGGAAGATATTGTCGCGACGGCCAAACGTACGGGCGCAGTGGTTCGTGGGCCTATTCCCATTCCCACCCGTATTCGTAAGTTTTGCGTGATTCGTTCACCGCATAAATACAAAGACTCTCGTGAACAATTCGAGATTCGTACCCATAAACGCTTGCTTGATATCGACCGTCCCACCCCACAAACGGTGGATGCCCTGATGAAGTTAAACCTTCCATCAGGTGTCGATGTCGAAATCAAGCTGTAGCAGGAGAAAATCATGTGTGGTTTGATTGCCCGTAAAGCGGGGATGACGCAAATTTTTGCCGAAGATGGTTCGGCTGTTCCTGTCACCGTATTAAATATTGAAGCCTGCAAGGTGATTGCCCGCAGAACGGCCGATCGTGACGGTTATGATGCTGTTCAGGTTGGTTATGGTGCAGCAAAAAAAGGTTCCAGTCGTGCTGTCCAAGGCCATTATGCCAAGCAAGGCCAAGAAGAAATGGGTGCGATGAAAGAATTTCGCATTGCTGCAAGCGCAGAATTTGAACTGGGTCAAACCTTGGATGCTAGCATGTTTGAAGCAGGTCAAAAAGTTGATGTATCAGGCATATCCAAAGGCCGTGGTTTTACGGGTGTGATGAAACGTTACGATTTTGCAGGTGGGCGTGCAACCCATGGTGCAGAAAAAACACACCGTCAAATGGGTTCGACAGGCCAATGCCAATGGCCAGGTCGTGTATTTCCCGGCAAGAAAATGCCGGGTCATCATGGTGCTGCTCGGGCAACCGTGCAAAACCTTGAGGTGATTCGTGTGGATGCTGAACAAAATCGCATTTTGGTGCGTGGTGCAGTGCCTGGTGCGAAACAGGGTTTGATTGAAATTCGTCCCGCAATCAAGGGAGCGTAATATGGCAGAACTTAATATCGTCAACCAAAAAAACGAAGTCGTTGGCTCTCGTGAATTGAATGCCGCTGTGTTTGATGTGGCCATCGATACGGGTTATGTGCATCGTGTTTATGCATCGCTTGCTTTGGCACAACGTGCTGGTACAGCAAAAAGTAAAACGCGAGGTAATGTTTCAGGTGGTGGTAGAAAACCATGGAAACAAAAAGGTACAGGTCGTGCCAGACAGGGTTCTACCCGTTCTGCACAATGGCGGCATGGTGGCGTGGCACATGGGCCTAAAGGCGAATCATCGTTTGCTAGCCGAGTGAATCGCAAAGAGCGTCGTTTGGCCGTGCGTATGGTGCTATCTGATGCACTTCGTAATGGGCGTATCATGGTTTTAAATACCTTGGATTTACCCGCGATAAAAACAAAATCATTTATTGATGTAACCACTGCTTTGGCAACCCCTTCAGCCCTGTATGTGGTAAGTGAACTTACCCGTGAGATTGAATTATCAGCGCGCAACTTGGTTGGTGTTAAAGTGGTTCTTGATGGTCAAGTGAATTTGCATGATTTAATGAAATTTGATCGTGTGGTATTGACTGAGGCTGCGCTTGAAAAAGTGGAAGGTAACCTGTCATGAGTGCCAACTATAAAGATATGAACATCCTTCTTTTTCCTGTGATTACAGAAAAAAGCTATGGTGCTAAAGCAGAAAACAATCAATATGTTTTTAAAATTGCCAAGCGTGCAAGCAAGGCTGATGTCAAACAAGCCGTAGAAACTATTTTTGAAGTTAAAGTAGAAAAAATTCAAGTGATTACCATTCCAGGAAAAGAACGCCGACGTGGTGCGCATGTGGGTAAACGCCCTGGTTACCGTAAAGCGGTTGTACGTCTTGCTGAAGGTCAATCCATTGATCCAGAAGAAGAGGCATAAATCATGGCATTGAAAGCATTAAAGCCCAATACTAATGGTTCTCGCGGTCGTGTTGCGGCAGTAACCCCAGGGTTACACAAGGGTGGACCATTAAAAGCGTTGACGCGCGGGGCAATGAAAACAGGTGGGCGTAACAACAATGGTCGGATGACTGCCCGTCATATTGGTGGCGGACACAAGCGTTTATTGCGCGACCTTGACTTTAAGCGTGACAATCATGGAATTGAAGGTATAGTGTCGCGCCTTGAGTATGATCCCAATCGTACGGCGCATATTGCTCTTGTTGTATTTAGCAATGGCGATAAGCGGTACATTCTGGCTCCACAAGGTCTGCGTCCTGGTGACGTGGTGATGTCTGGGGCAGATGCAGAGATCAAGCCTGGCAATGCGCTTCCGATCAGCAATATTCGTGTGGGTACTATGTTACACAATATTGAGATGAAACCTGGTAAAGGTGGCCAAATGGCTCGCAGTGCAGGTGCTGGCATACAATTGATGGGTAAAGAAGGCGGCAAGGCCATTCTTAAACTTCCATCTGGTGAATTCAGACGTGTTGATATTCGCTGCATAGCTTCGATTGGTATTGTTGGTAATGCCGACCATTCGAATGCTAAGGTAGGTAAAGCTGGCCGTTCACGCTGGCAGGGTGTACGCCCCCACGTTCGTGGTGTGGCGATGAACCCTGTTGATCATCCGCACGGCGGTGGTGAAGGGCGAACTTCAGGTGGCCGTCACCCTGTGACCCCTTGGGGTGTACCTACGAAAGGTCATAAGACACGCAAGAAGAATAAGGCTTCCAGCCGTGACATCGTTCGTCGCCGGAGCCAGAAGTGAGGATAGACCATGGCACGTTCGCTTAAAAAAGGCCCTTATATTGAGCCATCTTTGCAGAAAAAGGTGTCTCGTTATATTGCTGAAGGTAAAAAGACCGTACTTAAAACATGGTCGCGTCGTTCTACGATTACACCTGAATTTGTAGGCTTGAACTTCGCGGTTCATAATGGTAACAGGTTTATTCCTGTGTTTGTTACAGAAAATATGGTGGGCCATAAGCTTGGTGAATTTTCGCCAACGCGGACTTATTATGGTCATGGTGCTGATAAAAAAGTGAGAAAGAAGAGGTAGCATGAAATGAGCGAAGAAGTACGCGCGCTACATAGAGACGCACAAATGAGTGCTCAGAAAGTGCGTCTTATCGTGGATGCTGTTCGTGGGCTGCCCGTTAGTCGCGCTTTGGCTGTGTTGGAATTATCACCAAAAAAAGCCGCCAGAATTGTCGAAAAAGTTCTGAAATCAGCGATTGCCAATGCTGAACAAAACAATGATCTTGATGTAGATCACTTGATTGTATCAACGGCGAGCGTCGATGAAGGCCAGACTTTGAAGCGTTTTCGCCCCAAAGGTATGGGTCGAATGCGCAAACGTTTTCACCGCCGCAGTCATGTATTGATTGCTGTTCGTCAAGTTAGTTAAGGGAGTTCGTTGATGGGGCAGAAAGTACACCCACTTGGTTTCAGGGTTGGAATCAGTCGCGGCTGGGAATCAATCTGGTATGCTGAAAAGAATTTTGGCGCGCAATTGCGTCAAGACATTGAACTTCGTACCTATGTGAAGGCTCGCTTAAAACATGCGCATGTCTCACGCATTGTGATTGAGCGTCCAACTGATAAGATTAAAATCAGTGTTCATACAGCAAGACCTGGCGTAGTGATTGGTAAAAAAGGTTCTGAAATCGAGGGACTTCGGCGCGAATTGATCCGTCGTACATCACGCGATGTTCAAATTTATATCGTTGAAGTGCGTCGTCCTGAGGCGGAAGCCCAGTTGGTGGCTGAGAATATCGCCATGCAGCTTGAACGTCGTATTTCTTACCGCCGTGCAATGAAACGTGCGGTTCAAGGTGCGATGCGCATGGGGGCAAAGGGTGTGCGTATTAACTGCTCTGGTCGATTGGGTGGTGCTGATATTGCACGAATGGAATGGTACCGTGAAGGGCGGGTTCCGCTGCATACCTTGCGGGCGGATATTGGCTACGGTTTTTCCGAAGCGAAAACCACCTACGGTATTGTTGGTGTTAAAGTATGGGTATTCAACGGCGAAAAGCTGGGTGATAATGCCCAAAATAAGAAATAGCTGACGCAAGGCCGAGTAGTTATGTTACAACCAAAGAAAATTCGCTGGCGCAAACACCATAAAGAATTGCGACGCATCCGTGGTAAATCACCACGTGGAGCATCGCTTAATTTTGGTGAAATTGGGCTAAAAGCTATGGAACCAGGTCGGATTACGGCGCGTCAAATTGAAGCTGCCCGTATTGCCATGACCCGCCATATTAAACGTCAAGGACGTATCTGGATTCGCATGTTTCCTGATCTTCCTGTGTCCAAGAAACCCGCTGAAGTACGCATGGGCAGTGGTAAAGGATCGCCTGAGTTTTGGGTGGCCGCCGTAAAGGCTGGACGTATTTTGTATGAGATGGATGGTGTTGATGAAACATTGGCGCGAGGTGCACTTGAACGTGCCGCCGCCAAGTTGCCGATTCGCACCAAAATTGTTATGCGCGGAGTTGGACGATGAAAGTATCTGATTTGCGTTCTAAAGATGAGACCAAGTTGCAAGAGCAACTTGAAGAGTTGGCTGCAGAGCATTTGAAACTTCGTTTTCAAAAAGCAACCGTTCAGATTACAAACACAGCGCGTATCGGCCAAGTTAAGCGTGATATTGCCCGTATTCAGACGATTATGTCTGAACGCCGTAATTAGAGGTAAGCATGTCTGAAGTTAAGAGTAATAAGCGCAAGCTAGAAGGCGTGGTGGTTAGCAATAAAGGTAATAAGACAGTCGTTGTTTCTGTTGAACGTACTTTTTTACACACGCGCTACCGCAAAACCGTTCGCTCGCATAAAAAATATATGGCGCATGATGAGACCAATGATTGCAATATCGGCGATACTGTGCGCATTATTGAATCGACGCCTATTTCACGTCGTAAACGGTGGATGATGATTGATATCATCACCCGTGCCGACCAATTGTGAGGCGGTGATTTATGATTCAAACTGAAACAGTTCTGCAGGTGGCAGATAACTCTGGTGCCAGGAAGGTTGCTTGCATTAAGGTTCTTGGCGGCTCAAAACGCCGTTATGCCAGTGTCGGTGACATAATTGTAGTGGCCGTAAAAGAAGCAGTTCCCAATGGCAAGGTAAAAAAAGGTGAAGTTCAACGTGCTGTTGTGGTTCGTACAGCCAAGGAATTTCGTCGTGCCGATGGTAGCTCCATCCGATTTGATGAGAATGCCGCTGTATTGCTAACCAAACAGGGCGAACCTATTGGTACGCGTATTTTTGGTCCAGTAACAAGAGAACTTCGTAACAAGGGATACATGAGAATTATTTCTCTTGCCCCTGAAGTATTGTAAGCGAAGGAGTATGGAAATGGTTGCCGAAGTGAAAACTCGCATTCGCCGTGACGACGAGGTGACGGTGATTGCCGGACGAGATCGTGGATTGCGTGGCAAGGTTATCAAGATACTGCCGACTTCTGGTCGTGTATTGATCTCTAAGGTTAATATGGTTAAACGCCATACGCGCCAGTCCGCAAACAGCAAAGGTGGAATCTTGGAAAAAGAAGCACCGATTGCTTTGTCTAATGTGCAATATTTTTGCCCCAATTGCCAATCTGGCGTTCGTTTGGGTGTCAAGCTATTGGAGGATGGACGTAAAGTTCGTCGTTGCCGCAAATGTGGCGAAGTTCAGGATCGGTAGGGGTTATAAATGGCTCGTTTAAAAAATGATTACAAGTCACGTGTGGCACCTGAGCTGACCAAAGAATTTGGTTACAAAAATCCAATGCAGGTTCCCAAGATCACCAAGATTGTGGTTAATATGGGTGTTGGTGAAGCATCAGCAAATGCCAAGCTTCTTGATGGTGCAACGGCTGATATGGCAACAATTACAGGGCAAAAACCTATAATTACCAAGGCCAAAAAATCCATTGCGAACTTTAAGTTGCGCGAAGGCATGTCCGTAGGTTGTCGTGTAACCTTGCGCGGCGAAAAGATGTGGGAATTTTTTGATCGTCTGGTGAATATTGCATTGCCGCGTATCCGTGACTTTCGGGGCGTATCTCCAAAGTCTTTTGATGGGCGTGGAAACTATACACTGGGTCTAAAAGAACAGATTATTTTTCCTGAAATTGAATACGATAAGGTGGATAAAGTTCGTGGTATGGATATTACCATTTGTACATCTGCCACCACCAATGACGAAGGGCGTGCGCTGTTGAAAGCTTTCAACATGCCATTCCGTTCTTAGGAGCTTAACTATGGCAACTAAAGCGTTGATTGCGAAAGCTTCGCGTACACCAAAATTTAAAGTGCGTGCTTATACGCGCTGTCAATTGTGTGGTCGTCCCCATTCCGTATACCGTAAATTTGGTATGTGTAGAATTTGTCTGCGTAAGCATGCACTTGCGGGTGAGATTCCAGGCATGGTTAAATCGAGTTGGTGATGGGCAATAAGGAGATAGTGATATGATGACAGATCCAATTGCCGATTTGCTGACACGTATTCGTAACGCACAGCAAGCAGGTATTGAAAAAATTGAAATGGGTGCAAGCCGCACCTTGGTAGCCATTGCGACAATCTTAAAAGAAGAAGGGTATGTGGTTGGTGCTAAACCTTACAACTATAAAGGTCGCCGCTATATCCGCCTGATTCTTAAATTTGATGATGATGGTCGCGGTGCTATTCGTGAAATTACCCGTGTGTCTAAGCCTGGTCGTCGTGTTTACCGCAATGCATCAGCAATTCCGCGTGTAAAAAATGGTTATGGTATTGCCGTTGTGAGTACATCCAAAGGCATGATGACAGATAAAAAGGCACGCCAAGCCAATGTTGGTGGCGAAGTCCTTTGCACGGTCTTTTGAGGTAGAGTATGTCACGTATCGGTAAACAACCCATTGATATTCCTGCTGGCGTAGCGGTCACCATTGAAGCGAATCAAATAATAGTGAAAGGCGCAAAAGGTAGTATGGCATCACCTTTATTCCCCACTGTTTCTGTTAGTCAAGAAGGCACAGTTTTAAAGGTTTCTTGCAGTGATGTGAAAAGCAAAAAGAACAATGCATTGTTCGGCTTAGTGCGTTCATTGATCGCCAATAATATTGTTGGTGTGAGCCAAGGATTCAGTAAAATCTTGGAGTTGCGCGGGGTAGGCTACCGAGCGCAGTTGCAAGGACGAAAGTTGGTTCTGGCGCTTGGTTTTTCGCATCCTATTGAGTACATTTTGCCCGATGGTGTGGATGCAAATGTCGAACAAACAAAGATAACTATTTCAGGCTATGACAAACAACAAGTTGGTCAAGTAGCTGCAGAAGTACGCGCCTTCCGTCCTCCAGAGCCGTACAAAGGCAAAGGGGTACGTTATATGAATGAGCGTGTTATTATGAAAGAAGGCAAGAGGGCGTAAGGGGATAATATGTCTGCTAAGCGTTATGAAAACGATGCAAGAATTCGTCGTGCGCGCCGTGTGCGTTCACGGGTTAAAGCCTCAGGTATGTTGCGTTTGAGCGTGTTTCGCTCGGCGCGTCATATTTATGGCCAAATAATTGATGATGCCAAGGGTGAAACGCTTGCGGCTGCTTCTAGCCTCGATGGTGGTATTGACAGTGGTTCTAACTGCGCGGCTGCCGAGGCGGTTGGTAAGTTGCTTGCCGAACGCGCACAAGCTGCTGGTGTGGAACAGGTTGCATTTGACCGTGGTTCTTTTCGTTACCACGGACGGGTTAAAGCCTTTGCCGAAGGCGCACGTTCTGCTGGTCTGAAGTTTTAGGAGCTATACAAATGATCAATGCAGATGAATTGGATCTGAATGAAAAACTAATTGGCATCAACCGTGTTGCTAAAACTGTTGCGGGCGGTCGTCGCATGGGGTTTTCTGCCCTGATGGTTGTAGGCGATGGTAATGGTCATGTTGGTTTTGGTCATGCAAAAGCAAAAGAAGTGCCTGAAGCTATTCGTAAAGCGACAGAAATTGCGCGAAAGTCGTTGATTTTTGTGCCTCGTAAAGGCGGCACGATTTATTTTCCTGTAACGGGTCGGCAAGATGCATCACGGGTATTGTTAAAACCTGCCAGTGAAGGCACGGGCGTGATTGCAGGTTCTGCAGTTCGTGCGGTACTTGATGCTGTAGGTATTCGTGACGTATTGACCAAAATGCAAGGCTCTCGCAATGCTATTAATGTGGTTCGTGCTACATTTGATGGCTTAAAGACATTGGAAAGTCCTGATCAGGTAGCGGCACGTCGGGCTAAATCATAATAGAAGCAGATGATGCTATTGGCATTGTCTGCATTTTAAATGCTGGGGAATTTCATGAGTGAAAAACAAACGATTCGGGTTCGGCAAATAAAGAGCGGAATCGGGTACAATAAAAAACAAAATGCTTGTTTGCGAGGGCTTGGTCTTCGCCGTATGCAGCAAGAAGTTGAGCTGGAAGATACAGCATCCGTTCGTGGAATGGTCAATAAAATTCCTCATTTGGTTCAAATTGTCGGTTGACTGACTCCTATGCAATACTTGAAAGGGAATTAAAAATGAAGTTGAATTCAATTCAGGCAACAACGGGTTCACGCCGTGAGCGTAAACGTCTTGGTTGTGGTGTTGCCAGTGGTCAAGGAAAAACGGGCGGACGCGGTCATAAAGGTCAAAAGTCTCGTACAGGCGGAAAAATAATGCGCGGTTTTGAAGGTGGTCAAATGCCATTGATTCGCCGTCTTCCCAAACGTGGGTTTACCTCGAGAAATAAAGTTTTTTTTCAAGTGGTAAATATTGCACAGTTGGTGAAATTTGATGCTGATACCATCATTGATGCGGGCATCTTGTTTGATGCAGGCTTGATTTCTAATGCTGTTGACCCTGTGAAATTATTGGCAGAAGGTGATCTTTCAGTGAAGTTGGATGTTCGTGTGACTGCCGCTTCTAAGTCTGCTGCTGCAAAGGTTGCTGCTGCTGGTGGTTCTGTTCGTTTGGCTGGAGCAGAATAAGCTATGAATCAAGTATCAGGTGTGGGCGGTCTTGGCAATATTGGCAAGATTCCTGAGCTGAAGGCACGCATATTGTTTGTGTTGGCCATGTTGATCGTCTACCGCTTGGGCGCGCATATTCCAGTTCCAGGTATTGATGCTCATGTGTTGGCGCAATTCTTTAGCCAAGCCAGGGGTAGTTTGCTGGGCATGTTTGATATGTTCTCTGGTGGTGCATTGTCCCGCTTGACGATCTTCGCGCTTGGTATTATGCCTTATATTTCTGCTGCTATTATCATTCAGTTGATGACCGTGGTATCACCAAAGCTTGAGCAGCTTAAGAAAGAAGGTGAAGCAGGGCGACGAAAAATAACCCAATACACCCGTTATGGCACGGTTGGTTTGGCAATCTTTCAAGGCATTGGTATGTCTTATGGCTTAGAAACGTTTCAAGTTAATGGTGAATCTGTGGTTGTTGACCCTGGATTGATGTTCCGTTTTATTACCGTTGTTACCTTGGTCAGTGGTACAGTTTTTTTGATGTGGCTGGGTGAGCAAATTACCGAGCGCGGTATCGGCAATGGTATATCATTGATTATTTTTGCAGGTATTGTGGCGGGTTTACCATCGGCTGTTTTTGGTACATTGGAACTGGCCAGTACCGGTGAATATTCCCCGTTTTTGGTGCTTGCTTTGTTTTTAATGGCGGTTGCTGTTACCGCTGTGGTGGTTTGGTTTGAACGGGCTCAGCGACGCATTACCGTGCAGTATGCCAAGCGACAGGTGGGTAATCGCCAGTATGGTGGTCAAAGCTCTTTCTTGCCCTTAAAAGTAAATACGGCGGGCGTGATTCCACCAATTTTTGCATCCAGTTTGATTTTATTGCCCGCGACATTTGCGCAGTTCACCAAAGAAGTGGAAGGCATGGAATGGCTTGCCGATGTGGCAGCACTCATGGCACCAGGGCAATGGTTATATTTAAGTTTGTTTGTTGGGCTTATTGTGTTCTTTTGCTTTTTTTATACGGCGATTGTTTTCAATCCCAAAGAAACTGCGGATAACTTGAAAAAGAACGGTGGTTTTATTCCTGGTATTAAACCTGGACAGAAAACAGCGAAATATATTGATGATGTATTAACCAGAATTACGGTTGTTGGTGCAATCTATGTCTCATTGGTTTGTTTGTTGCCAGAGATATTGATCAGCAAGTTGTCTGTGCCGTTCTATTTTGGTGGTACAAGCTTGTTGATTGTGGTTGTGGTCACAATGGATACCATGTCACAAATTCAAGCGCATTTGATGAGTCATCAGTATGAAGGCTTGATGAAAAAAGCCCGCCTTAAAAGTCGCTGATCGTGAATATTATTCTGTTTGGCCCCCCCGGTGTTGGCAAAGGTACGCAAGGTACGCGCTTATCGGAAGATTATGGATTTTTGCCCATAGCAATGGGCGATTTGCTACGCTCTGAAGTGAAAGAGGGTAGCGATCTAGGGCTGAAAGCAAAGACTTACATGGATGTTGGGGCATTGGTTCCTGATGCTGTGGTCATTGGTATGATTGAGTCTCGTATTGTTGCAGATGATGCAGCAAAAGGCTTTGTTTTGGATGGTTTTCCACGCAATGTCGTACAGGCTGAGGCATTGGTTGATATGCTTGCAAAACATGCTGTTTTAATTGATCGTGTTGTTTTTATGCAGGCAAATAAAGCAGTGTTGGTGGAGCGTTTGTCAGGTCGATTAATATGTTCTGCTTGCGGTTTTGGATTTCATCGGCATCATTCGCCGCCCGAAAAAGAAGGCTGCTGTGATCGTTGTGGCGGCACACTTTATCAACGTGATGATGACTGTGAAGACGTAATTGAATCACGTTTGAAGGTGTATGTTACACAAACAGCACCATTGCTTGATTATTATTCAGGTTCTGATCTTTTTCGCAGTGTGGATGCTGAAGGTGATCTTGATGATATTTATTCTCGACTTCAACAGGCTCTTGGCGAAATTAACTAAGGGTAGGTGATATGGCGAAAGAAGATATTATTGAGATGGTTGGTGAGGTCATTGAAAAGCTTCCCAACGCTATGTTCAAGGTAAAATTGGAAAATGACCATACGTTGCTGTGTACGATTTCTGGTAAAATGCGCAAGTATTATATTCGAATCTTACCGGGTGA